>CALVJR010000005.1 GCA_944332295.1 uncultured Bacilli bacterium | reverse complement strand
AATGTAAAATATTATGAGTCTATTGGTTGTGGAGAGAATGAAGATATTCAACAATGCCAAATTAGATATGATAGAGAGCATGCATCAAGTGGTGGCGGTGGAGGTAACGGTGGTAATGCCGGAAATATTATGCCACCATCAGCAGCAGGATTCTTTAGACCAATGGAAAGTGGATATGTAACACAAAACTGGATGAACAATGGTCACTTAGGAATAGACCTTGGAAATAGAAATTATTCAAATATTGAAATTCACCCAGTAGCAACAGGTGTTGTATTTGCCAAATACTATGATAGTGCAGGTGCTCTAGTATTAAAGATAAGACATTATACTAACGGAAGATACTTATACTCTACCTATGCCCATTTATCAGCATGGTATGTTAATGTAGGACAAATAGTAACACCAGATACAGTAATTGGACGTATGGGATCAACAGGTAACTCATCAGGACCGCACCTACACTTAGAAATTACTACATGTGATTGGAACAAAGGTGGAGGATGTACCTGGGCTACTTATCAAAGAAGCACATTAAATCCAAGAAATTATATAGGATTCCCTAGTGGACTATATTCTTGGTGGTATGGAAGGTAAGAAACTGTAAAGTCAGTTTCTTTTTTTCTGTTCAATTAAAAAAAATGGTTATATAATAAAATTAAGGTGAGTGTATGTATTTAGTAGTATGTTTGATTTGTATTGTAATATCTATTCCAGGGTATATCGCAAAAAGTGGAATAAAATGGTGGAAAGGAATTATTCCTATTGTAAATATTTATTACTTTTTAAAAGGGTTAAGAATATCTCCATGGCTATTGATGGTACTAGCATTAGGATTAATTTTATTACCGGATAGACTATTCATTTTAACAATAATTTGTGTATTTGCTTCATTTATAATAGCGGATACCTATGGTCATGGCAAAAAAACAGGCTTTTTAGGATTGATTCTTCCATTTATTATATATCCTTGGCTTGCTTATTTGTCAGGAAATTATATATATAAAGAGGAAAGTTAAATGAAATTTTTTAAAGACAATAAAATACTAACAATTATACTACTAATACTATCTTTTTATTTATATAATAACTACTTTATCTTAATTGAGCCTAATTCTAAAGTAGATAAGAATAGTCGAACTTATATCAATGATTTATATGCATCAGATGAAAGAATATATAATAATTATTTAGAGACTTCAGAACAAATCATATACAAAAAATTAGTATCAGCATCACAAAATCATATCCCAACAATCTATTTCAAAAGTATAACAGATGAACTAGATGTAAAGAAAATATATGATGCTATTATAGTAGATCATCCAGAATTACTAAATTTTGGAAGTTTGAGATATAAATATAGTACAGCAGGAGACTATGAAATAACAATAAATAGTGCAACACCATTAAGATTACTTACAGCATTTAATATGAGTAGAATACAAAGAATTATTCACAAAATTAAAGAAGACACAAAAGACTTAAATGATTATGGAAAAATTAAATATGTATATAATTGGATAGGAAAAAAAACGAAATATGATAAAACATTTACATATATGTCGAAAAATCAATCGGCATATAATGTGTTCATAAATAAAAATGCAGTATGTGCAGGATTTGCTAAAGCGTGCCAAATAATTTTTCAAAATATTGGAATAGAGTCATATGGTGTATCAGGTCATACAACAGGACCACACATGTGGAATATTGTAAAATATAAGGGAAAATATTATTTTTTTGACTCTACTGTTGCAGCAAGTATATCAGAAACATCCGAGTACTATTATGATGGATTAAAACAAACAGCAATGAAAGAATATATGATGGATAATCCAGAATGGTACCCAGAAATAGAAACAACTAATATGGAATAAGGAACTACAAAATAGTTCTTTTGTTATGTTTTTAAAATAAAATATTGTAATTTAATAAATGAAATAGTATGATAAAAAACAAGAAAGGAAGAAGTATGGTCCAAACGACTATGAAGTAATAAAAAGTGGTGGCTTAAGTGTTATAAAGAAAATGATTTACTAGTTAAAAGGAAAAATTCAAGTTTCTAGTAATATCTAATAATAAAGAAGGAACGGATAAATATGAAAAAGAGAAAAGAAGAATATAATGAAATAGTAAAGAAAGCAATTTCTTACATAAAGAATGTAGAAAGTCTACAAGAATTAGAAACACAATTAGGAGAAGAACTAACAGATGACTTATTAGCACAAATCAGTAAAAAACTAATTTCGATGAAAAGAAGTAATAGGGCACTAAATAGAACTTATAGAAATAATGGAGAGGAAGAACTTGCATTAGAAATAGGAATAGAATTTCAAGAACTACTAGAAACAGATAAAAAATTTAGATTGATGCGTAATCAACCAGCGTCTGTTCGCCAACAACCAACTACAGGTAATACATCTGGAAAATCAAAATTAGAAATGAGAAGAAGGAAAGTAATTTCAGATATAGAACTAATCAATTACTGGCTATCAGACGAGACAAGAGAGGAATTTAATACCTATAAAAATACAGCATTTTATAATGAACGAGTATCAATATTAAGAGAACTACAAAAAATATATACAACAGCGTTACAAGAACAAATTTCATATCAAAAAGAAATGAGCGAAAGAGTTTATCATATGATAGCGGTAGATAGTAATATAAAATTAGGGCTACCTACCTCAAAGAAGTTAATATATAGTCAAATGAATAGAGAAGAATACTTAGACTTTAGAGAAAAGTTAGAAAAAATAACAATAGAAGTTAGAAAATGTCATCAGTTTTTAGAAAGCATAATACACTTAAAAGAATTAGACAATGCTCAAATTAAATTGTTAACAAATCCAGAACCAACAAATGAAGAATTAATTGAAAATTATGATTTTATAGAGCCAAAAAATGCTATTGAAAAAGACTTTCAATTTATCTTAAGAAAACTAGTGTGTGGTAAATATACGAAAGAGTATAATAATCAGCCAACACGATTTATTCCAGAGGAAATAAAAGCTTTATTAAATAATATGTTAGATTTACCTACATATGAGCTAGAAGAACTAACTATTTTAGCCATAGATGTATTAAAACAAAGAAGAAAAGTGCTAAGAAAAGAAGATAATAGTTGGGAAAAAGCTTTTCTTAAAAATATAGAAAAAGAATTTGAACGAATAAAGCCAATAATTTATCAAATTGATGAAGAAGATACAAGTGTCTACTACGATATATTAAATAAATTAATGCAAGATGATAGAAATTATGATTATATAAAAAAATTATTAGATATAGAAGAATTCACAAGAGCCAGAAAAACATATAAAGAAAAGGAAGGTCATGGAAGAAAAACTGTAATAAATAGAAGAAAAGAACATATTGTTCTATTATCGTTAGACAATTTTATAAAAAATTATAAATTAAAACTCCTAGATCAAGGATTAGATTATATAGAACCAATATATTATAAAGAAATAATCAAATTATTTATAAAGAAAGATGTAGAATTAACGCAAGAAGAACAAGATAAATATTATACACGCATAGAAGAATTTAAAGAATATATTAAAGGAAAAGGTTATCAAACTACAGATAAAGTACTAAATGATATTGAAGAAATAGAAAGTCTAGAATATATAGAAGAAAGCAAAGAACAAACTGGACAATTATATTTTGAAAGACAAGAAAGAAAAGAAATATATGAATTTTTACTGGATTCTGCAGTAATTAGAAATGAAAGAAGAGGATATCCTGAATATCAAACTTCAGATACTATAAAAACTTTTCAAATAGCAGGACTAGAACCATTTGCTTTTTCTCTACAATTCAACTTAGACGGTAGTAGAAAGATTGGAGTTCATATATTAGATACTACAACAATAGTAAATGAAAATGATGATATTGCAAAAGAAGTAGAGTCTGGTTTACAAGTATTACCAAAGTTGAATACGGAAAGAGAATATCCTACAATAGTGTTTGAAAGTAATATCAATAAGAACAACCAACTTCAAGATTTAAAAGTAACACCAGCAACGATAAAAATAGATAAATACTATAGTTATGAAGATTTAGATAATTACAGAGATATAACAGAATTAAAACAGGTTGCAAATTGGTTAAAACTAATTCAAGAAAAAATAGGATTATTAGAAAATGAATATCAAGATTATACAACAAAAGAATTAATCTCAACGTATTTTTCAGAAAGAATGTCTTCAAAATTACAAAGTCAAAAAATACCATTTATCTATCAAAGTCCGTTACCAAATATAGAAGAATTAATATTACAAAATCATAACGAAATATGTACAGATTTACATAAGATAGCAAGGCCAAAAGCACATCAAATATTTGATATTATTGATTCAAAAGATAGTGAATATTATACACCTACAAAAACAAAAGAAAGTAAGTTAGAGATGAATCCAGATACAGAAGCAGGAATATTTTTAATGAATACAATTCATAAAATAGTAAGTAAAAAGTATAATCCAGAAGAGTCTCAAGCAGAAGTAAAAGAATTAATAGAAAAATTAAATGAAAGTCATGAATATATACCAAGTGATTTAGAAAAAGGAAATGAAAAAGTAATAAAGAAAATGGTAAAAGCTTATAAAAAAGCGAATGCACAAGCATAGTGCTATCGCTTTTTTATTTTAGAATATGACTCTGTAAACATTAGTTTAGGATCATCATCCGACAAATCATAAGCTTTAAGACGTAATTTATTATTACAGGCATATAAAATGGCAAACCCGGGAGTATCTATTCCGGTAGAAGGATTCTGATTTATAAGGTCACTACATGTGCCAATATTAGTTTGACTACCTCTTTTTTTAAAATAGTGATAATGGGCATAAAGAGAAATATCACAATCCATTTCAGGAGGAAGAAGTGTATCCCGAGTACCAGGATGATTTAAAGATATAATAAACCCATTCATTTCAACATAACATCTACCAATACCTAAGGAGAAAAAATCGTCTCTTTTCACAGCTAACATTTCCCATAAATTCATACCAACAAATTCAAATCTTTCCTCATGATTTCCATGCAAAACAAAGTTTTGAAAACCTTTTGGGTAATGCTCCTCACAATCAACAAATTGTTGGTAACACTGAATAATACCTCGATTAGGATTTGTTTTATATCTATAAGAAGGACCATGAAATAAATCTCCGAGCAATATCACAGTATGAATATTATGCTCAAAGAAAAAATCATATGCTCTGTAAATTTTATCCCAACTCATAAAAGGACTACCTATATGAGTATCTGCAATAATTCCTAGTTTAGAATCAGTAAGACGTAAAATACACTGTTTATCATGTAGTAATTGATATAAATTCTCTTTTTGAAACTTTGAAATGTCAGAATGAATTCCATAATTAATAATACCTAATAATTCTCCATAAGTTAGATTGTAAGAATCCATAAAACCATAAAAATTGTGAACATTTACCCTTTTTGCAATTTTTATATACTCCTCTTCACCCATAAAATCACCTTATCTTTTAACCATTGTAACACTATATTTACCAAAATATGTCGAAAATTACGAAAAATAGAAATTACTTTAGTATAATAATAAAAAATAAAGTATAAAATTACAAGAGAAACTAAACATACAATTTAGGAATAGAGTAACTGTTTAAAATAAGATATAAGGAAATATTTAAAGTCTTATAGAAAGTAATAAAAAAGACCTCTAAGTTATAAATTAGAAGTCTTATCTAGTTAGTTTTTTAGTAACTGGTATTTCATAAGTTTTATCAAAATCTACAACATCATTGATTCCGTTGTTTAAAAAACAAGTATCCATTTGAAAATCTCTAGCAACAGCTAATTTCTCTGGATTTGCAGAAACATACAATGCATGTATCCCTAGTTCTTGATAAGCATTAGATTGATTACAAAAATAAGATACTATATCTTCATCCCTAGTTATCAAAGAAAGTTCTACTGTTTTTCCCTGAATTGGAAAAAGAGAAGAAAGTGCATTAATATCTAGTTCATTATCAATTAATAATATTTGGTAATGAGAAACAGATGTGTTAACTTCAGTTGACTCCACAGATATCCCTCCTTTTTCGCGTTCTTTAATTATAATAGAAAAGCAGTAAAAAGTAAAGGTATAAATGATGGATTATATGATAATAAAAAAATCAAAAGAGTAAAAGTCCCAATGGTTAATAAGAAAAGTTATTTTCTTTTTTCTTTGAAAATGAAACTAGATATGTTATCATAAATAGTATTTGTAAGGAGGTCATTATGAAATCAATTTTAGTTTGCTATACTGCACCGACAACGAGTAATCCATATAATAGGAAAAACGAAGAAATAGAATATGCATTAGAAAATGAAAGAAATGTATGTTTTTATGATGAAATAGCAGATGAATTCTATAACGCTAATGGAGAAATTCAAGAGGTAACAGGGTTACGAATATTTCCTAGAACAAATATTTCTAAAGAAGAAATAATAATGGAAGCTATAATAAGACATGGAGGATCTCCATTAAATACTAAAGATAAGATAGATAAAATTAAACAATGGTCTAAATTTATACCAACAAAAAGAAATATTGTCTTTGCAACAGGAAAAGAAATATTGAAAAATGAAAAACTAAAAAATAGAATATTTGATATGCAAATAGATAACGAAATTTTCTTAAAAACAGTGGAGAAAAACTTTTCTGCCGCTATAAACATAAATGAGTTTTTGGAAAGAAAATATGGTCTTATAGATGCATTAGAATTACATCCAACTGAAGAATTTATGATTAGTGAAAAAGTAGAAATAATAGAAGATGAGTATGGCAAACAAGAATATAGATGTTTCGTTTTAGATGGTAAAATAAAAAGTATTTCAAGGCCACTATACTCAACTACACATCCTATCCCTGAAGAGGTAAAAGAAGAGGCTCAAAAACTATTAGAACATATTATAGCAACAGAAAATTTCCCTACTACTTTCAGTATGGATATGGCACATTACATGATACCAAAAAGAAATATTGCGATATATGATATAGTAGAACTAAATCCGTTAGAAGCAACGGGAGAATATCTTTATAATACAATTTGGGAAAATGCAATACCAAAAAGAGAAAATCAAGAAGATACAATAATAACTAAAGACCAATTATTAAAAGATAAGATGAACAGAATACCAGTATATAAAAAGAATAGAGTAAGTTTAAGAGAACCAGAACAAGATACATTATGTCGACAAAGGTTTGTGAAAGATACCTTTAGTTATCACTATCAATCACTAAAAAAATTTGGAAAACAAAATCCCCCATTTACATGGATTCATATTTTTGCGGATGATTTGTTTTTTAGAAAAACAGATCTTAGTATTGAAGAAATATTTTCTAATACAGTTTCTATAAGAGATGCTCTACCTTATATAGCAATGGAATTAGAGCAAGCAGGAATTGATATAACTTCAGAAATGTTTTTAGAGAAACTAGAAATTAATGATAAAGAGTGTGAAAGAGAGAAAAACACATATATTAAAGATAGACATAGTGAAAAAACATTAAATTTAGTATCTAAAAAATAAAAACTAATGAATTCAGAAATTTATAATAACAATATTCTAAAAAAGGAAGAATATAAATTAGTTAGTTTTTATTTAGAATCAGTAAAAATAACAAGAAACTACTAGTATAAGTTTCTTGTTTTATTGTAGAATAAGTGTTAGAATAAGTTACCAAGTATTATAGGTGTTATTTAGTATTAAGTTAAGTAACTAAAAAAGATATTCTTGTAAAAAAAGCAATGGTAACTTACAATGTCAATAGATAAGGTTCAATCGTTAAAAAGGAGGAGAAATATGTTCAAATTAGTATCGAAATTTAAACCAAGTGGAGACCAACCAGAAGCAATAAAAGAGTTAGTAGAAGGTATCAAAGAGGGGAAAAAAGAACAAGTACTGTTAGGAGCAACAGGAACTGGAAAGACATTTACGATTGCTAATGTCATAAAAGAAGTAAATAAACCAACACTAGTATTAGCTCATAATAAGACGTTAGCAGGGCAACTTTACTCAGAATTAAAAGAATTATTTCCTGAAAATAGAGTCGAATACTTTGTATCATATTACGATTATTATCAACCAGAAGCATATGTTCCCTCAACAGATACTTACATTGAAAAGGATTCATCAATTAATGATGAAATTGATGAACTTCGTCATGCTGCAACAAGTAGCTTATTATCTCGTGATGATGTAATTGTTGTAGCAAGTGTCTCTTGTATTTATGGTATTGGAGAAGTAGAAGAGTATAGAAATAAAATGTTAACGCTATCTGTCAGAGAAGAAGTAGAAAGAAATGAAATATTAACAAAATTAGTAGAAATGATGTATGAGAGAAATGACCTTGATTTTAAACGTGGTACTTTCAGAGTGCGTGGTGATGTAGTAGAAATTATCCCAGCCTATCAAAATACTACGGGATATCGAGTAGAATTTTTTGGAAATGAAATCGATAGAATCAGTGAAATTGATACATTAACAGGAGCAGTTATCTCTAACAAAAAGAATTTAAGTCTCTTCCCAGCCAGTCACTTTGTAGTTAGTGATGAAAAATTAAAAGCTGCAATCGTTCGTATTAAAGAAGAATTAAAAGAAAGATTACAAGAACTAAAAGAAAATAACAAGCTTTTAGCAGCAGAGCGTCTAGAACAAAGAACAAATTATGATATTGAAATGTTAGAAGAAACTGGATTTTGCTCTGGAATTGAAAACTATTCTGCACCAATGGCCGGAAGAAAAAAAGGAGAAACACCAACAACATTAATGGATTTCTTTCCAAAAGATTATTTATTAGTAGTAGATGAATCTCATGTTACCTTACCACAGGTAAGAGGAATGTATAATGGAGATAGAGCAAGAAAGATGAATCTTGTGGAATATGGATTCCGTCTTCCAAGTGCTCTAGATAATAGGCCATTAAAATATGATGAGTTTGAGAAAAAGATTAATCAAGCAATCTATGTATCTGCAACACCAGGAGACTTAGAATTAGAGCATACTGGAGGAAAATTCATAGAACAAATTATTCGTCCAACAGGACTACTAGATCCGACAATTGAAGTTAGAAAAACGGAAGGACAAATTGATGACTTAGTAGGTGAAATTAAAGATAGAATAGAAAAGAATGAAAGAGTATTAGTAACAACACTAACAATCCGTATGTCAGAAGAATTAACAAATTATCTAAAGGAATTAGATATCAAAGTAGCCTATCTTCACTCAGAAATAAAAACACTAGAACGACTTCAAATTATTCATGACTTACGTGTTGGAAAATATGATGTCGTAGTCGGAATTAACTTATTACGTGAAGGAATTGATATCCCGGAAGTCTCACTTATCGCTATACTAGATGCAGATAAAGAAGGATTCCTACGTAGTACGAGAAGTTTGATTCAAACAGTAGGACGTTGTGCCAGAAATGCCAATGGTCATGTTATTATGTATGGAGACAAAATTACCGATTCTATGAAAGAGACCATAGAAGAGACGGCAAGACGTAGAAAAATCCAAGAAGAATATAATAAAAAACATGGAATTACTCCACAGACTATCAAGAAAGAAATTAGAGAAGTTATCAGTAATGTTGATGAAAAAGCAGCAGAAAAGCCAAAGAAGATGACCAAGAAAGAGTTTACAAAGACAGTAGATGCAATCGAACAAGAAATGAGAGAAGCAGCCAAAGCATTAGACTTCGAACGTGCAATGGAATTGCGGGATATCTTATTTGAAATGAAAGCAGGAAATTAATATGGAAAATAAAATACTATTAAGAGAGTTAGAAAATAAAGAAAAAGTACATGAAATATTTGAACATCAAATATCAAAAGACTTAAAGGAATTATCCAAAGTAATAAAAAAAGAGCATCCAAACGATTTATTAGTAATTTTTAATCCTGAAGAATACTGGGAAAAAGTAGAAAAGATAATTTACAAAGAAACAGTAGATTATCGTTATGGAAAAACAAAGAACTCTGCTTTAGTACAACAAACGACAACTAAAATTTTAGATCAATATATTGCTTTAAAAGTATTAGAAAACCTATCTACGAAAAATACACCATTAAACTTATGCTTCAATGAAGCTAGATTAGATATCTTTAAAAGAGGAGATTATGTTGCATATGAAATGTTTAAAGACAAGATACCAGACAGTGACTATGTAAAAGAAATACTAACACTAGATGAAAATGCTCCTACTAGAATTCATTTTATAGTAAACGGAATAAAAAGTAACAGGTTATGTGATGCTCTTTGTACCTACCTAGATAACAATACCACTTTCGCAACTAGAATATACTTATCACCAAATGGTATGTATACTGCGACCGTAAAACAAAATAGTAAGCCAGTATATCTTTGGGAAGCGTATGATTATATGGTTTTTGATAAAGACAAGGAAGGATATAAACCTGAACCATATCGTCCCAAAACTAAAAAAGTAGGTCAAAAGAAAAATGGAAAAGTATAAAAAAGTCTATATTGAAATTACAAATTGCTGTAATCTAAATTGTTCTTTCTGTTCCCCTGTTACAAAAGAAAAGCGCTTCATGGCAGAAGAGAAATTTGAACATATTTTAAAAGAAGTATCAAAAGTAACCAAAGTTATATACCTGCATGTGAAAGGAGAACCATTACTGCATCCTAAAATAATTGAGTTTCTAACTTTAGCAGAAAAATACAACTTAAACGTAAATCTAACAACCAATGGAACAATATTTGCCAAGCGAGTAGATAAGTTAAAGGACTGTAAAGCCCTACATAAGATAAACTTTTCTCTTCATTGTGAACAGAATAATCCAACCTACGAAGAAGAACTATTCCAAAATGTAGAAAAGTTATCCCCAGATACTGTGATTATTTATCGATTATGGACATTAAAAGATAATAAATTAGATAAAAAGTCCACAA
Source organism: uncultured Bacilli bacterium (assembly GCA_944332295.1). Classification (GTDB taxonomy): domain Bacteria; phylum Bacillota_I; class Bacilli_A; order RF39; family UBA660; genus Faecimonas. The sequence goes on along the minus strand of CALVJR010000005.1, from coordinate 50,794 downwards.
AAGTAGTGGAAAAAATACAAAAGTATTATAATTTATCCACAGAAACAGTGGATAAATTAAAAACGGAAAACAACGTAAAAATTTCCTCCACAATATATGTGGATAAAGATAATGAGTTTTTATGGCCAGAAATTACAAATCACAAAAGTTGTGGATATTGTCATGCACTAAAAACGCAAATCGCAATTTTAGTAGATGGAACAGTAGTACCATGTTGTCTAGATAGTAATGGTATAATAGACTTAGGAAATATTTATCAAGAATCTATAGAAGAAATACAAAATAAAGAAAGATATCAAAAACTAAAAAAATCTTTTCAAGATAGAAAGCCATCAGAAGAACTTTGCAAATCTTGTACTTTTAAAGAAAAATAACTAAAGAATGATAAACATAGAAAATCATTCTTTTTCTTTTTGTTCGATTGACGAACAAATGTTTCTTGCTATAAAATAAGTATGCATCAAATTAATGAAGAAAAAATAACAAAGTTATGTTATAATATGTGGCAGGTGAAGTATAAATGGATAAAATTATTGTAAAAGGTGCAAGAGAAAACAATTTAAAAAATATAAATATTGAATTACCAAAGAATAAACTCATTGTAATGACGGGTTTGTCAGGAAGCGGAAAAAGTAGTTTAGCTTTTGATACTATTTATGCAGAAGGTCAAAGAAGATATGTAGAAAGTCTTTCTGCCTATGCTAGACAATTTTTAGGTGGAAGTGAAAAACCAGATGTAGATAGTATCGAAGGATTATCCCCTGCGATTAGTATTGATCAAAAAACAACAAACAACAATCCAAGATCAACAGTAGGAACAGTAACAGAAATTTATGATTATCTAAGACTGATTTTTGCTCGCGTCGGAGTTCCTTACTGTCCAAACCACAATATTCCAATATCTTCTCAAAGTGTAGAAGAAATGACAAATAAAGTTTTAGAATACCCGGAAGGAACAAAGATAATCATCATGTCACCAGTAGTACATGGTGAAAAAGGAACACAAAAAGACTTATTAGAAGATTTACGCAAAGAAGGATATGTTAGAGTTCGTGTTGACGGAGAAATGATGGATTTATCAGAAGATATCGTGCTAGACAAAAACAAAAAACATAAAATTGACGTTGTAATTGATAGATTAATCATCAAAGAAGGTTCAAGATCCAGACTATTTGAAGCAATCGAAGGAGCAACCAAACTATCAGAAGGTAAAGTAGTAGTGGAAATATTAGGAGAAAATAAAAAGGAATTAGTATTATCAGAAGCATTTGCCTGTCCATATTGTGAATTCTCTCTACCAGAATTAGAGCCAAGAATCTTTAGTTTCAATGCTCCATATGGTGCTTGTCCAGATTGTAAAGGTCTAGGAGTAAAGCTACAAATAGATGCGGATTTGTTAATTCCAGACAAAGATAAATCGATAGCTAATGGGTGTATAAAAACATTAACAGATGACCCGGAAGGACTAGACTATAAAAAGCTAGAATGTGTTTGTAAGCACTATAAAATAGATATGAAAAAGCCATGGAAAAAATTAACTCAAAAGCAACAAGATGTCATTCTTTATGGTTCAGATGAAGTAATACATTTTCAGTATTCATCAAAAAGTGGCAATAAATATAATAGTAGAGATTTCTATGAAGGAATTATAACCAACCTAGAAAGAAGGTACATGGAAACAAGTTCGACATGGATTAGAGAATGGTTAGAAAATTATATGGTAGAACATACTTGTGAGACTTGTCATGGAGCTCGTCTTACTGATGATGTCCTATCTGTAAAATTAAATGGAAAAAACATCTATGAAGTAACCGAAATGAGTATTAAAGAATTAATACCTTTCTTTGATAATCTAGAATTATCAGAAGAGAAAAAAGAAATAGCTAAATTAGTCATTAAAGAAGTACAAGACCGACTACACTTCTTAAAAAATGTGGGACTTGAATATTTAACACTAAGTAGAAGTGCTGGTACTTTATCGGGTGGAGAAGCACAACGTATAAGATTAGCAACGCAAATTGGATCTCACTTGACAGGTGTACTATATGTATTAGATGAGCCAAGTATTGGACTACATCAACGAGATAATGAAAAGTTAATTAACTCCATGTTAGAAATGCGTGATTTAGGAAATACTTTAATTGTTGTTGAACACGATACCGATACCATGCTTGCCTGTGACTATTTAGTAGACATTGGACCAGGTGCTGGAGAACATGGAGGACAAGTAGTAGCAGCCGGAACTCCAGAAGAGGTAATGAAAAATGAAAATAGTATCACAGGACAATATTTGAGTGGAAAGAAATGTATCGAAGTACCAAAAACAAGAAGAAAAGGAAATAAGAAGTTCTTAAAGATAAAAGGTGCTGAAGAGCACAACTTAAAGAATATTGATGTAGATATTCCTCTAGGAACATTTACCTGTGTAACAGGAGTATCAGGAAGTGGAAAAAGTAGTTTAGTAAATGAAATACTTTGTAAAGCAGTAGCTGCTAAAATATATCATTCCAAAGAAAAACCAGGAAAACATAAAAAGATTTTAGGACTAGATAACATTGATAAAATAGTAGCAATTTCTCAAAACCCGATCGGTAGAACACCAAGATCAAATCCCGCAACCTATACGGGAGTATTCGATGACATACGTACATTATTCACAACCACCAAAGAAGCGAAAATGTACGGCTTTGAAAAGAATCGTTTCTCATTCAATGTCAAAGGCGGGCGTTGTGAAGCTTGTCGTGGAGATGGTGTGAAAAAAATAGAAATGCACTTCTTACCAGATGTTTATGTACCATGTGAAGTATGTCATGGAACAAGGTATAATAGAGAAACCCTAAACATAAAATATAAAGGAAAAAATATTGCAGAAGTACTAGACATGAGAGTATCAGAAGCCCTAGAGTTTTTCTCAAATGTACCAAAAATAAAAAATAAACTACAAGTATTAGAAGATGTAGGACTTGGATATATCAAATTAGGACAACCTGCACCAACCTTATCAGGAGGAGAAGCAGAACGTGTAAAGTTAGCCAAAGAATTACAGAAAAAAGCAACTGGAAAAACCTTATTTGTATTAGATGAACCAACAACAGGACTTCATACAGACGATATCAAGCGTTTACTTGCAATTTTACAAAAAATAGTAGATAATAAAGATACGGTAGTGGTAATTGAACACAACTTAGATGTAATCAAAGTTGCAGACTACATTATTGACCTAGGACCTGAAGGTGGAGATGAAGGAGGACAAATTGTTGCAACAGGAACTCCAGAAGAAGTAGCTAAAGTAAAAGAATCATATACAGGCCAATTTTTAAAGAAAATTTTGTAAAAGAATCAAAGTAAAGAAGGTTGTTTATGAATCAAGTAGCATTAGATTTAGGTGTAATTCAAATATATTGGTATTCCATCTTTATCTTCCTAGGTATGTTAGTAGCTTGTATTCTAATATATAGGGAATCAAAAAAAAGAGGAATAGAGGAAGACTTCTTAGTAAATCTAGCATTTAGTACCATAATAATAGGAATTATAGGTGCAAGATTATATTATGTCCTATTTAATTTGCCTTACTATTTAAATAGGCCATTAGAAATATTACAAATCTGGAATGGAGGACTAGCAATTCACGGGGGAATCGTTGCAGGCTTAATAGTGGTAATTATATCGTGTAAGAAACATAACATAAATATCTGGGAGATGCTAGATATTATAGTAGTAGGATTAATCATTGCTCAAGCAATTGGACGCTGGGGAAATTTCTTTAACAGCGAAGCATATGGACCTGTCACCACAGCAGCCCATCTAAAGTCATTAGGAATACCAAACTTTGTAATACAAGGAATGTATATTTTAGGAGAATACAGACAACCTACTTTCTTTTATGAATCAGTTTGGTGTTTATTTGGCTTTTTAGCAATGCTATTAATACGAAGATTTAAATACCTAAAACTAGGTCAATTAACAGGCTTCTATCTACTATGGTACGGTATTATCAGATTTTTTATAGAAGGAATGAGAACGGATTCATTAATGCTTGGAACATATAAAATAGCTCAAATAGTCTCTATAATATTCATAGTATCCGGATTAATTATTATTATAGTAAATATGTTGAAAAAGAATAATAAGCAATATAATGCATAACAGGAGGAAATAAAATGTATAAGAAAGTTGTAGTTTTTGGTGGAGGAACAGGAATATCATATTTATTGAAAGGGTTAAAAGACTTTCCTGTTGATATTACAGCAGTGATTACAGTCTCTGATAATGGAACATCAACAGGAAAATTAAGAAAAGAGTTTAATATTCCTGCAGTAGGAGATATTAGAAAGGTAATTACTGCTTTATCAGAAATAGATGAACCAATCAAGAAAATGATGGAATATAGATTCCACACCTCAAGTGATTTAGACGGACATGCCATGGGAAACTTAATCTTAACTTCTATGTTAGATATTACAGGGTCATTAAAAGAAGCAATTTTCTCACTAAGTAAATTATTCGATGTAAAACATACGGTTTTACCAATTTCAGAAGATTCATCTCTCACTTTAATGGGATTAGACAAATCAGGTAATGTAATTGAAGGAGAAGAGCAAATTACTAAATCAGATCAAAGAATTGAAAAAATTTACTATAAGGAAGAACCAAAAGTTCTGCCTGAAGTAATATCAGCTATAGCAGAAGCAGACTTAATAATTTTCAGTATGGGTAGTCTTTATACCAGCATTTTACCAAATGTTATCTGTAGTGAAGTAAAAAGTGCTTTAAAAGGAACAAAAGCACCAATTATGTATTTATGTAATGCTGTGACCCAACCTGGAGAAACTGACAACTTCACAGTAAGTGATCATGTAAAATTATTAAACAGGTATTTAGATTTTAGAAAAATTGATGTAGTAATTGCTAGTAACACAAAAATAGATAAAAGAATAGCTGAGAAATATGCAACCGCAGAGCAAAAAGATCCTGTAAAAATAGACTATGCAGCATTAGAAAATCTTGGTGTAGAACTAATTGAAGATGACTTGATAACAATAGAAGCAAATACACTAAGACATAACAGTCTAAAATTAAGCTCTTTAATATTTAACTATTTAATGAGGAATTAATATGTCATATACAACAGATATTAAAGAAGAAATTTCTAAAAATATTGCCTCAAAATCAGAAATGATTGCAGAGTTATCCGGGTATATTAGAAATAATGGACACAATACACCTACTGGCCTTCAATTAACTACAGAAAATCCATTAATTTGTGAAAGAATTGAAAAACAACTTGAAGTTCTTTATGAGGTAAAAATAAAAAAAGAAATAAAAGATAATCTAAACTTTAGTAAGAAGGATTTATTTGCATTGACCATTGAAGAAAAAAAAGACTTTATTTTAGAAGATATTGGTTATCAGGATAAAGAAGGGACATATTTAGAAAAACCACCACAATATATCGTAGGTGCAAATGAAGAAATTCGTGCATACCTAAGAGGTGTTTTCTTAGCGTCAGGAAGTATTAATGATCCTAAAACTTCAAGATACCATATGGAACTATTAATTGAAGAATCAGGAGAAGCTGTGTTTGTACAAAAGTTATTAAATTTATTTGATTTAAACGTAAAAATTCTAACAAGAGACAAAGGATATATGCTATATATCAAAGAAGCAGATAAAATAAGTGATTTCTTAAAGATAATAAAAGCAAATAACGCTGTATTATATTTTGAAAATCAAAGAATTTATAGAAATCAAAAAAATCAGGCAAATCGTTTAAATAATTGTGAACAAGCTAATATGGATAAAGTTGTAGCTACGGCAACAGCTCAACTAGATGACATTGCAATTATTGAAGATAACTTAGGAATTAGTCTTTTAGATGATAAAACGCAACAAGCTCTAGAATATAGAAAAAAATATCCAGAAGCATCTCTAAAAGAATTAAGTGAAATTATATCTCTAGAAACAGGAAACTCAATAACAAAATCAGGCTTAAATCATAGATTTCGAAAAATTAAGGAACTAGCAACAAGATTTAAAAAATTAGAAAATAAAGAAAAGTAACTATTAGGTTATCCTAATAGTTTTATTTTTGAATAATTTGATCAACAAGTCCATATTCCAAAGCTTCTTTTGCATCTAAATAGTAATCACGCTCTGTATCTTTTTCTATTTTTCGAAGAGTCTGTTTCGTATTTTTAGCAAGGATTTTATTTAATTTTTTACGAAGTAAAACGATATGATCAGAAGTAATTTTTATATCACTAGCCTGTCCTTCTGCACCACCTAAGGGTTGATGTATCATAATGTCAGAATTAGGAAGAGCAAATCGTTTACCAATAGTACCACTAGAGAGTAAAAAGGCACCCATGCTTGCCGCCATACCAACACAAATTGTAGAAACATCACTAGAAATAAATTGCATAGTATCATAGATAGCAAGACCAGAAGAAACACTACCACCAGGAGAATTAATATAAATAGAAATATCATCATGACTAATAGAATCCAAGTATAACAAAGAAGCAATAACACTATTAGCTAAAGCATCATTAATTTCCCCGCTAATAAAAATAATTCTCTCTTTTAATAACCTAGAGAAAATATCATAACTACGTTCTCCATCTAACTCTTTTTCTACAACAACAGGAACTAAACTCATATTTATATCACCTATCTTTAGTATAGATGTAAAGAAAATAAAATATGTATATTTCAAAACGACAAAGTATGATACAATAATAAGAGAAAATAAAAAAGGGTGAAGCAAAATGATAGAAACAATAGAAGTAGAAATAAAAGGTAAAAAGTATCAACTAAGTAAAGGAATGACTTTAGAAGAAATCTCTAAAGAGTTTCAAAAAGAATATAAGTATCCAATTCTATTAGCAAAAGTAAATAATAAACTTGAAGAGCTAACAAGTGAAGTGGATGAAAATTCAAAGATAGAATTTTGTGATTTAACAACAAGAGAAGCGAATAGAACACATATTAGTGGACTTACTTATGTACTATTATATACAATAAAAAAACTATTTGGAGAAGATGCTAATATTCAGGTTCAACATTCTTTAGATAAAGGATTATATATTGAAACCAATTTTAAGTTAACAGAAACGAGAATGAAAAATATCAAAGAAGGCATGAAAAAAATAATAGAAGCAGATATGCCAATTATTAAAAGTACAGTAGATAGAGCAGAAGCAATTAAATACTTTAATAGTAAAAATGATAAGGCAAAAGCTGGAGTAATGACGTATAATACCAATAGTTACATAACTCTATATCGTCTAGGAAATTATTACAATTATTTTTATAATCTAATGCCAACTTCTACAGGGAAATTAAAAGATTTTGATATAACATATATAAAAGAAAATGGATTCGTATTACAATTTCCAACGATATATATTCCAGAAAAAATACCACCATACAAACATCATCCGCATATGTTCGAGGTATTTCAAGAATGTCGTGATTGGGCAAAGATTATAGGAGTAGAAAATTCAGTTGGTTTAAACAAAGTAGTATCTTTAGGAAAAATAAATGATTTAATCAGAGTTGATGAGACTTTACAAAGTAATCGTCTATTAAATCTAGCACGAGAAATAAACAAAAAGAAGAAAGATATAAAAATAGTATTAATGGCAGGGCCATCATCATCAGGTAAGACAACAACTTCAAGAAAACTATGCATGTATCTAGAAAGTTTTGGTCTTCATCCTAAAGTGTTATCTATGGATGACTACTTTGTAGAACGTGAAGAAACCCCATTAGATGAAAATGGAAAACCAGATTACGAATGCCTAGAAGCAATAGATATGAAATTATTTGATAAACAAATAGAAGATTTATTAAAAGGAAAAACGGTTACAATTCCAACATACAGTTTTTTAGTAGGTAAAAAAGAATTCAATAAAGAAATGACCCTAGGAGAAGAAGATATTCTAGTAATAGAAGGAATACATGCTTTAGATAACAAAATATTAACAAACATACCAAGAACAAAAAAATATAAAATATATATATCTGCTTTAACAGAGTTAAATTTAGATGATCACAACCGTGTTTCAACGACAGACAATCGTATGTTAAGAAGAATTATACGTGATAATAGAACAAGAAATAATAATGTAGAGCATACACTAAAATCTTGGGATAGTGTAAGACGAGGAGAAGAAAAATATATCTTCCCATATCAGGATGATGCAGATTTTACATTTAATTCAGCACTAATTTATGAAATTGGAGTCCTAAAAACATATGTAGAACCATTACTTTATTCAGTGCCACAAGACTCTCCATATTATGAAGAAGCAAAAAGACTAATTAACTTCTTACGACTATTTTTACCAATCCCATCGGATGTCATACCACAGGATTCTATCTTAAGAGAGTTTATCGGAGGAAGTTGTTTCCACGAATAAAAACATGAAAAATATAAAATTAATAATATTAGATATTGATAAAATAATTACAAATAATGAAAACGAAATCACAGAATATACGAAAAATACTGCAACAAGCAGTAGCAAAAGGAATGTATGTAATATTATGTTCTGGAAGAACAAATGAATTTGTAGTAACAAAAAGTAAAGAGTTAGAAATTACCCCTATTGTAATCTCGAGTAACGGGACCTTAGTTTATGATTATTCACAACAAAAAATATACATAGATTCCATAGAAAGAAAAGAAATCGAAAGAATATTAAGTTTTGCAACAAAATTTCAAATAAAGTACAAATTAAATGCTATCACTACTAGGTATCATAATAAAATAGTACCGAATGAAGAAAAATGACAGTAAAAGTCTAGAAGGATTAAAAAACAGACAAGAAGAAATAGTTCAAATATATGCTTATAATAACGAATATGAATCGATAAAAGAATTTATAGAAAAAATTATAAATACCAAGAAATACAACATAGAAAACAGTTCTTCAAATTTAGTAAAAACTCTTAAAAAGAATGATATTTTTTTCTAGGTAGATATAATAAAAAATAACAATTCAAAGGGAAAGGCAATTAGTAAACTAAGGGAATATCTTAATATAAAAAAAGAAGAAACGATTTGCTTTGGAGATCATATAAATGATTTAAATATGTTCCAATACTGTGGAATTACTTGTGCAGTTGGAAATGCCATGGATGAGTTGAAAAAACAGGCTGATTATATTACCTTACCAAACGCAGAAGATGGCGTAGCTAGATTTATAGAGGAGCATATATTAAACGATTGACCTAAAGATAATAAATAGTAAAAATATCCACAAAATCTGTGGATATTTTTTTGCGACAAAAAAGTGTCAAAAAACTTAGAATATATTGAAACAAAAAATAGAACACTATATAATGAAAATAAAGGAGGAATAATAAATGGTAAGAGTAGCAATCAACGGATTCGGAAGAATCGGAAGACTAGCATTTCGCCTAATGGAAGAAGATCCAGAATTTGAAGTTGTTGCAATTAACGACTTAACAGATGCTGAGCAATTAGCATATTTATTAAAATACGATACAAATCACAGAAACTATCGTATTGATGAAATCTATAGTGAGAATGATACAATTATAGTAGGAGATAGAAGCATAAAAGTTTATGCTGAAACAGATCCTTCTCTATTACCATGGAAAGATTTAGATATCGATGTAGTAATGGAATGTACAGGTAAGTTTACATCAGAAGAAAAAGCTATGGCACATATTAATGCAGGAGCTAAAAAAGTAATTATTTCTGCACCAGCAAAAGGAGACGTAAAAACAATCGTTTATAACGTTAACCATATGACATTAGAAGGTGATGAAAAAATCATTTCTGCAGCAAGTTGTACAACAAACTGCCTAGCACCAGTGGTAGATGTCTTAGACAAAGCTTTTGGAATTGTAAAAGGTTATATGACAACAGTTCATGCTTATACAAATGATCAAGCAACTCTTGATGTACCTCATAAAAAAGGAATTAAAGCACGTCGTGGTAGAGCTTGTGCTGCAAATATTGTTCCAGCATCAACAGGAGCAGCATCAGCAATTGGTAAAGTTTGTCCTAATCTAGATGGCAAATTAGATGGAGCAGCAATGCGTGTACCAGTTCCTACAGGTTCAGTAATTGATTTAGTACTTGAATTTGAAAAAAATACAACTGCTGAAGAAATTAATGAAGTATTAAAATCATCTCAAAATGAAACGCTACAATATACAGATGATCCAATTGTATCAAGTGATGTTATTGGAAGACATTGTGGTTCTTTAGTAGACGGATTATCTACTAGTGTTTTAGAAGTAGATGGAAAACAATTAGTAAGAGTTGTTTCTTGGTATGACAATGAAATGAGCTATACTGCTCAAATGATAAGAACTGCAAAATATGTGTCAAACCTATAGAGCGATGAAAAGATATGAATAACCATATCTTTTTCTTTACTTTTTCTTGATAAACTAGAAAGATAAGAATCAAGTTCTTGTAAAGTTTATGGCATAAAAACTAGACTATATTGAAAAAAAGTAAGAAAAAGACTAAAATAATATCAGGAGGATAGATAATGAAAACAATAAAAGATATGAATTTAGAAAATAAAAAAGTATTAATTCGTTGTGACTTTAATGTTCCAATGAAAGAAGGACATATATCAGATGATACAAGAATCACTGCAGCCTTACCAACAATTAAGTATTGTCTAGACCAAAATGCCAAAGTAATTTTATTTTCACATTTAGGAAGAGTAAAAGAAGAAAGTGATCTAGCAAAAAATAATTTAGCACCTGTTGCAAAAAGACTAGAAGAATTACTTGACCAAAAAGTAACGTTCGTAGAGAAAACAAGAGGTGAGGAACTAGAGAGTGCAATTAATAATATGAATAGTAGAGATATTATTCTAGTTCAAAATACTCGTTATGAAGATTTAGATGGTAAAAAAGAAAGTAAAAACGACCCTGAATTAGGAGTTTACTGGGCATCTTTAGGAGATGTTTTTGTAAATGATGCATTCGGAACAATTCATAGAGCACATGCCTCTAATGTAGGAATTGCATCACACTTAGACTCTTGTATCGGATTTTTAATCGAAAAAGAACTAAATGCATTAAAGGAATTAGATAATCCAACACATCCATTTGTAGTAGTACTAGGTGGAGCAAAAGTGGCTGATAAAATCGGTGTAATAGAAAACTTAGTAACTAAAGCAGATAAAATTCTAATTGGTGGAGGAATGGCATTTACTTTCTTAAAAGCAGAAGGATATGAAGTTGGAAAGTCTTTACTAGATGAAGAAAACTTAGAATTTTGTAAAAATATCTTAAAAGATTACAAGGATAAGATTGTATTACCAGTAGATGTTGCAGTAACAACAGAATATAGTGAAAATGAACCATATCAAACAAAAGAAATAAAGGAAATAAGCGAAAATGAACAGGGCTTAGATATCGGTCCAAAAACAGTAGAATTATTTGAAAGTTACTTAAAGGAAGCAAGTATTGCTGTATGGAATGGACCTCTAGGTGTCTATGAATTTGAAAAATACAAAAAAGGAACAGATGATTTATTAAAATATGTTGTAGAAAATGACATCAAGATTATTCTTGGAGGTGGAGATATAGTAGCAGCTGCCTCTCTTGCAGGATATAAAGACAAAGTCTATCATGCATCAACTGGAGGAGGAGCAACCCTAGAATATCTAGAAGGAAAAACTCTACCTGGATTGGAAGCAATAAAGTAAAATGAAAGAAAAAATTGAAGTAGCAAATCCTTATAATGAAGAACATATAATTAGGCTTAAAGAATATGAAGATAAGAATCAATTATCAAATACCACTTCTAACTATTTATTAAAGACAAAAAATATGCTATCCGAAGCAGATTACAGACAATTAGAACAAACAACTCCGGAGATAGCAAGAACACTTTTTCTATCACAGAATGGAAATATTATAACAGTAGCTCATCTTCTTGGAGAAAAAGATCGTAAAATTTGTCGTATGACAATAGATAATACAGCAAGTACGAAGTTCCAAGAAAAATTACTAATGGAAGCAGAAAATTATGCATTTACGAGTTTAGGAATGGAAGATGTTGTATTATTACAAGAAGAAGGAAATCATATTCCTTCAAGTTATCTAAAAGAACAAGGTTTTGATGATTTGGGAATAGAATCTGGAATGCAAGTATACACAAAGTCCAAAGAATTAGAAAAAGTAACAACTTATCAAATGTAAAGGAATGATAAAATGATTATAGCGTTAAATAATAAATGTAATCTAACAAAACAAGAATTTTTAAAATATCAAGAAGAATTAGGAAGTCTATCTACACAGAATAAATTAATATTATGTCCCACTTTTCTAAATATTGGACATTTCGATTTAAAAAATGTAGAGCTAGGTGCTCAAAATGTAAGCTTTAACGACCAAGGTGCATATACAGGAGAAGTATCGGCACAACAATTACAATCAGAACAAGTAAAGTATTGTATTGTAGGTCATTCAGAACGTAGAAACTATCAACAAGAAACAGATGAAGAGATAAATCAAAAGATAATGAGACTTTTAGAACAAGACATCATACCAATTTTATGTGTAGGCGAAACAAAAGAAGAAAGAGAAAAGCAGTTAGAAAAAAGTATTATAGAAAAAGAATTAACAATAGCCTTAGCAAACTTAACTAGCGAACAAAAAGAAAAAATAATAATTGCCTATGAACCAATATGGTCAATCGGAACAGGTATAATACCAACCAATGACCAAATAAAGGAAATGTTTAAAAACATAAAAAATATGGTTCCTAATAACAAAGTACTATATGGAGGCAGTGCCAACGAAGAAAATATAGTGTTATTAAAAGAAATAAAAGAAATTGACGGCTACTTATTAGGCGGATTAAGTTTAAAACCAGAAAAATTAAAAGTTTTTATAGAAAAACTAGAAAATTAGACAAATTAGACAGTTTCGACAAAACTTGTCTTTTTTTTCTCTATCATTTTTTAAAAAGGTAGTATATAATGAAAATACGTGCAGTACTGAGAGGAGAACAAATGAAAAAGACAAAAGTATTAGTAGTAGATGATAATAAGAGTTTAGTAGAAATGATTAAGGAATACTTTAAAGAGAATTCCAATATCACAATATCACTAGAAGCTTATGATGGTACAGAGGGAATTCGCTTGATCGAAAAGAAACAAGAGGAGTATGATATTGTTCTATTAGACTTAATCATGCCAAACAAAGATGGAATTGCAGTACTGGAGTTTATGAAGAAAAAAGCAATTGATAAGAAAGTTATTGTTTTGACTTCATATAATACGCAAGATATGATTCGAAAAGTATCAGAGTTAGGAGTAAATTACTTTATTTTAAAACCTTTCGAATTAGAAGATTTAGAGAAAAGAATTACCGAGGTAGCCGAAGGTGTAAAATTTGGTGGCAAAGAAATAGATGTGTATCACAATAATTTACAAATTGCCATTACCAAAACATTACATGAATTAGGTGTACCTTCTCATATAAAAGGATATCAATATATTAGAGAAAGTATATCTTTAGTATATGAAAGACCAGAAATTGTAGGAGGAATAACCAAAGAGTTATACCCTGAAGTAGCAAAAAAGTTTGATACCACAGTTTCACGTGTAGAAAGAGCAATTAGACATGCAATAGAAGTTAGTTGGAACCGTGGAAATTGGCAATTGATGGAAGAGATTTTTGGACATAGCGTGGACATAGATAAAGCAAAACCAACGAATTCAGAATTTATAATTACAGTTGCTGATAAACTAAGATTAGAATTTAGTAAACCATTAGCAAATTAAGACGGAAGCAACCGTCTTTTTTCTTCCTTACATTGACAAAACAAAAAAATAAAAGTATACTTATTTTATAAAATGTGTAAGGAGGATACAGATTATGGAACGAAAAATAGAAAAATTCCTGCAAAAGTGGCAAAAAGATATTATCAGGAAGCCTTTAATATTATATGGACCAAAACAAGTAGGAAAAAGTTATTCAGCCCTACAATTCGGAAAACAAAATTACAAAAATACAATATATTTTAATACCAGCAACAATAGAACTCTAGAAGAATTATTTACAAAAGAAAAATCAACAGAAAGATTAATTTTAAATTTATCTTTATTATCAGGAGAAACAATACTACAAGAAGATTCCTTACTTATTTTTGATAACGTAAACAGTATAGAGATTGTAAAAGGATTAAAACTATTTGGAAGTGAACATAGTAAATATCATATCATTGCCATTACCTCTCGTAGAGAAAACTTAAATGAATTTAAAGGAGAAGAATTGCAATTTAAAGGTATGAATGAAATGGATTTTGAAGAGTTTCTCTGGGCAAAAAATGAAAAAGCCCTAGCAGAGTTAATTAGAGAATCCTTTACCAAGCATAAAACTTGTCCATTTCATAAACTAGCATTAGAACTATTTCAAGAATATTTAATGACCGGTGGACTACCAGAAGTAATTACCGCTAGTCTAGATGGTAAAAGTGAATATGAAATAGATATTATAAAACAAAAGATTTTAGAAGTATATGAAAAAGAACTAATCGCAAGTAAAAACCTAATTGATATTCCAAGAGGTCTAGAAGTAATCGAATCTCTTCCAGAACAACTAAAAAAGGATAACAAGAAGTTCCAATATGGGGTAATTGGTACAGGAAGACGTGCCAAAGAATATGAAAATACAATAAATTATTTAGTAAACAATCAAATTGTATATAGAAGTTATAAAATATCAACCGTAAAATCTCCTCTAAGTAGTTGTAGAGAAACAGATAGTTTTAAATTATATTTACCAGATGACGGTCTATTATTCTCAATGCTACATACAAACTTAAAACAATTATTAAGCGATGAAAAAATAAAAGAAATATTATATGAAAATAGTATCGCAAAAACATTAGCGGAAGCAGGGTATGCTCTATATTATTATCAGTCAGAAGGAAAAGCTGAAGTAAACTTTGTAATACAAAACAGAATGGGAAAAATAATACCAATCGAATTAATATCGAAAGCGGATTCAAAGGCTAAATCATTAGCCGTATTTATGAAAAAATTCACAGTAACAGAAGCATACCGTGTAACAGAAAATAATTTCGCAACCAAAAAAGATATCAGATATATTCCGATATATGCCGTATTTTGTTTAAATAATAATATAATATAGGAGGAACAAGAATGAAAAAGCCAATTGTATTAACAATATTAGATGGATATGGATTAAGAGAGGAAACTCATGGAAACGCAGTAGCTCTAGCAAATAATCCAGTATTTAATGAACTATGGAATACCTATCCACATACACAATTAACAGCATCAGGACAATTAGTAGGACTTCCTAAAGGACAAATGGGAAATAGTGAAGTAGGACACATGAACATTGGAGCAGGAAGAATTGTCTATCAACCATTAGAACTAATTAATAAATCAATTGAAGATAAAGAGTTTTTCCAAAATGAAACAATTAAGAGTGTAATGGATCATGTAAGAAAAAATGAGTCAAAGCTACATTTAATGGGATTAATCAGTGATGGAGGAGTACATTCTCATATAAATCATCTACTAGCTTTACTTGATATGTGTAAAATGGAAGGAATAAAAAATGTTTATCTACACTTATTTACGGATGGACGTGATGTACCACCAAAGAGTGCTTATACATATATCTCTAAAGTAGAAGAAAAAATAAAAGAAATAGGATTTGGAACTATTGCTTCTATCTCTGGTAGATATTATGCTATGGACCGTGATAACAATTATGACAGATTACTAAAAGCATATGATGTAATTGTAAACAACAAAGGAGAAATACAATCATCTCCAAAAGAATATATTGAAAATAGTTACAATAACGAAGTAACAGATGAGTTCTTTTTGCCAGCAAAATTTACAGAAGCAGGAAATGTCGAAGAAAATGACGGAATTATAGCTTATAACTTCAGAAAAGATAGATTACGTGAACTATTTACTGCTATCACTAATCCGAGCGCTGTAGACATGGAAACAGTAAAATTTAACAATGTAAAAACTATCACAATGATGCCTGTTGTAGAAAGTGTGAAAGCACCACATGCATTCAATGACCCTGAACTTACTAATATTTTAGGAGAATATATAGAAAAGCAAAACTTATCACAACTAAGAATTGCTGAAACAGAAAAGTATGCTCATGTCACTTTCTTCTTCGATGGCGGAAAAGAAGTAGATTATAAAAATGAAAAGAAAATACTAGTACCATCACCAAAAGTGGCAACTTATGACTTAAAGCCAGAAATGAGTGCTGATGAAGTAACAGAAAAGTTACTTGCAGAACTACCACATACGGATTTAGTAATATTAAACTTTGCAAACGGTGATATGGTAGGACATACAGGAGTATTAGAAGCAGCTATCAAAGCTGTAGAAACAGTAGATAAAAACTTAAAATTAATATATGACAAAGTCATGGAATTAGGTGGAATATTAATTGTAACAGCAGATCATGGTAATTGTGAAGAAATGTTAGATGATGAAAATAATGTAGTGACATCACATACAACAAATCCAGTACCATTTATTATTACAGAGAAAGGTTTGAAATTACATGAAGGTAAACTAGGAGATATTGCTCCTACAATACTAGATTTAATGAATCTAGAAAAACCAATTGAAATGACTGGAGAAAGTTTAATAGAAAAATAAAAGCAATGCTTAAGGATTAATTTTTCCTTGCATTGCTTTTTCTATCACAGAATGAAAAGCTTCCATATCAAAATCAAGTAATTGATCTAAGTTAACATCTAATGCCTTAGAAATAAGCCAAACTGTAAAAGTAGAAAAATAGTTATCTCCCTTTTCAGACTCTAAATTACGAATGTACTCATGAGAAACACAAATAGCTTCTGCTAGCTGTGCCTGTGTCCAACCTTTTTCTATTCTAGCATCTCGAATATGTTCAATAACGACTTTTTTAAATATTTTTTCATATATTTTTCGCTCATCTTTATTAATCATAGTATCACCTAGATTTAGTATGCTCAAAATTAATAAAATAATATGTAAACGAAAGTATCGTATTTATCTGCGCTTGTTCGATTGCAACACCCAAAAAAGTATTTTATAATACAAGTAAAGGAAAGGTATAAAAATTAGTTCAAGTTTTCATTCCTAGGTGTATCTTGAACGAAAGGAAAGGAATGAATCTTAAAATGAAGGAAAGAATAATTTTTCATATAGATGTAAATAATGCTTTTTTATCATGGACAGCAGTTCTATTATTAAAACAAGGATATAAAAAGGATATCAGAAAAATACCAGCCATTATCGCAGGATCAGAATCTAACAGGCATGGAATAGTATTAGCAAAGTCCCCTGTAGCCAAAAAATTTGGAATAAAAACAGCTGAGACAATATATCAGGCCAAAAAGAAATGTCCAAGAGTAGAAATTTATCCTCCAAATCACGGCTGGTATTATCAAAAGTCAAAAGAACTATTTGACTATCTTTCACAATACTCTCCATTACTAGAAAAATTTTCCATTGATGAATGTTTCCTAGACATGACAGGTACCAATTATTTATATAAAGATTACTATCAATTAGCAGTAAAAATAAAAGAAGAAGTAAAAGAAAAATTTGGTTTCACAGTAAATGTCGGAATAGGAAATAATAAATTATGTGCCAAAATGGCATCAGACTTTGAAAAACCAGATAAAGTACATACTTTATTAAAAAATGAAATAGAACAAAAACTATGGCCCTTAGACGTGGGAGATTTATTCATGGTTGGGAAAAGAACCAAAGAAGAGTTAAATAAGTTAGGAATCTATACTATAAAAGACCTAGCTTTTGCCAATGAAAAAGTATTAGAAAGAAATTTTAAAAATCAAGCTAAATATCTAAAAGAAGCTTCCCTAGGAATAGACAATACAAAAGTAGAACCAAGAAGTAGTAAAACGACCAGTATCTCAACATCAGAAACGCTATCACATGATTATACAGATGAAGAAAAGATAAAAGATATATTATTTAGACAAACAGAAGATGTCACAAGAGAGTTAAGAAAACAAAAACAATATGCCAAAACGGTTGCAGTAATTTATAAAAATAAAGATTTCCAAGGCTATTCTGCCCAAGCAAAACTTCCTCATCAAACAAATAGTACCAAGGAAATATATAAATTAGTAATAGAAATTTTTAATAAAAGTTATAAAAAAGATCCTATAAGGTTAATAGGAGTAAGATTAGCAGATTTATCTGAGACAAAGGAAAGGCAACTAACGTTATTTGAAGAAAATAATGAAGAAGAACAAAAAGAAGAAGAAATTCAAAAGACAATAGATGATATCAATCAAAAATTTGGAAAATCAATCGTAGCACCAGCGTCACTAAAAATTATTGGTGAGCCCAAATCCAAAAGAAATTTAAAAAAGTAAAATAAGTTAAAATCAATTGACGAGTTTGTACAGGAAGGGTACAATGAAAATAGGGGAAGGAAATAGTAGTATGGAAGAATTAAGAACGGTGCACAGAGACGAAAAAAGTATAGAGAGGATGAATTATTTAATTAGTAATAAAATCGACGAAATATTATCAAATAATCAGCAAAAGAATTTTTTAGAAGGTATTGTCTATATGGGAAGAGATTTTTCTCAAATTGACTCTAGTAAGCCAGAAGTAGAGTTAATGTTTATTTATAATGATAAAAATTTTGAACCAATTGAACTAACCAAAAAAGAAATTATGGAAATTTTATCACAGACGGGTATGAATATTAGTATAATGAATAAACCAGATTGGTATTATAGTTTAGAAGGTAGGTTTCAAGATAGAGGAGAACATCCCTGGGAGTTTATTGTAAGACATGGAACAATCATATATGATAAGAGCGGGAAACTAAAAGAACTACAAACAGATTTGCAAAATGATTTAACCTTAGATAATTACACTTTATTTTTTTCAAATGATTCTTGTGAGTTTGAACCACCAATTGAATATATACCAAAACAGTATAGAAAAATAAGGGCATTAAATACTAGTACGAATAAAATAGCATCTGCAAGTTAGATGTATAGTGAGGTTCGGATGATGGAAAGTTTAAAAAAAGTACAAGTAGAACCATCAAAGATGGAAATATTAAATAATGTAATAACACAGAGAATTATAGAGGAAATAAGGGAAGATGATTTTTATTATTCATTAGAGGGAGTCGTTGCTACTGGATGTGAGTTTGGTTCATTACCAGGATACGGTTGTCACCTTCTATTCATTTATAATGATAAAGTATGTTTAAAAGATTATGACACTGATGAAAATGTGTGCGATAGTGGAATGTATATTAGAAGATCAGAAGTAGGTATACATTTACTTGAAAATGAAAAAACAAGAACTACAATGCGTGGAGATTATACTTTTGAGCAAGAAGTAAAGTATGGAACACTACTATATGATAGAAATGGAAATGTAGAAAAATTACGTGAGAAACTATTAGAAGAAGGAACGAATGATATTAACTACTGGATGGGAATGTGTGAATTTGAACCTCCAATACAATATAAAATAAGAGCAAAAATCTAAAAAAATGTATTTTTGCTCTTTTTTTAGTTAAAAAATAAAAATTTCTACAAAAAAACGCTTGCATTTGTTGATATTACTTGCTATAATTAATTACGTGTGACTGCTTAGATGTGCGAGGTTGTCGATACACCAGGTTAAGTTGTTAATTTGGTATCGGGTTATTTGCACGGAGCAAGTCTATACTAGATATAGGCGAAGGGAGGATTTTTAATGTCAACATCAAAAGTTCGTATTAGATTAAAATCATATGATCATAGAATTCTTGATAATGCAGTAACTAAAATTGTTGAAACAATCAAAAGATCAGGTGGAGAAATCTCAGGTCCAGTACCACTACCAACTGAAATTGAAAAATTCACAATTCTAAGAGCTGTTCACAAAGATAAGGATTCACGTGAGCAATTCGAAATGCGTACACATAAGAGACTTATTGATATCAAAAATCCTAGCAAGGAAACTATTGATGCGTTAGCTCATTTAGATTTACCTAGCGGGGTTGATATTGAAATCAAAACAAAATAATAGGAGGAAATAATAATGAAAGGAATCTTAGGTAAAAAAGTCGGAATGACTCAAGTGTTCACTAAGAACGGTAAGTTAATTCCTGTTACTGTAATTGAAGTTGAACCAAATGTAGTAACTCAAATTAAAACAGTAGCAAACGATGGATATGATGCAATCCAAATTGCAACAGAAACTATCAGAGAAAAAATATCAAACAAACCAGCAATCGGTCATACTAAGAAAGCTGGAACAGAACCTAAGCGCTTCTTAAGAGAAATTAGAGGAGTAAACGTAGAAGATTATACATTAGGACAAGTAATTAATGTAGATATCTTTGAAGAAGGAGAAATGGTTGACGTTAGTGGAATTAGTAAAGGTAAAGGATTCCAAGGAGTTATCAAACGTCATAACCAAAGCCGTGGACCAATGGGACATGGTTCTCAATACCATAGAGGTGTAGGTTCACTAGGTACTATGTTACCAATGCACGTTTTGAAAGGTAAGAAAATGCCTGGACAAATGGGTAATGTAGCAAGAACTGTTCAAAATCTTGAAATTATTTCAGTAGACACTGAAAATAACGTAATCTTAGTTAAAGGAAATGTTCCAGGTCCAAAGAAATCATTAGTTATGATTCGTACTGCAGTTAAAAAACCAAATGTAAAAAAAGAAAAAGCTGACTTAGTTTCTTACGAAGAAGTAAAAGTTGAAGTAGAGACTAATGAAGAAACAACATCTGCAGAAACTACAGCAGAATAAAATCATCACAGGAACAGATAAAATGAAAAATAGAAAAGTAAAGAAATGTGATGAAAGGAGGAATCGTAAATGAAAAAAGTAGAACTTTTAAATCTTAAAGGTGAAAAAGTAAAGGACATTAACTTAGATGAAAATGTATTTGGCATCGAACCAAATAAAAACGTTTTATATGATGCAATCATTTTAGCAAGAGCATCACTAAGACAAGGAACACATAGTACTAAGAATAGATCAGAAGTAAGTGGTGGCGGAAGAAAGCCATGGAGACAAAAAGGAACTGGACGTGCTCGTCAAGGTTCTATCAGAGCTGTACAATGGGTAGGTGGAGGAAGATATGGAACTCCAGTACCAAGAGATTACAGTAAGAAACAAAACCGTAAAGAAAGAAGACTTGCTATCAAGTCAGCTTTAGTAGAAAAAGCAGAAGAAAAAGCAATCATTGTTTTAGAAAACTTAACATTATCTACACCAAAGACTAAAGATATGAAAGCTTTATTAGAAACATTAAAAGTTGCTGATAAAAAAGTATTATTAGTAGTAAAAGAATTTGATGATAATATGATTTTAGCATCAAGGAACTTACAAAATGTAGTATTAATTTCAGCAGACGAAATCAATGTATTAGATGTTGTAGGTACTGATGTAGTAGTATTTACACAAGATGCATTAAACGCTGTAGAGGAGGTGCTTAAATAATGAAAGATACAAAATATTTAGAAATCATCAAGGCACCAGTTATTACTGAAAAATCAATGGCTGATAAAGAAAATGGAAAATATACATTCAAAGTTGATCCAAGAGCTAACAAAATTGAAATCAAAAATGCAATTGAAAAAATCTTCAATGTTAAGGTTACATCAATCAGAACAATCAATGTAAAACCTGAAAAGAGAAGAGTTGGTCGTTATACAGGATTAACGAATCGTACAAAGAAAGCAATTGTTACTTTAGCTGAAGGACAAACAATTGATCTTGGTTAGAAGGAGGAAATAAATTATGGCTATCAAAACATATAAACCTACTACACCAGGTCGTAGAAAAATGAGTACATTAGTGAATGAAGATATCACAACAAGTACTCCAGAAAAATCTCTATTAACTACTATTAAGAAAAATAGTGGACGTAACAATCAAGGTAAGATAACAGTTCGTCATCAAGGTGGCGGAGTAAAAAGAAAATATCGTATCATTGATTTTAAAAGAAATAAATTAGAGGTACCTGGTACAGTAGCAAGTATCGAATACGATCCAAATAGAACAGCAAACATCGCATTAATTAATTATGCAGATGGTGAAAAAAGATATATCATTGCTCCAAAAGGATTACAAGTAGGAATGAAAATTGAAGCTGGAGCAAATGCTGATATTAAAGTTGGTAATGCATTACCAATTATGAATATTCCAGTAGGTACAATGATTCATAATATTGAATTACGTCCTGGAAAAGGTGGAGAGCTAGCAAGATCTGCTGGTACTTCAGCACAAATCCTTGGACGTGAAGGAAAATATGTAATGGTTCGTCTATCTTCTGGTGAACAAAGAAAAGTTTTAGGAACATGTATGGCAACAGTTGGTGAAGTTGGAAATGAAGATTCATCACTTGTTAGATTAGGTAAAGCAGGACGCAAACGTCACATGGGTATAAGACCAACAGTTCGTGGTTCTGTTATGAACCCTAACGACCATCCACATGGTGGTGGTGAAGGACGTGCTCCAGTAGGACGTAAAGCACCAATGACTCCATGGGGTAAACCTGCACTTGGATTAAAGACACGTAAGAAAAAACAATCTGACAAGTTCATCGTACGTCGTCGTAATAGTAAATAGGAAAGGATGATTGAATAATGGCAAGAAGTTTAAAAAAAGGACCTTATGTATTCGCTAGATTACTAAAAAAGGTTCAAGAATTAAATAAATCTGGTAAAAAAGAAGTCATTAAAACATGGTCACGCCGTTCCACAATTTATCCTGATTTTATAGGACATACATTTGCCGTTCACAATGGTAAAGAATTTATACCAGTATATGTTACTGAAGATATGGTTGGACATAAATTAGGTGAATTTGCATTAACTCGTAAATTCGGTGGACATGGTTCAGACAAGAAATAATTAAAAAATGACTAGGAGGGAAAGAAATGGAAGCAAGAGCAATTGCTAAAGGCCTTAGAGTATCACCAATCAGAGCTCGTATAACAATCGACATGATTCGTGGTAAAAGTGTACAAGAAGCAGCTAACATCTTAGTAAATACAAGCAATAAGTCAGCAAGACTTATTAAAAAAGTTCTAGATTCTGCTATTGCAAATGCAGTAAATAACAACAATGCAGATGCTGCTACACTTTATGTAAAAGAAGCAAGAGTAGATGCTGGTCCTGTTATGAAACGTCACTTTTTTGATTCACGTTCTCACATAGGACATAGAGATCATAGAACTAGTCACATTATTATCGTAGTGGCTACAAAAAACTAATAAGGAGGTTAAAACATGGGACAAAAAGTTAATCCTAATGGACTTAGACTTGGCATCAACAAAGACTGGGAAGCAAAATGGTATGCAAATAAAAAAGACTTTTCTAAAGTGTTAGCAAAAGATATTGAAATCCGTAAATATTTAGAAAAGAACTTAAAAAATGCAGGTATTGCAAAAGTTGAAATCGAAAGAACTGCTAAAAGATGTGAAGTTGTAATCCATACTTCTAAACCAGGTGTAATGATTGGCCGTGGTGGAGAAGAAATAGAAAAATTAAAGAAACAACTATCAAAGATTGCTGATGAAAATGTTCAAATCTCAATCGTTGATATTAAAAAAGCAGACATGAACGCTCAATTAGTTGCTGATTCAATTGCAAATCAAATTACTAACAGAGCATCATTCCGTATGGCTCAAAAACGTGCAATTAGAAACGCTATGAAAGCAGGAGCTAAAGGAATCAAAACATCAGTATCTGGACGTTTAGGTGGTGCTGATATGGCACGTAGTGAAGGATACACAGAAGGAACTATTCCTCTACATACTTTAAGAGCAGATGTTGATTACGCAACAAGCGAAGCTGATACAACATTCGGAAAAATTGGTGTAAAGGTATGGATCTATAAAGGAGAAATCCTAAATAAGAAATCTAAGGGAGGTAATTAATATGTTAATACCGTCAAGAACAAAATATCGTCGTGTTCATAGATTACCTTACGAAGGAAGATCACGTGGAAATAGAACATTAAGTTTCGGAGAATATGGTCTTCAAGCAAAAGAAGGAGCTTGGATTACAGCAAACCAAATCGAAGCTGCTCGTATTGCTATGACTCGTTACATGAAACGTGGTGGTAAAGTTTGGATCAACGTATTCCCTCATATGCCACTTACTAGAAAACCAATTGGTACAAGACAAGGTAAAGGTAAAGGTAACGTTGAAGGATGGGTTGCTGTTGTAAAAGAAGGAAAAATCCTTTTCGAAATTTCAGGAGTTACTGAAGAAGTAGCACGTGAGGCATTACGTTTAGCATCTCACAAATTACCAATAGCAACAAAATTTGTAATGAAAGAAAATGGTGGTGAAAATAATGAAGGTTAAAGAGATTAGAGAATTAACAACTGAAGAAATTAATACAAAATTATTCGAAGCAAAACAAGAACTATTTAACTTACGTTTCCAACAAGCGACTGGAAACCTTGAAAAACCTTCTAGAATTAGAGATTTAAGACACACCGTTGCAAGAATGAAAACTGTTCTAAAAGAACGTGAAAGTAACGAATAGGAGGTTGTATAATGGAAAAGAAAATTGAAAGAGAATTAGTTGGAAAAGTAGTTAGCGCAACTAATGATAAGACAATAAGCGTTTTAGTTGAAACTCATAAAAACCATCCGTTATATCACAAAAGAGTAAAAAGCTCTAAGAAATATAGTGTACATGATGAAAAAAATATCGCTAAAGTTGGAGACACAGTACGTATTGCAGAAACAAGACCTATGTCAAAAACAAAACACTTCTATTTAAAAGAAGTAGTAAAAGAAGCAGTTATTATTTAACGCTTAGATGATTGGAAAGAAGGAGGAATAATCTATGTTACAACAAGAAAGCCGCTTAAAAGTTGCAGACAATACTGGTGCACGTGAATTATTAGTAATTCGTGTACTTGGCGGAAGCAAAGTAAAAACAGGTAACATTGGTGATGTAGTAGTAGGAACAGTAAAAAATGCAATTCCTAATTCATCATTACCAAAAGGAAAAGTTGTAAAAGCAGTTATCGTTCGTAGTCGTCAAGGCGTTCGTCGTGAAGATGGAAGTTATATTAAGTTCGATGACAATGCTTGTGTTATCATTCGTGATGACAAGAGTCCAGTAGGTACTCGTATTTTTGGACCAGTCGCAAGAGAACTTCGTGATAAAGATTACATGAAAATTGTTTCTTTAGCAAAAGAAGTACTATAATGAGGAGGATAAATTATGAACTTTAAAGTAGGAGATAAAGTTGTAGTTATCGCTGGTTCTGATAAAGGTAAAGAAGGAAAAATTATTAAAACATTAAGAAGCGAAAACAAAGTTGTAGTTGAGGGTGTGAACGTAGTAAAAAAACATCAAAAACCTACAGCTAATGAATCTGGTGGAATTATTGAAGTAGAAAGACCAATTCATGCATCAAATGTTATGATCGTTGATCCTAAGACAAAAAAAGGAACTAGAATCGGACATACAACAGATACAAAAACAGGTAAAAAAATAAGAATTACAAAAAAATCAAACGAGAAGCTTGATTAATTGGAAGGAGGGTAACTATGAACCGCCTAAAAGAGAAATACTTAAATGAAGTTGTTCCAAGTTTACAAGAAAAATATAATTATAAATCAATTATGGAAGTTCCAAAGTTAGAAAAGATTGTTATTAATATCGGTGTGGGAGATGCTACATCTAACTCAAAATTAATTGATGCAGCAGTTGCTGACTTAGCAAAAATCTCTGGACAAAAACCAGTAGTAACACGTGCTAAAAAATCAATAGCTGGATTCAAATTAAGAGAAGGACATGCAATTGGATGTAAAGTTACATTACGTGGAGAAAACATGTATAACTTTATGGATAAACTAATTGCAATCGCACTACCAAGTGTTAGAGACTTCCGTGGAGTTAGTCCTAAAGCATTCGATGGTAGAGGAAACTATACATTAGGAATTAAAGAACAATTAATCTTTTCAGAAATTGATTATGATGATGTTGTAAAAGTACGTGGAATGGATATCGTATTTGTAACAACAGCAAAAACTAATGAAGAATCATTCGATTTATTAAATGGACTTGGAATTCCTTTTAGAAAGTAAAATGGGAGGAATATTATGGCAAAGAAAAGTATGATAGTAAAAGCTAATAGACCACAAAAATATAAAGTACGTGAATATACTAGATGTGCTCGTTGTGGTAGACCTCACGCAGTTATGAGTAAATTCGGAATCTGCCGTATTTGCTTCCGTGAATTAGCTTATAAAGGACAAATACCAGGACTTAAAAAATCAAGTTGGTAATTGGAAAGGAGGATATAAAATGGCAGTAGTAACAGATACAATTGCAGATATGTTAACTCGTATTCGTAACGCTAACCAAATGCGCTATGAAGAAGTTGAAGTTCCTGCATCAAAAATGAAAGAAGAAATTGCAAGAATTTTAAAAGATGAAGGATTTATTAAAGATTATAAAGTTGTAAAAGAAGACGCTCAAGGAAAAATTCTTTTAACTTTAAAATATAACAAGAAAGAAAGAGTTATAACAGGGCTAAAGAGAATTTCTAAACCAGGACTTCGTGTATATGTAAACAGTAACGAAATTCCAAGAGTATTAAATGGATTAGGAATCGCTATCCTTTCTACATCTAAAGGAATTATGACTGATAAAGAAGCACGTAAAGAAAATATAGGTGGGGAAGTTCTAGCTTATATTTGGTAATAAAGAAAATATAAGGAGGTGTCAAGATGAGCCGTATAGGAAATCGTACAATTATTGTTCCTGAAGGAGTTACAGTAAAAGAAGAAAATAATACAGTAACAGTAACTGGACCAAAAGGAACTTTATCTCAAGTAATGTTAAAAGATATTACTATGAAGCAAGAAGATAATAAAATTACTTTAGAACGTAAAAACGAAAATGCAAAAGCAATGCACGGTACAATGAATGCTTTAATTCATAACATGATCGAAGGTGTTACAAAAGGCTTTGAAAAAGGATTAGAGATTATCGGTGTTGGATATCGTTTCAATGTTCAAGGTAAAAAATTAGTAATCAGTGCTGGTTATTCTCATCCAGTAGAGATGGAAGTACCAGAAGGATTAACAGTAGAAGCTAACGGAAATACTGAAATCACTATCAAGGGTATTGATAAAGTATTAGTCGGAGAATTCGCTGCTAACGTAAGAAAAGTAAGACCACCTGAACCATATAAAGGTAAAGGTATTCGTTACAAAGATGAACATGTTCGTCGTAAAGAAGGAAAGAAAGCTGCTTAATAAGTAGGAAAGGAGAAATCAAATTATGATAAAGAAAGAATCTCGTAACAGTATGCGTGAAGTTCGTCATGAAAGAATTCGTAAAAACTTAATGGGAACAAGCGCAGTACCTAGATTATGCGTATTCCGTTCTAATACTGGAATTTATGCACAAATTATCGATGATGAAACTAGAACTACTCTTGTATCTGCTTCCTCATTAGACAAAGATTTAAATATCAAAAACGGAAGTAATGTTGAAGCAGCTAAAGTTGTTGGTAAGGCGATTGCTGAAAAAGCAACAAAAGCAAAAATTACAAAAGTGGTATTTGATAGAGGAGGATACCTTTATCATGGACGTGTAAAAGCTTTAGCAGAAGCTGCACGTGAAAATGGATTAGAATTCTAATAGGAGGGTATTATGCAAAGAAAGACAGGCGAACCTAGAGAAAAGTTGTTAGAAGAATTAGTAATCGATGTTAAAAGCGTAGTAAAAGTTACTAAGGGTGGACGTCGTAGAAGATATTCAGCAACTGTCGTTGTAGGTGACCGTAAAGGTAAAGTTGGATTAGGTATTGGAAAAGCAAATGAAGTACCTGATGCAATAAAGAAAGCAATTCAAGATGCAAACAAAAAAATGATCACAATACCTCTAATTGAAGGCAGAACAGTAGCTCATGAAATGATAGGAACAAGTGGTGCTGCTAGAGTAATTATTAAACCTGCTCCAGCTGGTACTGGTATCATCGCTGGTGGATCTGTTCGTGCTATCTTAGAATTAGCAGGAATTCGTGATGTTGTCTCTAAATCACTAGGAGCAAGAACTAAAATTAATACTGCAACTGCTGCATTAAACGCATTAAAAGCAATGAAAACAGTTGAACAAGTAGCAGCACTTCGTGGTAAAACAGTAGAGGAGATATTAGGATAATGAAATTACATGAATTAGAGAAAAATATCGGTGCTACTCATGCAAGAAAACGTGTAGGACGCGGTCCAGGTAGTGGTCTTGGTAAAACAAGTGGACGCGGACAAAAAGGACAAAAAGCACGTAGTGGTGGTAGTATCAATCCAGTATTTGAAGGTGGACAATTACCATTATATAGAAGACTTCCAAAAAGAGGTTTCAAAAATGCATTATTTAAAACAACATATGCAACAATTAATGTAGAAGAATTAAATGTATTTGAAGATGGTACTGTAGTAACACCTGCATTACTAAAAGATAAAGGAATTATTAAAAAAGGTTTAGATGGACTAAAAATTTTAGGAAATGGAAAATTAGAGCGTAAGCTTACAATTCAAGCAAATAAATTTTCAAAAACAGCTCTAGAAAAGATCAAAGAGTCAGGAAGCAAAGCTGAGGTGATCTAGTATGTTCAAAACTATGAAGCAATTATTTACCTCAACGAATAAAGACTTACGTCATCGTATTTACTTTACTCTTGCGGCACTAATGATCTTCATATTGGGTATTTCAATTCGAGTTCCTGGAACAGAAGATTTAACTAGCAGTTTAGGCTTCTTAGAATTAATAAACACACTTGGTGGTGGAGCGTTAAAAAACTTCTCAATATTTGCATTAGGTGTTATGCCATACATTACGGCATCCATCATTATGCAATTATTACAAATGGATATCATTCCATACTTTACAGAACTAAGTAAACAAGGAGCAACAGGAAGACGTAAATTAAATCAAATTACTAGATATGTAGGTATAATCTTTGCGTTTATCGAAGGATATGCATTCTCATTTGCATTTATTGGAAAATCAGGAGATGTAGTAGAGTATCTTTATATTGCAACTGTGTTAACAGCAGGTACTGCATTCTTGCTATGGTTAGGTGATCAAATAACACAAAAAGGAATAGGAAATGGAATCAGTCTGATTATTATGGCTGGTATCATTGCAACATTACCTCAAATGTTTATTGATGCCTTCACTGGTTTAATTGCTTTTGATGGAACAGCACAAGTAATTACTTTAGGAATTATTAAGTTTATTCTTTTTGTAATAGTATACTTTGCAATAGTCATAGGCATGATTTTTGTTCAAGAATCTGAACGAAGAATACCAATCCAATACGCTAATAAATCAACAAGTGCATATGGTGCTTCAGCTCAAAGCTTTATGCCAATTAAAATTAACACAGCTGGTGTAGTTCCAGTAATATTTGCATCAAGTTTGCTTGCAATCCCTGGAATTTTAGCACAAGTAATTAAAAACGAAACATTTACTTTAGTTGTAGAAAAATATTTAACGTATACAACTCCAGTAGGATTCCTAATATATGTAGTATTAATTTTCTTCTTTGCATATTTCTATACATTTATTCAAGTAAAGCCAGAAGAATTTGCAAAGAACTTACAAGAAAATGGAGGGTATATTCCTGGAATCAGACCTGGAGAAGATACCAAAAAATATGTAAGCAAAATATTATCAAGACTTACTATCTTAGGAGCAACCTTCCTAGTAGTAATTGCTGGATTACCAATTCTATTTTCTAAATTAACAAGCTTACCTACTAGTGTATCCATTGGTGGTACCGGATTATTAATCGTAGTAGGTGTAGCACTTGAGACTTATAAACAATTGGAAGGAAGTATTTTGACCAGAAGTTATAAGAGAGGATATAGTAGAAGGTAAAAATGAAAAATATTATGTTTATAGCACCACCTGCTGCTGGTAAAGGAACACAAGCAGAGCTAGTTGTTGCGAAATATCACATTCCACATATCTCTACAGGTGACATTCTAAGAGAAATTGCTAAAGAAGATAGTGAAGTGGGAAATTATGTTGCTGAAACACTAGCAAGTGGTAAATTAGTAAAAGATGAAATTACATATCAACTAATTGAAAAAAGGCTAGGAGAAAAGGACTGTGAAAATGGGTACATTATTGACGGTTTTCCAAGAAGTCTAGAGCAAGCAGTTGAATATGATAACATCCTAAAGAAATTAGGATATGAAGTAGGAAATGTAATTTCAATTGTAATCGATGAAAAAACATTAGAAAGAAGAATAACAGGCAGAAGAGTATGTGAAGACTGTCATGCAGTTTATAATATCAATGAAGAATCTAGTGCACCAGCACAAGAATCTGTCTGTGATATCTGTGGTGGAAAATTATATCAAAGAAATGACGATAACTTAGAAGCTTTCCAAACTAGATATAAAATGTATCAAGAAAAAACCGAACCAATTATCGAGCACTATAAAAAACAAGGTGTTTTAAAAGAGGTTAACGGAAATGATACAATCGAAAATGTTTTTAAACAAGTAGACAAAATTATCAGTGAGAAAGATAATTCAAATAGCGGAGATGATAAATAATGATAACAATTAAAAGCGAAAGAGAAATTGAATTATTAAAAATAGCTGGTAATATCGTATATCAAACTCATCAGTATCTAAAACCATTTATAAAAGAAGGAATTACAACCAAAGAGTTAGATAAGTTAGCAGAAGACTTTATTAGAAGTCATGATGCTACTCCTTCTTTTAAAGGATACGAGGGTTTCCCATCTACACTATGCACAAGTATCAATTCAGAAGTAGTTCATGGGTTTCCAAGTGATAGAAAACTAAAAAATGGTGACATTATTTCTATTGATATTGGAGCATGTTTCAAAGGATACCATGGAGATTCTGCTTGGACTTACATCGTAGGAGAAGTAGATGACAAAACAAAACAGTTACTAGAAGACACTGAGAAATCTCTATTTGTAGGCCTAGAACAAGTAAAGCCAGGTAACAGAATAGGAGACATTGGTTATGCAATTGAACAGTACGCCCGAAAACATAACCTAGGTGTTGTAAGAGAATTATGTGGTCATGGAGTAGGAACTTCTGTGCATGAAGATCCGGAAGTACCAAATTATGGAATACCTAATACCGGACCTAAATTAAAAGAAGGAATGGTAATTGCGGTAGAGCCAATGTTAACCTTAGGTAGTCCTAAAGTGTTCTTACATGATAATGATTGGACTGTAGATACTCAAGATGGAAGCTTATCTGCTCATTTTGAACATACAGTTGTAGTAACAAAAGATGGATATCAAATCTTAACAGGAGAGTGATAAAGATGGCCAAAGAAGATACAATTGAAATTGAAGGTAAAGTTCTTGAAATTATCCCAGGTGGGAAATTCAAAGTTCAACTAGAAAATGGACACATTGTGGAAGCTCACGTTTCTGGTAAAATACGAATGAACTATATTCGTATCTTAGCAGGAGATACCGTAATGATAGAACTTTCACCTTATGATTTAACACGTGGGCGTATAACCTATCGTAAATAATAGGAGGGATAAAAATGAAAGTTAAAGCATCAGTAAAACCAATTTGCGAAAAATGCAAAGTTGTAAAACGTAAAGGTACAGTAAGAATAATCTGTGAAAATCCAAAGCATAAGCAAAAACAAGGATAATTTTTTAGGAGGTGTATTAAATGGCACGTATTAAAGGTGTAGATATTCCAAATGATAAACACATTTGCATTTCATTAACTTATATTTATGGTATTGGACAAAGTTTAGCTAAACAAATTTTAAAAGCAGTAAATATTGATCCAACAACAAAAACAAAAGATCTTTCACAAGAAGACTTAGTTAAAATTCGTGATGAAATTAATAAACATTTAACTGAAGGTGATCTTCGTCGTGAAGTAAGTATGAACATCAAGACAAAAATGGAAATCAATTCTTATCAAGGAAGTCGCCATAAAAAAGGATTACCTGTAAGAGGACAAAGAACAAACCGCAATGCTCGTACTCGTAAAGGTAAAGGAAAAGTAGTAGCAAACAAGAAGAAAGTTTAGTTAGAAATTAACAAGGATAATTTTTGAAGGAGGTAAACTCATGGCATACAAGACAAGAAAAAGAAAAGTAAAAAAGAATGTTCCAGAAGGTATTGCACATATTCATTCAACATTCAACAATACAATTACTACAATCACAGATAAGGATGGTAACGTAATTAGCTGGGCATCAGCTGGTGCTATCGGATTTAAAGGTAGTAAGAAATCAACACCATTCGCTGCAGGAATGGCAGCAGAAGCTGCAGGTAAAGCAGCATATGATATGGGAATGCGTAAAGTAGAAGTACGCGTTAAAGGTTTAGGTCCAGGTAGAGAAACAGCAATTCGTTCACTTCAAACTGCTGGATTAGAAGTAACAACAATCGTTGATGTTACACCAATACCACACAATGGATGTCGTCCACCAAAACGTCCACGTGTATAATTAATGAATAAGGGAGGTTAGTTTCATGTTACAATTTGAAAAACCAATTTACAAAATAACAGATTCTGTAGAAAGCAATTTCTATGGTAGATTTGAATTAGAACCATTAGAAAGAGGATTCGGAACTACAATTGGTAACGCATTAAGAAGAGTAATGTTATCATCTCTTCCAGGAAGTGCTATTAGTAGTATTAAAATAGATGGTGTTCTACATGAATTCCAAACAATCGAAGGAGTTTATGAGGATGTTACAACGATTATTTTAAATTTAAAAGGAATCGTATTTAAAAACCATTCAAATGAACCAAAAGTAGTACGTATCAATACTAGTAAAGAAGGAGAAATTACTGCTGGAGATATTGAACACGATGCTGATATCGAAGTAATTAACAAAGATAAAGTTATCGCTACATTATCAAAAGGAGCAACTCTAAACATGGAAATGACTGTAACAAATGGTCGTGGATATGTAAGAAGTGAAGACAACAAGAAAATTCATGAAATTAAAAAAGCAGGAGTTATTGCTATTGACTCATTATATTCTCCTATTGAAAGAGTATCATATGAAGTTGCAAGTGCTCGTGTTGGACAAGATGAAAGTTATGATAAATTAATTTTAGACGTATGGACAAACGGTTCAATCAAACCAGAAGAAGCAATTGCTTTAGCTTCTAGAATTTTAATTGAACATTTCACAATTTTAACTGATTTGTCATCAATTGCAGATGTAAGTGGAATGATGATTGAAAAAACAGAAGATCCAAAAGTAAAAGCACTAGAGACATCTATTGAAGATTTAGATTTCTCTGTAAGAGCATATAACTGCTTAAAGAGAGCTGGAATTCATACATTACAAGATCTTGTTAATAAGAGTGAATCAGACATGATGAAAATACGTAATCTAGGTAAAAAATCACTAAAAGAAGTATTAGACAAAATTAGAGATATGGGTCTAGTATTACGTGATGATGACTAATATATAAGGAGGAAATAACTATGAGAAAATTAGGTGTAGATAACAAACATAGAAGAAGCATGCTAGCTACTATGACTAAACAAGTAGTAATTAACGAAAGTATTACTACTACAGAAACTAGAGCAAAAGAAGTTCGTAAGTTTGTTGAAAAAATGATTACTTATGGTAAAAAAGGTGATTTAGTTTCTCGTCGTAAAGCTTTAGCATTCTTACATAATGATAAAAAAGTTGTGGATAAAATTTTCCATGATTTAGCAAAACGTTATGAAAACAGAAATGGTGGATATACTCAAATTTTAAAATTATCTGAACGTCGCGGAGATAATTCATTAATGGTAATTTTAAAATTAGTAGATGAAGCTAAACCAGAAGAAAAACCTGCTAAAGAAAAAGCTAAGAAGAAAGAAGCAGAAGAAAAGTAAGACACAGTTGTGTCTTTTTTTTTATTATGATATACTAAGTTCGGTGATAAATATGTTCTTAGATTTAAATTTACCGAAAAAGAAAGACATTTCTGAGAGACAACTTGGTGAAAAATACTTAGGACAAGAAAAAAAGATATATCAAGAATTGCACGAATATATACAAGAACGCGAAGAAAAAGAATTTATTTCAGAGGAAGAGTTTTTATCGAATACGTTTTTACAAAATAAATATCGTAAAGAATATGCTGCAGTGATGGAATATTTAGATAATTTATCATTAACACCAGCACAAGAAGCTTTAGGTATTACAAAAGAAGAACTGTTAGATCAAGGAGTACTGGATTATACAACAGTTGCTGGAGCAATCAAAATGACAGGAGGTAAAGAACAAGAAAGAAGATTTAAAGAAGATTATGATTTAAATAGATTTATAAGACTAGATTCAACAATAAGATTAGATAAATATAAGGACTATCAAATCCCAAAAGCGAATCCTTTCTCTTTAGAACAAGATATAGATGATAAATTAACGAGAATGATGCTCCAAACAGAAAGAGAATATAGAGCACAAGAAAACGAACTAGATGCTATGTTTAATAGTATAAATGAAGAACCAAATCAAAAGGGAAATCATAAAAAATAAAATATAAAAGAGTAATAAGAAAATAGTAAAAGGAATGTCAACATTCTTTTTTTTTCACTCATTTTATTATATAATAAGAATGAGAAAAAGATAGGTAAAAGAGGTGTCGGTATGAAAGCATTAATTACAGGAGCATCATCTGGAATAGGACTAGATATGGCAAGATATTTAGCAACCAAGAAATATGAGCTTATTCTAGTCGCAAGAAATAAAGAAAAACTAGAAGAGATTCAAGAATCTCTCCCTACAAAAGTAACAATCATTGTTGCTGATTTATCCAACGAACAAAAAGTAAAAGAATTATATGTATTAACAAAAAAAGAAAACATTGATATCCTAATTAACAATGCCGGATTTGGAGCGTTTGGGGAATTTACCAAGACAGATCTGCAAACAGAATTAACTATGATTGATACTAATATTAAGGCAGTACACATCTTAACAAAAGCATTTTTAAAAGATATGGAAAAAAGAAATTCTGGTTATATTCTAAATGTTGCATCCTCTGCTGCATTTCAGCCGGGACCATTGATGAGTACGTATTATGCAACAAAGTCTTATGTATACCAATTATCAGAAGCTCTATGGTATGAGCAAAAGAAAAAGAAATCAAATGTTCAAGTATCTGTTCTTTGTCCAGGACCAGTAGATACTAATTTCAATGCAGTAGCAGGAGTAAAATTTGGAGTGAAGCCATTAAAAAGTACGTATGTTGCGAAATACGCAATTGATGAGATGTTGAAAGGAAAAATGTTGATAATTCCTGGATTCACAATGAAGTGTGCAAAGTTTTTTGGAAGATTTGCATCTGACAAGTTTTTATTACGTTGCGCCTATAGAATACAAAAGAAAAAAGCCAAATAGTTGGCTTTTTTAAAAGCTTTATTATATAATAGAAAGTAAAACAAAAGGAGGGAAGATAAAATGGAATTATTAGAAATAAATAACTTAAAATATAAAAATATTTTTGAAGATATCTCCTTCCAGATAAAATCGGGACAATTTATAACTGTATCAGGTGGTAATAATTGTGGTAAAACAACATTAATTAGAATATTAAGTGGACAATTTGAAGTAAAAGAAACGATAAAATTATTAGGAACATATGTAGAAGAATATCCACAAAACTTGTGGAAAGAAATTACAGGAACAATTATTCCACAGGATAACCCGGAATTTCTTTTTGATACGGTAGAAGAAGAATTAAATTACGTGATTCATTTATTTAAAAAGACAGAAGAGGATAAAAAAGAAACCTATAAAGAAATAATTAAAAAATATAAACTAACCAAATTTCAGAAGAAGGACCCTAACATGGTACCTATTTTCATAAAAATAAAAATGCTTTTAGCAGAAAAAATGCTAGCAACTCCTCAAATATTATTTTTAGATGATATTTGTCAGGAATTAGAAGAAAAAGAACAAGAAGAGTTTATAAAATTATTACGTACATTACAATTAGAAACAAAAATCGCCATTATTATGACAACATCAAATTTAAATATTTCACTAGAAAGTGATTATTTATTGGTAATAAATGACGGTAAAATTCTACTAGAAGGAGAACCATTAACGGTAATAGAAAAAGATAATACATTAAATAAAATAGGCTTAGACTTACCATTTATGGTAGACTTGTCTGTTAAACTAAGAGATTATAATGTGGTAGATAAAATAGAGTTAAATATGGACAGGATGGTAGATACAATATGGAAGTAATATTAGAAAATATAAAACAAGACGATTGGGAATTAACAACGACTTTATCTAGTAGTGACATGATAGGAATTACTGGACCAGAATATGCAGAACTATTAAATATCCTGACATTAAAAAAACTCCCAGAAGGAACAATCACAGTAGACAACCAAGAAATAACCTCTGAGAATTATTTAGAATATTATAAAAAAATAAGTATAATCGAAAAACAATTAAAAAAAATGCCCTACTTAAATACAATAAAAGAACATATGGACTACATTATAAATTACTATCACCTCCAAATAAAAAATATTGATAAAAAAGAGCATGATTCACTAAAAATAGTAGGATTAGATACGAATATGCTAGATAGAAATATAACTACACTATCTAAATCAGAACAAAAAAAAGTACAGATTGCAATAGGACTTTTATCTAATCCTGATGTTTTGATTTTTGATGATCTATTTCAATATTTAGATAATAAAAGTAGAAAAAAAATTATGATGGTATTAACAAAATTAAAAGAACAATACCATAAAATAATTATTATTGGTAGTAATAATGCTGATATGCTATATCAATATACAACAAAAATGCTATTCGTAAAAAACAAAAGAATCTTTCTAGAAGGAACAACAGAAGAAACTTATGAGAGAGTAGATTATTTAAAAAGAAATGGATATAAAATTCCAGAAATTGTACAGTTCACATATAAGGCAATAAAAAAGAAAAAAGTAAAAATAGATTATCACAAAGATATTAGGGATATAATTAAAGATATTTATAAACATGTATAATCCACAATTTCTGTGGAAAAGGAGAAAATATGAGGTATTTAATAACATTATCATATGACGGAACAAATTATAAAGGTTATCAAACACAACCAGGACTAATAACCATTCAAGAACAAATAGAAAAAGCGTTAACCAAGATCAATAATGGGAAAAAGACAGCATTTACTTCTTCTGGTAGAACAGATAAAGGAGTACATGCAAAGATGCAATGTGGTCATGCAGATTTAGATATCAATATTACAGAATATAAATTAAAACGAGCAATGAATAGTAATTTACCAGAAGATATCCATGTAATTAAAACAGAAAAGGTAGAGAATAATTTTCATGCAAGATATGATATTTTAGAAAAGACTTATGAATACTATATCAATATAGGAGAATATAATCCTATAGAAAGAAACTATGTTTTTCAATATAATTACAAATTAAATGTGGAAAAGATGCAAGAAGGAATAAAGTATTTATTAGGAGAACATGACTTTAGAGCCTTTGTAACAGAAAGTAAAGAAAAAGAAAATTGTGTAAGGACCATCTCTAAGGCAACAGTAGAAAAAACAACTGATAATATCATAAAATTTACATTTACAGGAAATGGCTTCCTACGTTATCAAATTCGCAACATGGTTGGTATACTAATTAAAGTAGGAGAAGAAAAAGAATCCCCTGAATATGTGGAAACCTTTTTAAATAAAAAAGATAGATCACAAGGAGGAAAAACAGCTCCTGCAGAAGGTCTATATCTAACAAATATCAGGTACAAGTAATAGCCGTATAATTATTAGCTATTGCTTTTTTTCACATTTTATGGTATAATATGCCCAATTAAGGATATTAGGGGGAAAAAATGAAAAAGAAAGAGCTAGTTGAAAATTTAAAATACAAGTACTATTTGCTTTGCAATCCAGATGAAATAGACATGCCAAAAAACTTATCAGAAGAAGAACAAAAAGGATGGATAGATCAAGTAAAAGAAGAAAAAGAAAAACTAGAAAGAAAAAAGGGTGCTAAACAAATTCAAAAAATAGGTAGTAAAGTTGAAAAAGTAAAGTATGCCTATCGCTTAATAATGAAACCAGCTGCAATTAAAGTACCTAAAGGTCTATCCAAAAAAGAGCAAGAAAAGTGGACAAGAAATCTGTATCAAAAAAAGATGAAGCTACACGAAAAACTTGGTGCAGAAAAGTTTCAAAATTTTGTTTTAAAGTTTGATAAAGTAAAATTTAAATTTCTAAATAAAAAGTCTATAAGAAAAAAATATTTAAAATTGGCAGATAAAATAATTCAAAATCAAACAGACAAATTCCTATGTAAAGATTTAACAGACAAACAGCGAGAAGAATTGTTAGAAGATGAAAGAAGAAGAAAAACATTAATTAGAGTAGAACTGAATGAGAGAAAAAGTATTAATTACCATATAGGAGTAAATAGAAGAAAAGAGCAGTTTCCACTAACACTAGAAATGAATAAAAGAATACATAAAGATTGTTTAAAGAGAAATGGAATAATATTTAGTGCTTGTATAGGGTTAGGAATGTTAGGTATACCTATCTTACCTCAAATAGTAGGTGGATATCAAATCATTGCAGCATTGAAGAATATGCAATGTATAAATATTCAAGACTATAATTTATCTAGAATGAAAGCAGCTGAGAAAGTAATCGTAAGAGCAAATATAGGAGAAATTAATCAGCTACGAGAAGAAAACAAAGAATTAATTTCTGATATATCTAAGGCAAAAACAAGAGGAGAAAATATAGATTCATTAGAACAAATAGTAGAAAGCATGAGAAGTAAAGAATCTTTAGAGCAAATGAGAGCCATGATATTACAACAGAAGCAAGCATTAGAAGAAACAAATAAAAAAGGAAATAATAATTCATCTGCTACTAAACAAGATACATTCAGTAGTCAAGCAGATCAAATTATAAATAATGCAACAAGTATAAATACATTACAATCAATGAAAAGTGTAGTATTACAAACTACACAAGAACAAATATCAAATAATATTTTAATAGGAAATATAAAAAAAATAAGGGGGAATTATTAATGAAATTCGATTTCGATAATACAACTACTATGTTATTAACTCCAAATCCAGTATTCCAGGGAACTACAACTGCAGTAGGTACAACTGCTACGACTGCTTTTATAATTGATGGAGAAAAAGGAGAGAGATATTTTAATCCCAAAAAGGTAGCAATTACATTGGCTTCTTCAACAGCGGCAACTATTGTCACTACAGCAATCAATAATCATAATAATGAAGAATACCAAAGAACTTTAAATCAACTAAAACAAGCAAACGTGGTAAGAGATACGCAAGAAATGATAGCTGCACAGTCACCAGATGATTTAGATGCACTTCTTGCCATGATAGATGCTAAAGAACAGAAACTAGCATCTTTAGAACAACAAGAAGAAAAAGTCCACATAAAACATTTATAATAATGAAAAAAAGTATTGATTTTTAATACTTTTTTTAGTATAATCATAATCGGTACATTCGAAATATCCCCACATTGATTAGGTCCTGGGAAAACCTAATTAAAGGTAAAGGAGAGTAATTATGAAAAGCTATATGCAAAAGAAAGAAACAGTAGAACGTAAATGGTACGTTATTGACGCTGAAGGTAAATCTTTAGGTCGTGTAGCATCACTTGCTGCAAAATACTTACGTGGAAAACACAAACCAACTTATACTCCACATATCGATTGCGGAGATAACATCATTATCGTAAATGCCGAAAAAGTAAAATTAACTGGTAATAAATTAAATGATAAGATGTATTATAACCATTCACAATATTTAGGTGGTTTAAGAGAAAGAACAGCTAAAGAAATGATTGAAAAATATCCAGTAGAAATGGTAGAAAGAGCTGTAAAAGGTATGCTACCACATAACAGATTAGGTAGACAAATGTATAAGAAATTATTTGTATACACAGGAAGCGAGCACAAACATGAGGCACAAAAGCCTGAAGTGCTTGAAGTGAAATAGGAGGTTAAAAGGTTATGGCAAAAGAAAAGAAAAATAGATATTATGGAACTGGTCATAGAAAGACTAGTGTTGCTAAAGTTACTTTAACTCCAGGAACTGGAAAAATCACTGTTAACGGAAGAGATGTAAATGAATACTTCCCATCTGAACTTTGTGTAATGGATTTATGTCAACCATTAGAAATGACTAATACTAGAGAAATCTTCGATGTAGATGCTAAAGTAAGTGGTGGTGGATATACTGGTCAAACAGGTGCTATCCGTCATGGTATTACAAAAGCATTATTAGAATATGATTCAACAACTCCAGATGATTCTGATAATAGTTTCAGAAAAATCTTAAAAGCTGCTGGATTTATTACTAGAGATCCTCGTAAGAAAGAACGTAAGAAACCAGGATTAAAGAAAGCACGTCGTGCTCCACAATTTAGCAAGCGTTAATCAAAATACTGTTTCAAAAGCATCGAAAGATGCTTTTTTTGTGTCAAAATAAAAAAATAAACATATAATACATCAGGTGATTAACATGCTAAACTTAGATTATCTACAACAACTATTAGTAATTGCAATTGCATTAAGTGCAATTACTTGTGCAGTAATACAAAAAACAAAATCCTGCTTTAAAACAAGTAAATATCTATGTATATATTCTTTTATCATAAACATGCTTGTAGGAATAATTTTCTGCTATACATTTACAAATATTAAATTACCAACCAGTCTTTGGATTGGCTTCTTCTCATTTATTGGTGCTGATACTATCTATAAATCATTAGAAGGAAAATTAGCATCACATACAGATTTAATAAGTAGAAAAACAGTAACTATATCAAAAGAAAATATAATCAATGAGGAGGATAATAAATAATGGAAAAGCCAATATATCCATTAAAAAATATGAGAATTACGCAAAGGTATGGAGAAGGAACTCATATCAATAGTTTTGCAATCGATGATGCTGGCAAAGATACAGGGATAGAGGAGGTATATGCCCCATTTACGGGAACAATAAAAAAGATATATCCACAAGATGCTAATGAAGTCTGGTTAGAAAGTGATAATCCTGTAGAATATCCTGATGGTACAATAGACTATATGACAATTCTATTTGCTCATGCTGATGATATTAGTAATTTATATGTAGGAAAGAAAATAAGACAGAAGGAAGCATTCTATAAAGAAGGAACATCAGGGAATGCCACTGGGAATCATTGTCATATAGAATGTGCGAAAGGAAAATATCAAAGCCCTGGCTGGACAGCAAATTCCGAAGGTTATTATGTAATAATAAACGGTAAAAATCCTGAAGAATGCCTATGGATAGAAGATGAAACAAATATAATAAATAGTAATGGATATAACTTCAAAAAGATAACAGAAGAAAATACGAATACGAAACCAGAAGAAGATTCTAATATAGAGCAATTAGAACCATTACCAGAGCAATCAAATGATGAGGAAGAAAACTCCAATTTAGAAAACCAAGAAACACCACCTCAATTAATCTATACATGTCCAAAAGATGACTTATATGGCATTTACTTAAAAGAAGGAGAACAATTATATCTAAAATAAAACTATTTCCAAAAAAGAAATAGTTTTTTTATCCTAAAGCAACATCTAAAATCATCATAATAGAAAAACCAATTAAGGTAAATAATGCCATTAAATCTTTCTTCTTATTTGACTGACTCTCAGGTATTAATTCTTCCACAACAACATATATCATAGCACCAGCAGCAAAAGCCAGTAAAAATGGCAACAATACTTGTATCTTTAATACTAAAATAGCACCAATAATTGCTGCAATTGGTTCAACTACACCACTTAATTGACCAAAAAAGAACGCTTTTTTTCGAGAGAAGCCTTCTCTTCGAAGCGGTAAGCTAACAGCACTACCTTCTGGAAAATTCTGTAATCCGATTCCTAAAGCTAACGTTAAAGCCGATGCTAAAGTAGATCCTTCTAAACTATAAGCTAAAGAACCAAAGGCTACGCCGACCACTAAACCCTCAGGAATATTATGTAATGTAATAGAGAAAACAAGCATAAGACAACGTTTCAACCGGTGAGAAGTAGTAGACTCTCTTTTTCTCATCTTTTTTTGCATAAAATCATACAGTTTATCCCCTAAAAACAATAAAAGGCCACCACTAAAAAACCCTAAAAAGACAACTAGCCAAGAAATCATTTTCATACTATTAGCCATATCAATAGCTGGACTAAGTAATGACCAAAAAGAAGCCGCAATCATAACACCAGCCGAAAATCCCAGTAAAGCATCCATAATTCCTTTTTTTACTTCTCTAAAGAAGAAAACAATAGAAGCTCCAAGCATAGTTACTCCCCAAGTAAAAAGCGTTGCCAAAAAAGCCTGCATAACGGGAGATAACTCCTGAAAAAAATTAATCATTATTCTTCACCATTATAACGTATTCTAAAATAAGAAGAGAGTATAGGCATATAACTAAAAATTCACAAAATAAAGAAATGTATGCTATAATGAAAAAAAGTAGGTGTAACTTATGAAATGAAGATATAAAAGAAGTCAAATTTTTAGGAAAAGCTTGCCAGTTCCATTCATGATAAGGCAGAGTATTTATAGTTCACAATTATATTTAGAAGACTATATAAAATTTGATTTAATAGAAAAAGTTCCTGTAGAATGCCTTGAGTCAGAAGATAGAAAAATTATAAAAAAATTTGGAATAGAAAAATTGAAATCACTAGATTGGGAATTATCCAGAAAAACAAATCTTCGTAATATTAATTATAAGAAACTATTAATGAGCATTGATGCAACAGTTGAAGATGTAAATGCAAAATTATATGAATTAGTAAAAGACAAAATTCCGCCAAGTTCATATTCTTCAAAAATGAAAGACGTATATCGAGACAGATTATTT
This sequence comes from uncultured Bacilli bacterium, assembly GCA_944332295.1. GTDB lineage: Bacteria > Bacillota_I > Bacilli_A > RF39 > UBA660 > Faecimonas. The sequence continues at coordinate 7,810 of CALVJR010000005.1, read as the reverse complement.
GAAATATCAGAAAGTGAAGATACAGAATTAACTCTTGAAAAAAGAAAATTTAATGATGGAAAAATTTCAATAGATGAGTTAGTGAAAAATTGGGAGCTATTTAAAGATAAAGATTTAAGTTATTGTTTACTACATGATGAATCAAATAAAAATCATATTAATGATAGCGATTTAAAAGCTTTTATGACTAATTATAAAGACTTAGTAGCACTGTTAATCAACCATAGTGATATCAACACATTTATTCAGGAAACTACTGCTTTAGCAACAAAAGAGGAAAAATATGAATATATCAAAGAGTTTACAGATAATCTATTAAAAAATACATATAGAAAGTATGGAGATTATAGGCCACCCATAAGGCTAACCAATAGTGAATACAAGGAAATATTTAAATATTCATCATTAGAAGAATATCTAAGTAAGTTGAGTAGGGATTCTTATTATTCCAGGAAAATAATAGAAGAATTAAAAAGCTTACCCCAAGATTACATTTTTAATATACCAATCCCATTTACAGTACTATTAAATCAAGATGTGTTAATGTTCATAGGAACTTACGGATTAAAAAATGTCGTTGACTTCGATAACGAATGTGGTCACTTCTTTACAAAAAATAATTATGAAATGTTGAAATTAATGTTTGATATGTATTTGCATTATGCTGGTAATGTTCATGATTCAGAAAAAAGGCTAGATACCATAAAGCCATATGATGAAAATGGTAATTATGTAGATAGGACATATACAAAAGATGAATTCTATGAAGCGATGCGAAGAATGATAATATATGGTCCAACTGACTGGGATTATCGAGATAAAGCCCCAGATTATAGAAATATGACTGGAGAATTTAGAAGAAGGAATCAAGAACTTTTTATATCAGAACAAGCTCCTAAAGAATTACAAGAATTATTTTATACAAAGTCCATTACCCCAAGATTACTTGTAGAACATCCTGGATATATTAAATTCTTAAAAGGAAAAAATTTGAGTTCATGTTTTAAATCAAGATATATAAAAGTAGATGGTAGTAATACCGAATCTGGTTATGAAAATCTGTATAGTTTTCTTAGTAATAAAATGGATTTTCAAAACATGGTACAATTCATTACAGAATATGTTGATATATTTGATAGGATATTTGATAGAAAAATAATGGATAACTATCAATATGAAATAAGATTCAATGCAGAAGATGATATAAATCAAATTCAGAAAAAAACAAATGAACTATTTAGAAAAATAATCATTGAAAAAAACTTGCCTTACCCTAAAAGAATTCCTAACAATATTAGAAAAAATTACCCGTCGATGTTTTTAAACAGGGATGTACCAAAAGAATTACAAGAAGCGTTTTATAGTAGAAAAATTAACAGTGAATTTATTTTATCAAACCCATCTTATAAACAATATTTAAAAAGTATTGAGTTAGAACTATTGTTTAAATATATGCCAGTTAGTGCTATAAGTGACGAACATAGATATAATCAAGTGAATTTATTTAGTATCATTAAACAGACATTCGGCCGAGAAGATGGCTTTGATATAGCATGCTTATATGCAAAATATATCGAATTAGTTTTTGAAGCAAATAAATTACAAGATTTTAAATTCAATCCTAATTTTTCCAAAGATGATTTGTTAGAAGAGTTAGACAAAACAATCCTGCACACTATTATTGATGGAAAGATAAAATATGATGAGAATATTCCAAGTCATTTTAAAAATAACAACCCTACATTATTTTTAAATCAAAGTGTTCCAGAAGATATTCGTAACAGATTTTATAATAGAGAATTTACTTTAGATGATTTTACTTCTAATCCTAACTTATTAGATATATTTGGTAATACAAATATTGTTTGTAGCTTTCCACAAAATGTTTCTTGGATGATTCCCGTATTTGATGATAGTGATAATTTAAAAATAGCAAACTATAATAGATTAAAAGTTATTTCAGCTTATTCTAAACTTCAAGATGTTGAATTACAAAAAGCATTCAGGGAATATGTGACAGAATTTAGTAAGGATATAACTATAGAAAACATTGAAAACGTATCAGAAGTAGTATCAAGACTTTCGTTATCTAATTCGAGTGAGATATTTACATTTAGAAAAGAATTAGCAACTCAAATATTAAAATCAACTAATCCTCTAGAAAGTTTAGAAAAAATTGAAGATGTTTTTATTAAAAATAACATTCCAACAGTTGGAAAAATATATTCATGCTTTGAAATATTACATCCGAATTTTCAAGGGTTTAACTTTACTTCTATGATTTCTCCAGTACTACAAAAAGCGTCAACTACAGGCAAAAAAATAGTCATATTTTCAGATTTAATAAAGTCGGCATTTGGTTCAAATAATAGATCTGTAAATGAATATTTAAGGAATATAGAAATAGGTTCCAATTTATATGAAAGTATAAAATCAGGAAGAACACAATACAGTATGCTTAATGAAAATATGAAAATAGAATTAACTACTTTCAGGAAGCATTTAATTACTTTGTATAATAATACCATGAAGGCAAAAAAAGAAAATAAATTATTCACCTCTACTGAAAATCTTTTAGCAGACATTTCAGAAATATCAAAAGAATTATCTCCAGATGGTAGATTAGATTATAATTTAGGAGACAGAGTAATTAAAATGTTCTGTGGTTTTGCCGGAATTGATACAGTAGAACAGGCAAAGGCCTATATCAATAAAAAAATAAGAACAGCAGATATTAGAAATAGAAATGTTGCAAATGAAGAAATGACTTTAAAACAAGGTGATTTTATTAAAGGAATCGGTAGTACGACTTATTTAAGAAACATTTTACAAAATGGTAGTCTTTCAAAAGAATATTTAGGATCAAGTGCAAGTAGTGATAGAACTCCATTAGATACTGATGTATCAATGATTATGAGTTCGGAAGGAACAATTAGAGAAAAAATGCTAACAACTGCTGCCTCTACTTACGGACCTATATGGTTTGTATTAAAAAATGACGATAGATTTATGATTACAAGAAATAATAAAGAGCTACTTGAACCGAAAATAGATATATCCAAAATAGAAGTGTTCTATACTGGAGCTATCAGTAATGATCATTACGGTATAAGAACAGGTTTTGCATCAAGTGAAATAAATTATATAGTTATGGAAAACTATGATTATAGGGTCGGATTAGAAATAGTAATGAATGGCTTCTATATTCCTGTTGCAAATATGGAAGGTAAAATTAAATTTACACCAGAAGATTATGATAAATTAAGAGAAAGAATGGATGGTTTATCATATTATGGTCAAGATGATTACCATTTCTCAGAAAATTTAATAACCGAAGAAACTAAAAAAATTGCAGAACAAATAGAGCGAAATAATGATGAAGTTCGAGTAAAAAGAGACAAAATTAATGAAAATATCAAAAAATCTATTGATGAATTAGGTCTTCACTTAAAAACGAATATTGATGGTGATTTGACAGAGGGATTTGTTGAATTAATTGATACAGGATCAACAGGTAGAGGAACTAATAAACCAGGTGATGGTGATTTTGACTTTATGATGAGATTAGATAGATCAATATTATCGGATTCTTCTAAACAAAATCAATTAAAGCAAAGCATATTAAAGAACTTAGGTAAAGAGAATTCATCTGAAGTAACTGGAACGGGTGATTTTAGATTGAAGGGAGTTCAAATTGATTCTAAAACTTATGTTGATATTGATATAACATTTACTGAAAAAACAGACCAAATTTCTTATTCAACAGATATGGCATTACAAGATAGACTTACTACTATAAAAAAATGTAATCCAGAAAAATACAAATATGTAATAGCCAATATTTTACTAGCTAAAGAAGTTTTAAAAGATGCAAAAGTATATAAACCTAATCGCGGTGAAAATCCACAAGGTGGTTTAGGAGGAGTTGGAATTGAAAATTGGATTCTACAAAATGGAGGTTCATTTGTGGATGCAGCAAATAGCTTTTTAAGAGCAGCAGAAAATAGGACTTTTTCAGAATTTGAATCTATTTATCAAATATGGGATTTTGGAGAAAATCATCTAGCGGAAAGAAGAGGTCAATATCCACACGATAATTTTGTTGCTAACAATATGAGTAAAGAAGGTTATGACAAAATGGTAAGTGTATTAAGTAAATATATAAAAGAAAGAGAAAAAGGACAAGGTTTACAATCAATGATGATGGATGTTCCAACAACACAGATATCACAATCTAAAAAAATGTAAAATACTAAAAGTAGGACTTTAGATAAAGTAACCTACTTTTTTGCTATAACATCATGAAAGAAAAATACAAAATATATGTTATAATAGTAATATAATATTACATAAAATTACAAAAGTTTAAATTTTAAAGTATAGAGGAAAAATATGAAAAATAAAATAGCAGAAAATAAAATTCTATGGATATCCATTACTTATCTAATATTATTTATTATAGGATGGATAATTTTATCCATATGTAACTATACCTATTTATTCTATTTTAAACTAATATCTACATTACTAATAATTGCAGGAATAGTAATTGGAACCATAATAGCAATCAAAAAATTAAACTATGAAAAACAAATAAAAATACAACTATATACTGCTTATTTTCTACTAGAAGGAATTTTATCTATAGTACTTCTAGCTATTGTTTTATTTTCCCTTTTATATCAAAGAGAAAGAATTACCATGATAGATAATACCTGGTATGTAGAAATAAAAAGAAGTACCTTAGTAGATGCTAGTCTTAACTATTATGACTTAAAATACTTAATATTTAGAAAAAAACAACCTAAATTTGTAAAAAATTATAATAATTATTTTGCTCCTGAAAACTATATTGGAACAACACATTATGATGAGGAAGGAAATATAATAAGAAATACTACAGGAAATCAAAACAAAACAGAGAAAGAAGAAATAGAAGTAGAAGAAAATATTCAAACGGACAATACTTTTCAAAGAGAAGTACTATATACAAAAGAGTTTGGCAATAACATAATAATAAAAATAACAAGTATTGATGCCATACTAGCCGGAAGACTTGCTGTAATTGTAGAAAAATCAACAGATGGAGGAACAACATTTACAAATCAACTAACACAAGACAGTTTAATTGTAGGTGATGAAGCAGAGTACTTATTTTTAAATGAAAACATAGGTTTTATAAAAGAATTAAAAGAAAATGAAAATAGAGGACTAAGAGTAACAAGAGATGGAGGAAAAACATTTGAAGAAGTAATTTTTAAAGTAAAAAAAGATGAATTGCCTTATCTTTATATAGATAAGATGCCATATTTTGAAGATAATATCTTAAAATTAGAAGCAAGTATGTATTATGCCAACAATCCAGAAATAAAAAAATTAAGAAGTAATGATAATGGATTAACTTGGCAAGAAGATAAATAAAGTAAGGAAAAATAGAATATGAAAAAGAAAAAGTTAATAATTGCTATTGTTTTAGTAGTGCTATTAGTTACAATAATCTTATTAAAAATAATACCATTAGGATATGAAATAGAATTTACCATTTATGACATGACAGATGGAAGTAAAACGGTAGAGTTAGGAATACCAAAACTATCTTTCCTAAAAAAAGAAAATGATAGAAGCTATTCCTATAAAAATATAAGAGGAAATAAAGTCCTAAAGAAAGAAGTAAATGATTTTTTAAACACACTAGAAAAAATAAAATGTAATAATACAACATATTATTATGATAAAGAAAATGATTTTACAATAATAGAGTATTCTGTAAAAAATAATATAGTATATAACACTATCTCCTATCAAATTCGTTATGGAGACTATTGTTATGAACAAGAAAAAAGTAAAATATCAGAAAAACTAGGAGGACTAGCAAGATTTCATATTATGAATGGAGAAGGAATAGAATTATCTCCAGATAAAGAATTCACACCAAGATTAATAGTAACTTTCTTAGATAGTTATGAAAAAGGAAAAAAGGAATATATTGCAGAATTAACAGCATATTATTTGACGGAATCAGAAGAGGAATGGAATAAGATACAAAGTAAAATGCTTGAAAAATCTACAGGAACTTTTGAAATAAAAGAAGATAAACTATACTACACAAGAACTGAAATAACAAAAGCATCAAACGATATTAATATACCAGAAGTATCAATATTTGAAATAAAGAATAAAGAACTAAAATTATTAGATAATTATTTATCTTCCTACGAAGAAGAAATTATTCTAAAATAATAGGAAAGGAGAAGTCAAACTAGATTTATTTGACAAATGGATAATGAATAAGGAATACTATAAAGCAAATGAAGTTGTTTTTGGTTTAAGAGATGAATATGTAAGAATTAAAAAAAGATTAGAAATATTAAAAAAATATACAAAATTAAATAGCAAGTACAAAGATCTAAATTTTACTATTGTAGGTGATAGAATAATTTATGATTTTGCTTATAAGCACAAGAATCTATTTAGCCTCACACATCCTAACATAATAGCAGAACCCTTAGAGAAAAAAGAAGATGGTTACTATACAGGTTATACATTACAGATTATTAATCAAGACTCTTTTAAAATAATAGCAGATGAAATGCTACAAGATAAATTTAGTAAGAGTTTGCCATCAAAAAGTTGTTTTAATAATGGGCAAGATGAAATTAACATAGATATTTCCTATGGGACAATTTGGGTATATTGGAAAAACATTCTTAAAGAAATGACATATTATTCAGACCAAGATCAAATCTATTTTTATAAGAAAAGAGGACTGTTAACAGAACAAGAAATGCATGATATATTAGAAACTCCAATACCTAGTGAATTACTTTCTGACTACTATAGAAATATTATTGATAATAGTACAAGTAGTAGAAAGAATGTGGAGTTAGTTTTAAATCGTAAAAGAAGAAAAGCATATAATCTCGAAGTAATAAATACAGAGGATAGAATTATATTAAAGGAAAAAGTAAATAAAAAAAATTTATAATAACATATTAGAAAACAGAAAAGAATATAAAATAATAACTAAAAATTATGCATATAATTAGTAGGTGATTCTATGTTAAAAATAAAATATAAAACCACACTACTAATTATTTTTTGTCTACTAGTATTATCTTTACAAATAATATCTGCACAAACTCTACCTTTGCAAGACACGATTATTATGGTCGACCCTGGTCATGGTGGAAGAGATTCCGGAACTTATTATGGAAAAATATATGAAAAAGACATTAATTTAGAAATTTCTAAAGCTCTAGAAAATGAATTGACTAAAAATGGAGCGATTGTTTATATGACTAGAACAAGAGATATAGATTTATCATCGATTTATGATTCGGCTAAAAAAAGAGGAGACTTATATCGAAGACTATTAAAGATAAAAGAAACAAAGAGTGATTTATACATCTCTATTCATATAAATTGGTATCAAAACACTTCTATGAAAGGGGCAGAGGTACTTTATAATTCCATTAATGAAAATAATGAAAAATTAGCACGTTCTATCATGAAAGAATTCAAAACAGATTTAGGAAGTAGTAGAACTATTAAAACAACAGACTTATACATGTATCGTAATACAACGACACCCGGAGTACTTGTCGAGTGCGGATATTTATCAAATCCAACAGAAAGAACTTTACTACAACAAGAAAACTATCAACGGAAATTAGCAAAATCTATTACCAACGGAATTATTAATTATTTAAAAAAGAAAGGACAAATAAAGTATGTGATATAACCCGAGTTTTGTACTTGATCGATTAAAAAAAGCTTGATTTTTCCCGAAATTAAGCTTTTCTTTTAACAT
>CALVJR010000004.1 GCA_944332295.1 uncultured Bacilli bacterium | reverse complement strand
ATAAAAAATGTCATAATTCCCCATAATTACTGAGAAAAATGGCATTTTTTTATTAAAGCAACTATAAAACTCGGGAAAGAACTTTACTACAACAAGAAAACTATCAACGGAAATTAGCAAAATCTATTACCAACGGAATTATTAATTATTTAAAAAAGAAAGGACAAATAAAGTATGTGATATAATAGCTATAAGGAGTGAAAAAATGCAAAGTAAAATTAATTTACATATACATTCAAACGATTCGTTAGATGGGAAAGAAACCTTGGAAACTGTATTAGACAAATGTGAAGAACAATGACTAGAGATAATATCTATTACAGACCATAATACAGTAGATGCTTATTTTAATTTAAAAAACACTAAATTTTCTGGAAAATTAATAACAGGAATGGAAGCAGATGCAATCATTGGAACAGAAACATATGATATTTTATGCTATGATTTTTCTTTAGAAGAAGTATCTTCCTGGGCAAAAAATCAATATAAAACAGTAGATGTTCGTCAACAAAAAATATTTAATAAACTATTAGAAAAATGTGAAAAAATAGGAATAGAAGTACCAAATATAAATAGCTATAATGCCAAGAAAGAATATGCTCATGGTGCTCTATTCAGATTATTAATGGAAACAAAGGAAGGGAATCTATTTTTAAATAAATACGATATAAAAGAGCAAGGTGATTTATACAGATTAGGTACAATGACCGAAGAATTTCCGTTATATATTGATATGCATATAGTTTGGCCAGGAATTGAAGAGTTAAGGGAAATAATCCACAAAAATGGTGGAAAAATATTTCTAGCACATCCATTTCGCTATGGAAAAAATGAAATAGAAAACATATTAGAAAATTGTCTACCTTATATTGATGGAATAGAAATAAGTAATAATCCCAAGACAAAAGAAGAGATTATTTATTTATATAATTATGCCAAAAGTCATAATTTATTAATGTCAGTAGGAAGTGATTACCACGGAGAAGATGGTTATCATAATAAATTAACAGTAGACATACTAGAAGAGCAAATGGAACAAGAGGTATACCCCTGGACAAAAATTGTAAAAGCTTAATAAAAAAATGAAAAGAGTTATCTAAAATATAGATAACTTCTTTTTTCTGGTGTGAAAAGGTAGAAATTATGTTGTAAAAACATAAAAAAAAAGATATAATTAAGCTAGAGTAAAAAGATAACTTAAGGTTGGTGATAAAGTGATAGTAAGATTAATTAAAAAGACAAAAATCTATAACTTTACTTTGCCAACAAAAATAGCAGGAAACTATTGGATTACAGATAATGATTATTTAGGAAATGTAAGAAATTTAATTAATGTAGAAGAATATCAAGGACAATGGAAAATAAAAAGTGACTTTGAAACAAAAATCATGGAAGGGGATAAAGAAGTAGAGTCAGCAATATTAAAAGAATATAGTCTCTTCTTCTTAAAAATTAATACAGATAATGAATATGTAATCCTATATTGTTCTCCAACGATGGATGAAAATATAAAATGGCTTCATCTAAAAAAAGAAGGAGAAATTGTAATAGGAAATGATTCTAAGGCACATATTCACTATAGTTATCCCTTAGTATCGAAACAACATGCCAGATTAGTTTATAATAATGGTCGCTGGGTAGCCCAGGATTTAAACAGTAAATATGGAACTTATGCTAATAATGTAGCAATAAGTACAAAACAACTAGAGTATGGAGATATAATTTTTATCATGGGATTAAAAATTATTGTAATGAAAGACTCCATTATTGTAAATAATATAGGTAGTTTTTTAAGGTTCGATACAAATACATTTGAAATAGAGTACCCTATTGTACAGAATCAAATAGAAGTAGACAATCCAGATGAAGAAGGACTAGAATTTTTTAAAGAAGAAGACTACTTTTTTAGGGCACCAAGATTTAAAACAATGATTGAACCAGTAGATATCAAAATTGATCCTCCACCGGGAAAAGTGGAAGAGGACAAAACTCCATTAATATATACAATAGGTCCAATGATGACAATGGCTATGATGTCTGTATCCATGGGTTATTCATCACTTGTAGGAGTAATTGATGGAAGTAGAGACTTATCAACGGCTATGCCAACATTATTAATGTCTTTTGCAATGCTAATGACCATGCTATTATGGCCAATTTTACAAAAAAGATATCAAAAGAAACAACGTAAGAAAAAAGAAAAATTACGTCAAGAAAAATATACAGAATATATTGCAGAAAAAAGAAAACTAATCGATACAGAGATGAAAGTACAAAGACAAATTTTAGTAGATAATTATGTACCTCTTCAAGTAACAAAAGATGTAATTTATAGTAGAAAAAGAAATCTCTGGGAAAGAGAAATAGAACAAGCAGATTTCCTAGATTTACGTCTAGGTATGGGAAATACAGAACTAAGAGGAAATATCAGTTTCCCAGAAGAACATTTCTCTTTAGAAGATGATAATTTATTACAAGAAGTGTATAAATTAGGAGCAGAATCTCGTATATTAGAAAATGTTCCAGTATCCCTTTCTTTTGTAAAAAATAGAGTAACAGCAATTATCGGTATGGCAGCTATGAAACAACAATTTATAGAAGGCTTAATTCTTCAAATGATTGCCTATCATAGTTATGAAGATTTAAAGATTATACTCCTAACTAATGAAAAGAATGAATCTTTATGGAATTATTTAAAAGTATTACCACATTGTTGGAGTAATGATAAACAAACTCGTTATTTTGCAGCTAATTTAGACGAGGCCAAAGAAATATCACTTGTTTTAGAACAAGAAATACAAGCTAGAAAATATAAAGATAACAATGGAAAAAGAGAATTAAATAACTTAGACTATACAAAATATAAGCCATACTATGTAATTATTACTGATGATTATAAAATGGTAAGAGACATAGAACTAGTAAAAGATGTCTGTGGATTAGAATTAAATATTGGTTTTAGTATCATTGTTATTAGTCCAAGACTAGTAAACATTCCTAATGAATGTAAAACATTTATTAGTATCGGAGATAAAAAATCTGGAGTATTTGAAAATGAGTTAGTATCAAACAAACAAAAAGAGTTTGTTGCGGACTTTGATCAAACTTTAAATATTTATGAATGTTGCAAAATTCTAGCAAATATCCCTATTGATATTTCTAAAGAAAATCAAAGCTTACCAGATAGCCTTAGTTTCTTGGAAATGTATAATGTTGGTATGATTGAACAATTAAATATTTTAAATCGTTGGAAAACCAATGATCCTACTAAGTCATTACAAGCACCAGTTGGTGTAGATAAATATCACGAATTATTTAAACTAGACTTACATGAAAAATTCTATGGTCCTCATGGACTAATTGCTGGTATGACAGGATCTGGTAAATCAGAATTTATTATTACTTATATTCTATCAATGGCTCTAAACTACCATCCTTATGAAGTATCTTTTGTATTAATAGACTATAAAGGTGGAGGATTAACAGGAGCATTTGAAAATAAAGAAACAGGAATAAAACTTCCTCACATAGCTGGAACAATTACCAACTTAGATACGATTGAAATGAATCGATCCCTAGCATCCATTCAAAGTGAATTAAGAAAACGTCAAAGAATATTTAATGCTGCCAGAGATAATTTAAATGAAAGTACCATTGATATCTATAAATATCAATCTTTATATCGAAAAGGACTAGTAAAAGAACCAGTATCACATTTATTTATTATTAGTGATGAGTTTGCTGAATTAAAGGACCAGCGCCCAGAATTCATGGATCAATTAATATCAACTGCCCGTATCGGACGTTCTTTAGGAGTCCATCTAATTCTAGCTACACAAAAACCAGCAGGAGTTGTAAATGATCAAATTTGGTCAAACTCCAAATTTAGAGTATGTTTAAAGGTACAAGATAAATCAGACAGTATGGATATGATAAAATGTCCAGATGCAGCATCACTAAAAAATCCTGGAAGATTTTACTTACAAGTTGGTTATAATGAATTATTCGCCTTAGGACAAGCTGCCTGGGCAGGAGCACAATATTATCCAACAGATAAAAGAAAGAAAAAAATTGATCAGTCAGTAAACTTTTTAGATAATGTAGGAAACTATATTAAATCTTTTGATACTAAACAAAATGAAATTGCAGTAGAGTCAAAAGGAGAAGAAATTACTAATATTGTTAATTATATTGTAGAAACAGCAAAATCAGAAAACATACATATTCCACAGTTATGGTTACCAAGAATACCAAATACAATATATATCAGTGACTTAAAACAAAAATATCATTATATAATAGAAAAAAATAATATTAATCCAATTATTGGAGAATATGATGATCCAGACAATCAAAAACAAAATGCTTTAACACTACCAATTTCAAAAGAAGGAAACACTATTATCTTTGGTAGTGCAGGAAGTGGAAAAGAATTAATGCTATCTAGTATTATTTATTCAACTATTACAACGCATGATTCTAAAGAAGTAAATTTCTACGTATTAGATTTTGGAGCAGAAACTCTAACTATGTTTAGAAATGCTCCTCATGTAGGAGATGTTATATTATCAACAGAAAAAGAAAAAATAGAAAATCTATTTAAAATGATCAGTAAAATAATAGAGGAAAGAAAAAAAATATTTGTAGACTACAATGGATCTTATGACTTTTATATTCATCACGGAGGAAAACAAGTTCCTATGATTATAATAGTTATCAATAATATAGAAGCATTTACAGAGACTTATAATGAATATGAAGAATTAATTGGTCAACTAACAAGAGACTGTTTAAAATATGGAATTGTATTTATAGTAAGTACAAATGGTCCGAATACAATGCGTTATCGACTAAGACAAAACTTTAAGCAAAACTTAGTATTACAATTTAATGATGCATCAGACTATAGTACAGTCTTAGCTGGAGTTAGGAAAAAAGAACCATCTAAAGTATATGGAAGAGGATTGATAAGCTTGGACAGTATTTACGAATTCCAAACAGCTTATGCTTATAAAGAAGAAAAATTAACAGAGTACATTAAAATTGTATGTGACAAATTAAATTTGATTTGTGAATATCAAGCACCAGTTGTACCAACACTTCCAGAAGTAGTAACAACAAGTATATTAAGTAACGCCTACACTAGTTTAAAAGATATTCCAGTAGGAATTAATAAAGATACCCTAGAAATAGAGAAGATAAATATAGTAGAAAATAATTTCTATATTATAACAGGAGAAGATATTTTCTCTAATACACAATTTATAACTAGTTTGGTCAACTTTTTACCAACCTTAAATCAAGCTAGATGTATGATAATTGACAGTAATAATTTACTAAATAAAAATGAAATAACAAATGCAGTATATGAAACAGGAGAAAATATCCTAACAGCATTAGAAACTTTAAATAACAATAGTATCAATATTTGTATTATTACAGGATTAGGAACAATATTAAAGAAGCTTGGAATAACAGAAAAAGAAAAAATAGCTTCTATATTAGCACATTCAACTAATATAAAATATGTTATTGTAGATACAATTGATAATATTAAAACCCTAAGTTACGAAGTTTGGTTTAAAGGAAACGCTTCCTTATCAGAAGGAATTTGGTTAGGAAACGGAATTGCTAATCAATTTACATTAAAAGTTACAACAAACTCCAGAATACTAAGAGCAGAACTTGATCAAAACTTTGGTTATGTAATAAAAAAAGGAAAAGCAACTTTAGTTAAATTTGTATCAGAAGAGTAAAAATATTATAAAAAAATCTGTATCATCTATTCCAATATAAAAAGAAAGGAAGAAAGCTAATATGAATAAAAATAAAATATTAATTGAATTATATATTCCATTAATTGAAAAAAACTATGATTTATATATTCCCATTAATAAAAAAATAGGAACCATAAAGAAGTTAATAGAAGAAGGACTAATAGACTTAACAGATCATGACTATATCATAAAAGAAGAAAGTAATTTTTATAGTAAAGAAACAGGAGAAGTCTACGATGTCAATAAATCAGTGAGAGAAACTGATTTAAAGAATGGTTCTAGAATAGTCCTAATATAGGAGGAACTATGAATTATATTCAATATGTAAAAGCAATTAATAAAATTTTTGAGTGTATAAATCAAATGAAATTAGCTTGGAATAGTACAGATAATATAGCAAACATAGAGAAAATAGAAGAATATCAAAATATTGTAATAGAAAAGTCAAAACAATTAGAACAAATGGAAAAAGAAGGACCTAAAATGGAGGAACTTGGACAATGATAGGAAATCTAACATATGACCAAATAGAGGAAATTGTAAGACAACTAGAAAATTCAACTTTACTAGTAAAAAATTATATTAAAGATAAAAACATAGTAGAACTAGAGGATTTCTTATCTACAGTAGAAGGATATTCTAAATTTTTAATGACAACGATAGAATTAAATAAAGATGCTGATAAAGAATTACAAGAGTTAAAGAATCAAAAATAGAGCTTTCACTAAGAAGAAAGCTCTTTTATATACTTACAAATCGTAATTTTAGGAAAATAATAATTTAATATATTTGCAAAACTACATCCATTTTCTGCTAAATGACAAGCACCATATAAACTAAGTCCTAAAGCATCTCCCCAACCATGAGTCACAACACTAATAGATTGGTTGTTAATAATAATAGATAAAAACTGTGACTTTAAATGTAAAAGATTCATGAATTTCTTTCCATCAATAGTAGAGTTTCCTATTTTTAACTTTAATACTTTACCATAAGGAGAAACCTCCAGTATCTGAAAAGAGGTATCTTTATCAATATTAAAATGAAAGATTTTACTTAAAAAAGAATATGAGAAATTAGCAGTATCTACATAAAAAGGAGAAGAGCTATCCCAGAGACTAGAAACAGAAGATAAATAAGGATATCTAGAATCCTCTAAAGTTCTTCCATGATTGCATACATGGATAAAAGGTAGAATATATGCTTTTTCATAACTTGCGAACATAGAATTCGTTTGCTTGATAGCCTCTTTGATAGTGGCAACTACAGCGTCATACTCAGGCGCAAACGCAATTTTGTAATACTCAATAGGCTTATATGAGAAAAACTCATTAGTTGCTTTAATTACTTGATACTCAGCCATTTGCTTATAAGCATAAGTACGATATAAAACAGCCATAGCTTTCAATACTTCAATAGAAAGATTAGGTACCATATTTGTAGCTAAAGCACCTAACAAGTAATCACTTAGACTAATTTCTACAATAGAGGAGTCATCTAGTTGTACTGTGACCATATAGTCTAAATCATCATAAGACTTTTTGTTAGGAAGAGAATCAATCTTTTGATCTTTAGAAATTTGAAACGCTTTAACAATAACGTTATCTATCACCAGATAAACTTTATTTCCATTAAATTCAATATGATTATTTTTAATAAAGTTATTAGTTCTTCTTCGTAACTCAGAATCAGAAGAATTACTACCTAATTCTTTAGAAAATTCGTAATTCATAGTTAAAAATAAATATAAAACATCTTCATCACCAATATTCTTAATTTCATATCTATAAAACATAAGCTTCACCTAAAAATAGTATGGTGCAAAAAAAGAATAATATACAAAAAGAACTAAAATTCAAAATATTTTAGTTCTTTATTTTGAGAGCAATCTAATCCAGTAGTATAGCTCAAATTAGTAAAAAGAGAATCCAAATCAATATTTTCATCGTTTAAATAAGAAAAAGTGCCTTCAATAATCTTTTTTGCTAACTTAAGAGATTTAATATATAAGTCATAAAAAGAATCATGACTAGTAATAGAATAAGTAGTAGGATTCCTCCAAAGGCGATGTTTAAAGTTTAAAAAATCATGAGCAGGATACATCGTATAATGATAACTAATTGCTTCAAATCGAAAACATCTATTAGAAGTAATGGTATCAACGGATTTATAAAAAAACTTTTTTATACCAAATCGATCTTGTCTAAAAACACGAAGAGAAAATTTCATATCTTTTAAAGCTTGATAATAAATAGAATCCATATTAGCAACATGATAAACTTGCTCAAAAGAAGACTGAATTACTTGATTTAGGCCTAAAGAAAATGGTTTCAAATCAAATGAATAGTTAACAATAGAGAAAGAATATGGTTTCATATGTTCTCTTTTACGAATCAGATGATTATCAAGATAAGTTTCCATAAAAAGATGTAAATTATTATATTTATATGTGATAGCATTATGTTTATCAAAATTTCCAGTCTTATAAATAACATAAGGATGAATGGTAGAATCTAGAACATAATGACAAATAAAACCACATAAAAAAGAGCAAACATCACAATCATAATCTAAATGATTATTCTTAATATCTTCAATTAGTTGACAAAAGAAATCTCTAGTATATTGTTTATGACAAATACCTTGTAATGCTCGAATATTTTTCCCTGATTTAAAGGAAAATAAATGGTAAAACATAAGTGGATCAGTTCCCTGACCAAACATCTTTATTCTAGAAAGTGAAATTTTATCTTTAATATGACTAGGTAAAATATCATAAACATCACTAGAAAAATAGGCATGAGTTACAGTAGCTGGCATTCTATCCCTCCTAATCAAAATATTAGTTTTATTATACCATACAAATTCACAAAATTTTCATACTTTTCAAGGAAGAATATGGTATAATCAATACTAGGTGAGATTATGATAGAGAAACAATTTAAAAATCTAGATGAACAAATTGAAATATTTAAACACAAAGGTTTAATAATTAATGATGAGAAATATGCAAAACAAGTGCTATTAAGAGAAAATTATTTTTTCTTAAATGGCTACAGACATCTTTTTTATAAGTCAGATAAAGAAAAAGCGTTTATCAAAGGAACAACTTTTGAAGAACTTTATAGCTTATTCTTATTTGATCGTTCATTTCGTAATGTAATATTTAAATATTTATTAGTAATTGAAAACAACTTAAAATCAATTACATCTTATCAACTGTCTAAAAAATATGGATATAGGGAGAGAGATTACTTAAAAACAAAAAACTTTACTCATAATCCAGAAAGACAAAGACAAGTGAATGACTTATTAAAAAAGATGAAAAGGCAAATAAGAGTCAATGGTAGTCAGCATTCAGCCACTCTTCATTATGTATCTAACTATGGCTATATTCCACTATGGATATTAGTAAAAGTATTGTCATTTGGAATTGTAAGTGAAATGTTTTCTATCTTAAAGCCAGAAGACCAAGAAGAAATTGGAAAAATTTATAATGTTGATGTAGATGATCTTTTGGTATACTTACCAATACTTGCCAATTATAGAAATTTATGTGCCCATGAAGATATTCTTTATGAAAATAGAACTCAAAAACAAATTGATGACACCATATATCATCAAATATTGGATATACCAAAAGAAAATGGAGAATATATATATGGTAAGTCAGATTTATTTGCACTTCTAATTATTATGCGTCAGATGCTATTAACAGAGGACTTTAAAAATATGACCATAGAATTAGAAAATGTAGTTCAGACATTGAACTATAATTTGACATCAATAAAAATAGAAAAAGTATTAAATAGAATGGGATTCCCTGAAAATTGGAAAGATTTAGCAGGAATCGAAAGGAGCGTAGATAAAGAGTGAAAAAGAAAGAAAATATAAAAACAATATTTTTAATAGTATTTTCATTTGTCATGGGCGGAATTATAATGTTTGCTTTATTAAAATGGACACCATTAGTAAGTGAAGTATTAGGAACGAATGGAAATACCGTTGTAACAAGAAACGATACTCAAGTATATGAAAAGAGTTCTTTAGCAGCTGCAGTAGACAAAATATATGATGCAGTTGCCATGGTTTCTTCTTATCAAAAAAATACATTAACCTCAACAGGATCTGCCTTCGTCTATAAAACAGATAATAATTATGGATATTTATTAACCAACTACCACGTAGTAGATGGAGCAGATAAAGTAACGGTAACGATGTCAAATGATACAGAAGCAGAAGCCACAGTACTAGGTGGAGATCAATACCTAGATTTAGCAGTACTTAGAATTGATAAAAGTAATGTTACCATGGTTGCTAACATAGGAAGTAGTGAAGAAATGAAACTAGGAGATACTATCTTTACGGTAGGAACTCCCATGGGAGAAGAGTTCCAAGGAACTGTAACATCTGGAGTCCTTTCGGGAAAAGATCGTATGGTATCTGTTAGTACCTCTAACAATACTTTTGAAGACTACACTGGCTATAGCAACGATTGGGTAATGCGTGTACTACAATTTGATGCATCTATTAATCCTGGAAATAGTGGAGGACCATTATTAAATGCAAATGGAGAAGTAATTGGTATTTGTTCTCTAAAATTAGCATCAGAAGAAATAGAAGGTATGGGATTTGCAATTCCAATCGAATATGCAATGAATCATATTGAAACACTTGAAAAAGGCGAAGATATTGCTTGGCCAGTATTAGGTATTTCTATGGTAAACGCAAGTGATTCAGCAGGACTTTATAGGAATAGAATTATAATTGATAGAAATATTACAGAAGGTGTTGTTGTAGTACAAGCAGAAGAAGGATCAGGTGCTTATGATGCTGGACTAACAACAGGTGATGTTATTACTAAAATTGATGGAAAAGAAGTAGAAGATTTCGCTTACTTAAGATACGAATTATATCAACATCAAGCAGGAGATACTATCCAAGTAACCTATATTAGAGATGGAGAAGAACATACTGTTGATGTAAAATTAAGTGCTAGTGAATAAAAGTAATACCCTAGGGTGTTGCTTTTTTTTAATAAAAGTTCGAAAGTAAATGTTAAATAATTATGAAATAAAGATAATGGCCCTATAAAAAGTTAAATCTTCTAAATAATATGATAAAATATCTTATAAATGAGGTGATACCATGCAAAAGAAAGATTACGAAATGCTAATGGATGTAATAGAATACATAAGAAATCATCCGGAAAAAGAACAAGAATTACTAGAAGAAATAAAAAAAATATGGCAAAAGATAAAAAATAATGATACTGTATCAGAAGAAACATTAGCACAAACACTGGAAAAAAAGGATAATTATCAAGAAAAAGCCATACCAGAACCAACTCTGATGGAAGAATTACTTATGAAAGCAAAATATAGTTATCGCGAGCAAACAATACCAGGTGCTATTTATCGACCAGTAGACTGTTTAGTGTTTACCTATAGCAAACATACTGTAATTCCTTCCCAAGCAATTTCAAAAGGAGAATTTGAAAGCTGCAAAAGTAAAGAAAAGTGGCGATCACTAGGAGAATCAAATTATGAGCAAAATAAAATGGCAACAATCAATCCAGATGGTAGTTGTGAAATAATAATGACACCGAATCAGCTAGTACAATTTGCAGATCAAACGCATCTATTTGAAGATAAGACATATTTATTTGAAGATGACACAAAAAGATATTCATCGCTAGCAATCTACTTAACATATGATGAGTTACAGTCTTTAGGAGAAATTTCAGAAGATATTAGGTATAGAATGGAAAATGATGAAGATTTAGTATTACATATGTTAAAACATCAAGGAATAGTCGATAAAATAAGTAAAATTATGTTACCGTTCATAGAAAATAAACAAGATACTAGACAAGAAGAAGCATTCTGGGAACTATTATTAGATTACTATCAAGAAAATATAGTAATGACAAATGGTAGATATAATCCTTGGTATGTTTATATAAATTTACTTTCTAACAACCAAGACTTATCATTAAAAGAAATAATAGAACAAGCCAAAGTTTTAGCAACAGTAACTAGAAAAAAAAGATTAAAAAGAGAAATAGTATTAACTGGCAAATTAAATGAACAAAAAACCATATATCAAGATTTTTATGATAAAAATCAAGCAAATATTAATATTAGTAAGATAGACAAAATACCATCAGTAGAAGAATATCGCATACTTTCTCTAGATCTTGCCAATGGCTTATGTAGTGAAAGAAACTATAATGCGGTAAAAGGCATGATTGAAAAACAAGAACGAGCATTAACACCCGCGATAACAGAGATAAGAAAAAGGCAGGAAAGATTACAGACACAAGATATTACTAGAATTCCTAAACAAGAAATAGTTAATATGATAGCAAGCTGTAATACAGAAGGAAGAAGAAATATCCAAAGCGAAGAAGAGGTAACTTCTACATTAATGAAATATAAAGTCCGCTTAAATGAATTATATACTACATACCATACTACTCCTTTATATCAGCAAGAAATACAAGATCAATATTTAGGACAATATAAAAAATTAAACAGATATCATTATTATCAATTACAAGAAGAGTGGAAAAAAAGAAAAGATAGTAACGAAAAACCTCATTTTGTCAAAGTAAAAGAGCTAAAACCTCCCAAAAATCAGTAATTTTATCACTAAAAAAAGTAAATATTAGCAAGAATTGTGATATAATATATAGAATTGAAAAGAAGGGAGTGTTATTATGCTAAAAATTTATAAAACTAGCGCAGTAGAAAAGAAAGCAAAAAAAGTAAAGAAAATGACTGCTGATTGCTGGATAGACCTAATTATGCCAGCACCAGATGAAATTGATAAAGTAGCAAATAGAACTGGAGTAGATAAAGACTTAATTATGAAGCTGCTAGACACGGAAGAATTACCCAGAGTAGAACAAGAAGATAATGCTACCTTAATTGTCATTGATATTCCCTATCTAGAAAATGAAGGGGAACATAAATATAAAACATATCCACTTGGTATTATTATCACAAATAATAACTATATTATTACCGTATCAGTAAAAAAGACCACTCTTCTAAATGACTTTAAACGAAATAAAGTAAAAGATTTTAGAACAGCTAAAAAGACAAGATTCTTAATACAAATATTATTAAAAAGTGCATCAAACTATCTAAAAGCCTTAAAAGAAATTAATGCAGATATTGAAACAAAAGAAAAAGTATTAAAAAAGACAACAGAAAATAAAGACTTAATAGAACTATTAGATATTGAAAAGACATTAGTATATTTCATGACATCTCTAAAGGCCAATGATGCAGTACTAGAAAAACTAGCAAAAGGTATTATTCTTCCCTTATATGAAGGAGACCTAGATTTATTAGAAGATGCAATTATTGAAAATAAACAAGCAATCGAAATGAGTGGAATCTATAAAGATATCTTATCTTCTATTACAGATACGTATGCAACAATTATATCTAATAATCTAAATATTGCTATGAAGTTTTTAGCAGCCGCAACTATTGTACTATCTATACCAACCATGATTTCTTCCTTCTTAGGAATGAATGTATCACTAGGAAGCTTTGCTGGTAAAGACAATGCCTTTATTTTAGTCATAATTATTGCAGTTGTAGTATCATTATTAGTTGCATTATTATTAAAGAAGAAAAATATGCTGTAAAAACATCAAAAGGATGTTTTTTTTATGTAAAATGGTAAAGAATATAGATAGAAGTATTGACTTAAAGTAAGGTAGAGGTATTAAAATAATAATAAGGAGGTAATAGTATGATAGAAGTAAAAAATGTTACAAAAGTATTTAATGATACAAATAAAGCAGTAGATAACATATCATTTACTGTAAATCCAGGAGAAATAGTAGGATTTATTGGTCCTAATGGAAGTGGAAAAACTACGACATTAAAATTATTAACTGGAATCTATCAAAAAGACGAAGGGGATATCAAAGTTGCCGGCTACGATATTGATAAAGAACCTTTAAAAGCAAAACAAAACATAGGATATATTTCTGATAGTCCGGATATGTTTCTTCGTCTAAAAGGAATAGAATTTCTAAATTTGATTGCTGATATTTATAATGTAAGTAGTGCTAAGAGAAAAGAAAGAATAAAAACATTAACCAAAGCTTTTGGTCTGGAAAATATTCTAGATGCAGAAATGATTAGTTACTCTCACGGAATGCGCCAAAAGATGATGGTAATTGCCGCTTTGATTCATGAACCAGACGTATGGATATTAGATGAGCCATTAATTGGTCTAGATCCAGAATCTGCACATCAACTAAAGGAAATGATGAAAGACCATGCCCAAAAAGGACACGCAGTACTATTTTCAACCCATGTTTTAGAAGTAGCAGAAAAACTATGTGATAGAGTAATCATCATCAAAGAAGGAAAAATACTATATCAAGGAACATTAAAAGATCTAAAGAAAAAATATACCAAAAAAGACTTAGAAGAAATTTTCTTGAGGATGGTTCAAGATGAAGATGTATAATAAATTAGTAAGAACATTTCTACTATCAGGAGAAATGCCAAAATCAGAAAAGGTAAAAAAGAAAAACTTTTATATTACATTAGGTATTATAGCAACTGTATTTATCTTTATTCCATGCTTTATATTAATGACTTTTTTAGTAGCAGCCGCTACTAGTGGAATTAAAGGGGAAATACTAAATAATATGGCCTATGCCGGAAATATAGGAAATGCTTTATTATTAGTAATACAATTTATTTGTATTTTCTCTATGATCTTTGGATTTAATATAATATTAAACACGTTCTATTTTTCAGGAGACATAGAGCACATATTACCATTACCAATAAAACCAAAATTATTAATTTCTTCTAAATTTATGGCTGTGCTAATTAGTGAAAGTATTATGGAATTTTTATTCCTAATCGCTGCATTTTTAGGATTCTTAATTATTGATGGTGTAAGTATATCTACAGCTCTTATGAGTTTAATAGGAATTATAACATTACCAATACTACCATTAGTATATTGTGGAATCATTGCTTTACTAATAATGAGATTTACAAAACTAATAAAAAATAAAAACAATATGTTAACATTAGTAATGCTAGGTATTATTATTGTAGTAGGAATGATAGCAATCGGATATTTAAATAATGATAGTATAACCGAATTTATTCCACTATTAGCACAAGGAAAAGTAGGATTCCTAGATATTATGAATATTATTTTCCCTAGTACCTATTTCTTAGTAACAGCAATTACAGCAAATAATATTTTTGCATTTATTATGTATTTATTAATAAATGTATTTGCCTATTTAATCTTTATGGTATTAGCAGATAAAATATATATTCCTGGAGTAAAAAGAATTAGTAGTAATGCCGTGGATAATAAAACAAAATTATCAGAAACTATTAAAAAAGCAGAAAAACGTAATTATGTAAAAACATATATAGAAAAAGAATTAAAAATATTAGTTAGAACACCATCATTCTTTAGTAATTGTATTTTAAGTAATCTACTATGGCCAATTATCATCATTCTTATTTACTTAATTCAAGGGCAAGATAATGTTATTTTTGAGTTTGTAAACCATTATAAACAGGGAGAA
Source organism: uncultured Bacilli bacterium (assembly GCA_944332295.1). Classification (GTDB taxonomy): domain Bacteria; phylum Bacillota_I; class Bacilli_A; order RF39; family UBA660; genus Faecimonas. The sequence continues at coordinate 61,174 of CALVJR010000004.1, read as the reverse complement.
GCCTTAGGTTTACTAGTAGTATTTATTTCTATATTTGCTATATCTGCCATACTAACAACAGCAAACAGTATTGCATCAAGTTCTATCTCTAGAGAAGGACATCATTTACCATTTATGAAGTATATTCCAGTAGAATATAAAACACAATTAAATATCAAAGCATTAATATCAATTATAATTAGTTTTGGATTTAATTTTATATATTTATTAATTATCTGTTATTTCTTAGAAGCTACATTTATGGATTTCATAGTATTTACAGTAGTATCTTTACTATCATGTATATTCTTTACATATTTAGGAATATATCTAGATACCGTAAATCCAAAATTAGTCTGGGAAGATGAATTAAATGCTTTAAGAGGTAATGAAAATACCTTCTTCTCTATGGCAATTTCTATGATTATTGCAGTCGTATTAGGAGGAGGAATCTATTATTTAAATAAAGTAGTTTTAATACCACTTTCTATCTTAAAAGGAATGTTAATTATATTACTATTAATGGGAAGTATACTCATTTATTATAAGGTAATGAATAAAGGAATCAAAAATATAGAAGAAATAGAAATATAAAGTCCGAAAGGACTTTTTTTCATATTTTCATATTGACTAATAAAAAATTCTTTACTATCATGTCGTTATATAGGATAAGGAGGTTATACTTTGAAAAAGGAGTATATAAAAAAATTATTAAAAGGAATTACCTGGAAAAAAGTATTCTTTATTCTTCTAGGAGCAGGAATTTGTTCCTTTGGAATTCATAATATTCATGAGCGCACGGAAATCACAGAAGGAGGAGTAATTGGATTGATGCTTCTAATCGAACACTGGTTAGAAATATCACCAGCTATCATAACACCATTACTAGATAGTAGTTGTTACTTACTCGCCTTTAAATATTTAGGAATAAACTTTTTAAAGTTATCTGTAATTTCAACAATAAGTATATCTTTATTTTATGAACTTTGGGAAGTACTACCTTGGATGTTACCAAATTTATCAAATTGTCCTCTATTAGCCGCAATACTAGGAGGTGTTTTTGTAGGAGTGGGAGTGGGTATGATTGTAAGACAAGGAGGCTCAAGTGGTGGAGACGATGCCCTAGCACTAAGCATTTCTCATATCACGAAATGGCCACTTTCACGATCTTATTTACAGACTTTTTAGTATTAGGGCTTTCTCTATCATATATACCAATAACACGTATTATATTTTCTATAATAACTGTAACTATCTCTTCGTATTTAATTAATCATATTCAAAAAATAAAAGTGAAAAAATAATATTTTTCTTGTTCAAATGCATAAACTTTGTTAAAATATAGTAGGCATAATGAATAGGAGGTAGAAAATGGATTTTTTAATACAGGGAGTAACCGTTTTATTAGAAGGTATCATTTCGTTTTTTTCACCTTGCGTAATTCCACTATTACCACTATACATGGGATATCTAGCTGGAAATGCCAAAGAAAAAACAAAAGATGGAAAAATTATATATAAAAGAAAAAAAGTATTTTTATATACCCTATTCTTTGTATTAGGAATATCAATGTCATTTTTTATTCTAGGACTTTCTTTCACAACACTAGGTAGTTTTTTCAAGGAATATAAGACAATTATCGCAATAATAGGCGGAATTATCATCGTAATATTAGGACTATTTCAATTAAAGATTATCAACTTTAAGTCTTTACAAAAAGAAAAGAAGCTAAATATAAATATTAATCCCAATAAAATGAATCCAATAGTAGCATTCGTCATGGGATTTCTATTTAGTTTTGCTTGGACTCCATGTGTAGGGCCTGCTTTATCATCTGTATTAATTATGGCAAGTAGTGCTAGTAGTATGCTTTTAGGTAATATATTAGTATTAATTTATGCTATTGGCTTTATTATTCCATTTCTAATATTAGGATTATTTACAGGAGAAGCCTTAAACTTTTTAAAGAAAAAACAAAATATCATGCAAAGAGTAGTTCAAGTAGGAGGCGTATTATTAGTTTTAGTAGGAAGCTATACATTAATTACGAATATAGATTTTGAAACTTCGTCTAAACTAGAACAAAATTGTGGCATCAACGAAGAGACAGGACTTGCAAGTTGCAGTAACGGACTAAGTAATAAAACAAATAAAAAATCACAATATAAAGTAGAAAAATTCACTTTAAAAGATCAAAATAACAAAACTCATAATTGGAATGACTATAAAGATAAAACAGTAATATTACACTTTTGGTCAACAGATTGTAGTGCTTGTAAAAAAGAACTAAAAGAATTAGAAAAACTATATAATCATTATAAAAAGAATAAAGAAGAGGTAATTCTTTTATCAGTAGTATCACCAAAACTAGAACATAAGAGCACAAAACAAATCAAGAAATTTATCGAAAATAAAGATATAACATTCCCGGTATTAATGGATGAAACAGGTGAGTTCTTTTCAAAATTTGAAATTATTTCTTACCCTAATTCATTTATAGTAAAAGATTCTGTAATAAAACTAACCATTCCTGGTGCTACTACTTATGAAAAATTAACAGAATCTGTGGAAGAAATAAAGTCATCAAAATAAATATCCACAAAAGTTGTGGATATTTTTGTTTTTTCTAAAAAGATAAGCTATAATATAAATAATAAGGAGAATGTTTATGCTATTTGCCTTAATGACACTTTTATGTTGGGGAACTGCTGACTTATTTTATAAGATTGGAAATAAAAAAGCAGGAGATTATAATCATCTAAAAACTGGTGTCTGTGTAGGACTAATCATGGGAATACATGCAACTATTTATGTGATAGTAAAAAGAATAGATTTTAATATAATAGAAATAATTAAATATCTACCAGTATCACTATTATATATTATAAGCATGGTAATAGGATATAAAGGATTAAAATACCTAGAATTATCAATTGCTAGTCCTATACAAAACTGTAGCGGGGTAATAACAGCAATATTACTTTTACTATTTTTTAAAGAAATGCTACAAGTACCAGCCTATATAGCCTTTTTATTAATATTAACGGGTGTAATACTTCTTGGAATAATAGAATCAAAAGAAGAAAAAGATAATAGAGTAACATTAAAAAACAGTCTAACGAAAAAGAAAGTAGTTCTACTAACCATGATATTTCCTATTGCTTATTGTATATTAGATGGTCTTGGAACATTTCTAGATGCCATTTATCTAGACAAAATGCAACTAATTAGTGAAGATAATGCCCCAATCGCTTATGAATATACTTTCTTGATATATAGTATAATTACATATATATACCTAAAGAAAAAAAGAGTAAAATTAACAATAAAAAATGAAAAACCAAAAGTAATAGCAGCCATATTTGAAACGATAGGACAATTTTTCTATGTGTATGCAATGAGTGCTAATTCTATTATTACCGCACCAATTGTAGGTTCTTATTGCATATTATCGCTATTATGGTCTAGAATATTTTTAAAGGAAAAATTATCTAAGAAACACTATCTAGCAATATCACTAGTAATAATAGGAATTATCATCTTAGGAATATTAGATATATGAGGTGATTTATGAAAAAGAAAATAATTATCATTAGTTCACTAGGTGTCTTCTTAATTATTTTAGGAAGTATAATCTCTATATTAGCACCTCCAGAAATAGATAATACGGGATATACATTAATTGAAAATTTAAAAATACCAGTTTACAGCAAAGTAAAAATAAAAGATTTAATTACATCTATTGAAGGAAAAGTAATAACCAATAAAACCTTAAATACGGAAAAACTAGGTAAACAAGAAGTCTCTTTTGTATATGAAAATGAGAATAATAAAGAAAAAAGAGGAGTATTTACAATAGATGTAGTAGATGAGGAAAAGCCACTAGTTTGGTTATCAGGAAGCTATAGTGCAAGAGTAGGAAGCGACTTAAACCTAGAAGAAGAAATTTTTTGTGCCGATAATTATGATAGTAATCCTACCTGTAAGATTGAAGGGTCTTACGATTTAAATACAGCAGGAACATATAATTTAACTTATGTTGCAACGGATAGTAATAAAAACGAAGAACGAATTAAGTTTACTTTAAATGTCTATGAACCAGCACCAGTATCAACATCTCAACCAACACCAGCTCCTACAGAAGAAAGAGAAGAAGTAGTAACCGCTTTTAATGACGTCGTTACAAGACACAAAGATGAAAATACAGAAATAGGAATAGATGTATCAAAATGGCAGGGAGATATTGATTTTAAAAAAGTAAAAGATGCGGGAGCAACCTTCGTAATGATTAGAGTAGGTTCCCAGCAAGGAGTAGATGGAGAATATATACTAGATCCTTACTTTAAACAGAATATAGAAAATGCGCTAGCTAATGATTTGAAAGTAGGAGTATATTTTTATTCTTATGCTAATAGTAAAAAGGAAGCAAGAAAGCAAGCAGACTGGGTACTAGAACAAATAAAAGACTACGAGTTAACTCTTCCAATCGCATTTGACTGGGAATGCTATAACAGTTTTAATCAAATGGAATTATCACTATTCGGACTAAATGAGGTAGCAGAATCTTTCTTAGAGAAGATAGAAGATAGAGGATATGATGGAATGCTTTATGGTAGTAAAAATTATTTAAATAGCATTTGGAAATATCATGATTACGATGTATGGTTAGCACACTATACAGACCAAACAGACTATGATTCACACTATGTAATGTGGCAATTATGTCAGGATGGAAGAATTGATGGAATTAATACTGCAGTAGATATTAATGTGCTATATAAAAATGAAAAATAATGGAGTAAAGTATGGAAAAGATTACAAATAAAGAACTAACAGATAAAGGAATATGTCCAACTTGTTATGATAGAGAACACAATCATATTGTATTTGGTGACAATAAAAATAAAATGCTATATAAAGACGTAGATATAGAATGCTTTCTATGTGGAAGTCCAAGAGCAGTAGGCCATACAATAATTTCCACACAAAAACACTATAAGGATATGACAGAATTACCTGATACCTTATGTGAAAAAGTATATACATTTGCTAAAAAAGTAATGATTATATTAAAAGAAGTATATCAAGCTGAAAGTATCTATCTATGTACAATGTGTGATGGTCCAATGAATCATTTTCATATTCAACTAATACCAAGATATAAAGAAGAAAAAAGAGGATCAAAAAACTTTATTAAGCCAAGAAAAGAATATATAGAAGATAAAGAAAAAATAAATATAATAAGGAAACAATTAAATTGGACTCCTATAATAAATATAGAAAATCTATCAGTAATAGAAAAAATAAATATAGATAAATATTTAGAATTTAGAAAAGAAGTAAAATTGAATATAGAATATCCAGAATGGTTAGGAGATTTTACAAAAGAAGATTTAGAGGAACTATTGAAAAAAGATTCTAAGATTTGGATATATTATAAAGAAGAGACTCCAGTATGTTCAATGATGTTAATACCTGCAACAAAAGAGTCACTAAAAAGCTTACAATTAAATTATAAAGAACAAGATGTAGTTGACTATGGACCAATGTTTGTAAATACCAAATATATAGGTAATAATTTACAATATCAAATGTTAAAAGAACTAAATCAAATATCAAAAAAGAAAGGATATAAATATGCAGTAGTAACTGTACATCCAAATAATATTTACTCTATTAGAAATCTAGAAAAAGATAATTTTAAACTACTAAATACAAAACAATTTGAAAGAGGAATACGGAATATTTATTTGAAAACTCTATAAGAAAAGTATCTTGACAACTTTAAATTTTAGTGATAAATTGAATACTAATATTTAAAGAGGTGCAGTTATGAGTGTGAGTTATAAAGAAAATATAAAATATATGTTACATTTTTCAATAATTTCTTTAATCATGTCATCATACTCATGTTTTGCTTCTTTAAAATAATACAAGCGCTAAGGCAATACGCCATGGCGCATTTTTTATTTATTAGGAGGTGTGTATGAATAATTTAACTGTAAATGATTTACTTTTAAAAGTAGCAGAATACAACATAGAAGGACTAGAAATGATAAAAAAAGCATATTACTATGCAGAAGAATTACATAAAGGTCAAAAACGTCAAAGCGGAGAAGATTATATTACTCATCCATTAAATGTAGCGTATACTCTAGCTGAAATGTATGCAGATACGGACACCCTTTGTGCGGCACTATTACATGATACGCTAGAAGATACCGAAATTACCAAAGAGCAAATTGCTATAGATTTTAATGATGATGTTGCAAACTTAGTAGATGGAGTAACTAAGATTAGTAGAATGAATTTCGCAAGCAAACAAGAACAAAATCTAGCAAATACTAGAAAAATTATTACTAGTATAACAAATGATGTAAGAATTATTATAATAAAGCTTGCTGATAGACTACACAATATGAGAACATTACAATTTAAATCAGAATTTAAGCAAAAAGAAAATGCCAAAGAAACATTATTGTTATATGTCCCTTTAGCGGACAGACTAGGAATGCATATAATAAAAAGTGAATTAGAAGATTTATCTTTAAAGTATTATAATTCAGATGCTTATCAAAGAGTACGTGACATAAGAATGAAAATAGATGAAGATACCAAACAATGTCGCGAAGAAATGTTACAAACAATAAATAAAGTATTAACTAATGCCAATATTCCACATGAGCTAAAAATAAGAACAAAAAATATCTATGGAATATATAAACGTCTAGAGCAAGGACAAAAATTATCGGATATTCATGATTTATTAGCATTAAAAATCCTTGTTGATAATGTTGCTAAATGCTATCCAACTTTAGGACTAGTTCATGATAAATATTTTCCTATGAATAATAGATTTAAAGACTACATAGCAAATCCCAAAACTAATCTGTATAGCTCTCTTCATACTACAGTATTTGGAGCAGATGGTAGACTAGTTCAAATTCAGATAAGAACTTTTGAAAAAGAAAAAATCGCATCATATGGATTAACAGCTTTTTGGAATATAAACAAAGGTAATGCTAGAAATATAATGCAAGAAGATTTAAAAAATAAGTATCAGTTTTTTGAATCCTTAGTAGAAATAGACCAAAATTGTACAGACAATCAAGAATTTGTAAAACGTATACAACAAGAATTATTATCACAAAGAGTATATGTATATACAAATAAAGGAGAGATAATGGAATTACCATTAGGATCAACTGCTATTGACCTGGCTTATAAAATTCATACTGATATAGGAAATAAAATGGTTGCAGCCATAGTAAACGATAACCCTGTAGATTGTGATTATATTCTACATAATAAAGATAGAGTAAGAATTATTACTGATACCCTATCTTTAGGACCTAACATTGAATGGTTAGACAAAGTAAAAACAACCAAAGCAAAAAGACAAATAAAAGCATATGTTAAGAGGTAAAAATCTATTTTAAGATTTTTCTAATAGTAGCAAAATCATCTCATTTACATATTTTAATGTAGAGGTGAAAAAGATGAACGAAAGGAAAATAACGGGTGTTGTAGTAGATTCTGGTCATGGAGGAAGTGACCCTGGAGCAATCAGTGGAAATTTAAAAGAGAAAGATTTTAACTTACAAGCAGCAAATTATATGACAAGAAGATTACAAGAGTTAGGTATTCCTGTAGTATCAGTAAAAACAACAGATGAAGATATTTCTAGAACAGAAAGATTAAGAAGAGCAAACGAAGCGTTTAATGGAGATCCCGATGCTATTTTAATATCGAATCATATCAATTCCGGAGGTGGGGATGGTCATTGTGTAACGAATGTATAACAATTAAAGCTGAATAAAAATAGAAAGAAATGGAGAAATGTTATGAATATTAGTTACACTAGAAAAGGTGATTATTTATTACCAAATTTGAAATTAGAAGATAAAGAAAGATTTAATATAGGAAAGTATGGATTGCTTAAATTAGAGTATCTAAAGAAGAATAAAAGAGGATTATATACTGAATTACTTATGAATGATAAGTTAAATGAATATCTACATGATGTCGATATTATTGCTAATAGTAGAATAAATAATTTAATATTATTACTTGCTGAAAAAGAAAATGTTGATGAAAGGTTGAAACAAAATAATCAAATTTTATGGGTAGGTAAGATGAATAACATAAAAAATATAGCTGAAGAAATAGTTTTGAAAGAACTAATTTATGGAGAATCATGATGATAAGTGGTAAAAAAGATATAAAAGATGAATAATTTGAAGAATTTTTAAAAATAAAATATAACTTAATTATTTTAAAAATTAGTCCACTAAAATTGAAAAAACAAATTTAAAATGTAAGATTCTATTTAAAAAAATTAAATAGAGTCTTTTTTTGATAAAAATTGATTTTAAATAATTTAAAAAAATTGGTGACTCTTTCAGGTTAGTAAAATCTTGTCTTAGCCAGCACTGCAAATTTACTCCCGCCATTTGCAAAATTATGGGGAATATCTCAAACCGTAATTTTGAAATAATTATATAGCAAAAATTGAAAAATGGTATGTAATTTAATGACAAAATCCAAAAATGTCAAATTATATGCTATAATATACATGTATTTATATCTTTAGGAGTGTGAAAACATGAAGCAAAAATGTGGGGTAATTTATATATTAACCAATCCATCATTCCCAGAATATGTAAAAATTGGTTATGCAGATGATGTCGATGCTAGAGTTAAACAGTTAAATAATTCTGAAGCAGTACCTTTTTCCTTTCATATATATGCAACATTTGATGTTATGGAAAGATTAACCGATAAAAAATTACATAACTTTATTGATACTTTAAATCCAGAATTAAGAAGTAAAGAAAAAATAGGTGATAAAATAAGAGTAAGAGAATTTTATCATATTAAACCAGAAGAAATATATTCTGCATTTGAAAGTATGGCAGAATTTAATGGTACAACTGATAGATTACATTTGTGGAAAGAAACTAAAGAAGAAATAGAAGAAGAAAAAGAAGCATTATCACTATCTAAAAATAGACATCATTTTAAAAATATTCAGTTTCATTCTAGTTTAACCGGTAAATATTATTATTCAAAAACAAAAGAAGATGGAACATTGGGTATTTACGAAAAAGAAAATGATAAAGAAGTCCCAAACAATTCAAATCCGTCCAAACGCCAAATATTATATTCGGCTCTCAAAGACTTAGGTGGAGACTTATCCGGTTCCAATACTTTATATCAGTTAGAACACAAATTAGAGAAAATTTTAGTTAATAGGAAGTGATAGAATGGCTAATAACGAAAGTTTAAAGAGAGCAAAAAAAGAGAAGGATGACGAGTTTTACACAGAATACTCAGATATAGAAAAAGAAATGAATGCTTATTTAGAATATAATCCAGACGTTTTCAAGGATAAAATAATATTACTTCCGTGCGATGATCCGGAATGGAGTAATTTTACAAGATATTTTGCACAGAATTTTGAATTATTAGGATTAAAGAAACTTATTAGTACGAGTTATGCTAATGATAAAAAAACATCAGTTTTTGTTCAATTATCATTATTTGAGCAAGAAAGTCCTAAATATGATAAAACAAAAACAAATTCACATGGTAAAATATTTACATTAGATAGAGATAAAAATAAATCTGGAAGAATTGATATTAATGATTTAGAATGGGATTACCTTGAAGGTGATGGTGATTTTAGATCTGATGAAGTCAAAACTTTGAGGGATGAGGCAGATATTATAATAACAAATCCACCGTTTTCATTATTTAGAGAATTTCTAGCTTGGTTAATAGAATCAAATAAGCAATTTATTATAATTGGTAATGAAAATGATGCGACTACTAAAGAAACATTTCCTCTTGTAAGAGATGGTAAGATGTGGTTAGGAAAATATGCTGGCGATATGGCATTTAAAGTTCCCGAAGATTCGGAACCTAGAGAAACAAGATTTTGGATAGATGAAAAGGGACAAAAATGGCGTAGTATGGGAAATATATGTTGGTATACTAATATTGATTTAAAAAGACGTCATACAACGCTAAGTTTGATGACGATGCAAGATAATTTAAGATATAACAAGCCATTAATAAAAAAGTTAGAAAAAGATTACGGAATAAATACTTATCCAAAATTTGATAATTATGATGCATTAGAAGTCCCAAGATATGATGCGATTCCATCTGATTATGTTGGTGTTATGGGGGTTCCAATAACTTTTCTTAAGTTTCATAATCCTAAACAATTTAGAATAATAGGACACACACATTCTGGGGATAATACACCAGAAGTTGAAAGAATAAGGATCATTCCATCTCAACGTCATAGAGGATATATTAATGGTAAACAAATATATGATAGAATATTAATTCAGAAAGTAGAGGATGTAGATGAAAACTAGATTAAGAACAGATTTAACTATTAGACAAATTTGCGAAGGATTTCAATATAGTGAATCAGAAGAAAAAGGGTTGTTTGGTTGGGCTGGGAAATTAACTATTCAGCCAGAATATCAAAGAAATTATATTTATGCAAACGGAAAAGATGACGTTGCTGTTATTGATTCTTTATTAAAAGGATATCCGATAGGGCTAATATATTTTGTTGAAACAGAAAGAGATAAATATGAAATTCTTGATGGACAGCAAAGAATAACTAGCATAGGTAGATATATAACAAATAAATTCGCATGGATAGATGAAAATGATATTCCATATAAATTTGAATCGTTGCCTAAAGATAAGCAAGAAAAAATATATAATACTGAATTGACTATTTATATTTGTAGTGGTGATGAATCAGAAATAAAGGAGTGGTTTAAAACAATCAATATCGCCGGAAAGCCACTAAATAATCAAGAACTATTAAATTCTATATATAGTGGAACTTTTATAACTAAAGCAAAAGAAATATTTAGCAATTCTCAGAACTCAAATTTACATAAGTGGTTGAGTTATATGAAAGTAGAAGTAAAAAGACAAGGTTTGTTAGAAGTTGCTTTATCTTGGGTTTCAAAGGATTGGGAAAAAGATGGTAATCTTGAAAAATATATGGCAAATCACAGACATGATGATAATATAAATGAACTAACTTCATATTTTAATGATGTTATCAATTGGGTTTCTACTATATTCATTGATGTAAAAGATGAAATGCAATATATAAATTGGGGGAAAATGTACGAAAAATATCATAAGAATCCCTATAATTCAAATGAAATTTCAAAAAAATTAAATGAATTATATAGTGATTATTTTGTTACCGATAAAAAAGGATGCTACGAATATATATTAAATGGTTGTAGAAAAGAAGATACTAAATTACTTAATATTAGAATCTTTGATGAGCCGACAAAAAAAACAGTTTATGAAAGACAGACGCAAGAAGCAAAATTGAAAGCAGTTTCTAATTGCCCTATGTGTGTAATTGAAAATTTATCAAATAAAGTCAAAATATGGGATTATAAAGATATGGATGCTGACCACGTTACAGCATGGAGTAAGGGTGGTTCTACTGATATAATTAATTGTCAAATGTTATGTAGAACGCATAACCGTATTAAAGGAAATAGATAATAAAAAGGCGCTAGTACAGGCTTAAATTATTTTGGGTTTGTATTACGCTTTTTTTAGTAGTAGGAGGTAAAAATTGAAAAAAATATTAAAGGAATTTCTAGAAGATAAACTTTCTGGTAATCAATTAAATGAGAATTTTGATTATACTTTTAATAATCAAAGTAGTAGAGAAATGTTTTTGTTGGAGTTTAGAAAGTTTTTAAGAATATATAATTCTTTTTATTATCACGATAATAGATTATTTACTATTTTTAATAGTCATGAAATAAGAATATCAAAACAAGATTTAGAAATTATATTTTATTTGTATCTTTATGCTGATAATAACGATTTATTATATTATAAAAATATTATTCAAGATTTTTTGTATACATATAATAATACAATTAATTCAAATGAGTACAAAACAAATTGTAATGATTATAAATTGGCAAAAGATGATTTTAGAAATGTCGTGGATAGTTTAAATGTTAGAAAAAAATTATTCATTGAAACACCTAACGATTTGTATTTGTTTTATAAAGAAATTATTTATTTTGGTTTAGATAATGATATTTTTATAGATGGAGAAATTATAAGTAAAATATTTAATAATTTAAAATCTATGAAAAAAGACTATAATGAGCTGATAGAATTGTTTATTACAAGCAAAAAGCATATATCTAATATAATATATTATGATGTTGAAAAGACAAAACATATAGATGTATATATGGAATATATAAAGGATTCTTTAGATACTTTTGGTGGATATAATTATGCAAAAGAAGTAATATTTGAATTAGATAAAGATAATTGTTTAGATTTAGATTCAAATAACAAAATAATTAATATGTATATTAATGTAACTAATAAATTAGTAAATAAACTTAAAAATAAAGATTATAGTTTTATACAAGGGTTATCAGAAATTGAAAATTTGAAAAAAGAATTATTGTATCTTTCAAAAAATATAGAAAGTTACCAGGATAATCAAAAGGGAAAAATTCAAGAATGTTTATCGCATTTATTAAGTCTAAAGAGATATATTGTTTCTGATAATGACTATGTGAAGTCTGAAATGCATGAATATAAATATGAACATAAAGTTCCAACAAAAGAAGTAGAAGAATATAGAAAAAGCTTATTAGATAACAAATTTAAGCTATATGCAGCCTCAAAAATAAATTTTACATCAGAATTATATCAGGCTTTAGAATCATATGCAGAACATCCTATGCTGAGTTTGGTTTCTAAATATACTATAGATTCAAAGAGAGAAGTTTATTCATTACGTTTGGAAGATAGAAAAAAAGTTAATGATGATAACTTTAAAAAATATTTTGATGAAAAAGGTATTGAATATACTGAAACTCATCCAAAATTATTAAATAAATTAAGTTCAAACTTTTATGAAGAATTACTAAAATATTTATCTACAACATTTCAATTGCATCAAAATATTTTGATTTCAACAATATCTAAATCAGATTTTAAAAGCATAATTAAGGAATTAAAAGAATCAATTGGTTATGATTTTAATAACGAATATGCTATAGTTGTTAGTAATATATTATCAATAGAAGTTAATGTTATAAAAATTTTGGAAAGAAATAATCTTGCAGTTTGTAAAGATGGTTTTACAAATTTAAATAATTTATTTGAAATTTATAAAGATGATGAGTCGAAAGTTGATGGAATAATGTATTTAAATTATATTTTGTACGAGAAATCTGGTTTAAATTTAAGAAATAATATTATGCATGGGACGCTAATTAATGAACAATTAGTAACATCATTAGTAGTGACCTTTTCAGGGCTAATTTTTATAAGTTGGTTATTGAATGAAAAATAAAGCATTTGAATTAGAGTATTTACCGGATATTTCCGATACTATTTCAGAAAAAACTAGACAGCTAAGACAAGAAATAATAGATAATTATATATATTTAAAAGATAATTCATTGTCCATTTTAAATTGTTGTACAAATAATTTAATAATTAAACCATTAACATTCTTTAATTTGTTTTTTTACATCGAAATGTTTTTTAAAACAAAATTAATTTTGGAAACATATTTATCTTTAGAAGAAATAGAGAATTATGATCATGATATTTATAGAATGATGTATAATTTGTCTGAAAATAATAATATTAATTTTCAAGGATTTAAATATTTGATTAATAAGATTAAAAGTAAAAGTGATGAAAGATTAGATTTCTCAAAATATTATAATTTTAAATATAATAAAGAAATAGGGAATAGTAAATTAATATTTGATAACCAATTAACAAAGTTGGATTTGAAAACTATAAAGGAAGTGATAGAATGGTTAGATTTACATATTTAGATTTTGTAAAAGCATTGGAAGATGATAATACTAAAAATATAATTGGTGAAATAGATACAGACTTTTTAAATTCTGGAACTATTGAGAGTTTGTATTATAGCTTTCCTTTAATTGAAAGAATGGTTTTGGAGATATACAAATTAGTGCCCGATGCAGATGTTGAACATTATGAACAAGGTATAATGAAGACTTTACTTTCAATAATTCAAAATAATAAAACAGAAGTTTTGCCAGAACAAACTATTCAAATTTTAAATAAATATTACAGTGATGATGGATTGAGAAATCAATTGTTACATCCGAATAAAGATGTTATTGATATTAAGGTATCTTTTGATGAAATTAATTACATAATTATGCAATTGATGTCTATATTAAAAAGATTGTTAAAAGAAAACATAAATTATGAGTTTAAAGATATAGAATCATTGTAGTGGGAGTACAGAAATGTACTCCTTTTGCATATTTTGTACAATTTCTTTTTATTTTAATTTGTTATAAGATGAAAATACCTAGGGAAAATAACATTTAAAAGTGCACTCTTATTATCTTAAGATATATCTTATATATTGATTATTATGGATAAAGAAGAATTCATAAATGTATTTATTTTAAAATCTGTATTAAGAGATAATAGATTAACTTTTTTAGAAAGATTATTATTAATTCATATAATAAGTCTTTGTAAGAAGAATGGTTATTGTTGGGCTACTAATAGATATTTTTGTGATATTTATGATGTAACGTCAGTAACTGTATCAAAAAGTATAAGTAATTTAGCCACCTTTGGTTATATTAAGACTAAATATGATAATACAAGTAAAAATAATTCAAAGCGTATAATTAAATTATCAGAGGTCTTAAATTTAAAATTAAAAAGTATTAAAAATAATTTTAATACAGACTATAAACAAAAATTTAAACAATATAATAATAAATTAAATAAAAAAGAAGATAGTATTTATTATAAAGATGAAGTTGGTAATGAATACTGGCATGGTAAATTAATACCTAAAAATGAAGCAACTCTTGAAGAACAAGAAGAGTTAAAAAAATTATTAAGTGATATATACGAGGAGGAATAAGAAATAAAATGAAAAAGACACTCATAAAATTTTATGAGGTGGCTTATGTTTAAAATTACGGAAACTTTTAGAAAAGATGATAATGCTCTTAATTTGGTAGATTTGTTAAATAAATATATAAAAAGTGTACTAATTAAAAATTAGCACATTCGTCAGTTTGAAAATAAAGTATTATACTTTAAATGGCTTTGATTGTTATGCAAAAAAGAAAGGAGTAGTAAATGTATAACGGATTAATGCAAATGCCAAATAATATTTATAGAGCGGTCATATATATAAGATTATCGGAAGCAGACGAAGGAAAATCTTATGAATCAGAAAGTGAAAGTATTACTAATCAAAGAAATTTATTAATGAACTTCGTAAAAGAAAAAGGTTTTATATTTGTTGGAGAATATGTTGATGATGGATATTCCGGTACTAATTTTGAAAGACCTGGATTTACTAAAATGATTGAAGATATTAAAAATAAAATGGTAAATTTAGTTATAGTAAAAGATTTATCAAGATTAGGTAGAGATCATGTTATGACAGGATATTATATTGAAAACTTTTTTCCAGAAAATAATATAAGATTTATATCGTTGCAAGAAAACTATGATAGTGCAATTAATCAAGCAAGTAATGATTCATCAACATTCATTATTGCATGTAATGATTATTATAGTAGGCAAAATTCTATTAAAATTAGAAGTGTTTTAAATGATAAAAGAAAGAAAGGAAAGTTTATTGGAAGTAATCCTAGTTATGGATATATGAAAGACCCAGAAGAAAAAGGACATTTAATACCTGACCCAGAATATGCACCAGTAGTTAAAAAAATATTTGAAATGGCTGCTAATGGTGTAGGATTATCTGATATAACTTCATATTTAAATGACAATAAAATTAAAACACCTAGCAGTTTAAAACGTAAAAATCCTAATTCTAAAATGAGATATAATGAACAATGGACTATATCATCAGTTAAGAAGATACTAAAAAACAGAATGTATACAGGTGATATGGTTCAAAGTACACAGACTAAAGTAAATTATAAATCTAAAAAGAAAAAAGCTCTTCCAAAAAGCAATTGGGACATAGTTCCTGGTACACACGAACCATTGGTTGATAAATTAACTTTTGAAAGAATACAAGGTAATGTAAAAAGAACTAATGTAAGCGTTAGTCATAGAGAAAAAAGATTATTTGAAAATTTACTATTTTGCAAAGAATGTGGAAATGCACTAACTATTACTTACCGAAAGAATCATAATTATTGGACTATTAATTGTAATAAATATGCAAGAGATCCAAGAAGAAGATTATGTGAACCACATTTTATGCCTTATGATAAATTAGAAGAAGCATTGCTTGATGTAGTAAGAACAACTTGTAAAAATTATATTAAACAAATCGATTCTAGGGTCTTATCAAAGGAAATAGCAGATAAAAATAGTAGAAAGGAAGATAATAAAGAAAAGATAAGATACTTAGAAAACAAGATAAAAGAATATATATCAAAAATAGATATGTTATATGAAGATAAATTTAGAGGTAATATATCAGATGTTACTTATAAAAGATTATCTCAAGAAACAGAACGACTTTTAAATAAAGCTCAGATAGATTTAGAAAAATATAAAAGCACTAAAAAAGAAAGTATTAAAGCAAAAGAATTAGAAGAATATGAAAAGAAAATAAGAGAATTAATTGATATAAAGAAACCTACTAGAGAACTTTTACAAACATTAATTGATAAAATTGAAATTGATAAAGATAAAAATATTGAAATTTTCTATAGATTCATGATTTAAAAATTCTGTGCAATATGCACAGAATAGTACATAATACTAAAACCCGTATGTATCACAAATTTAACTTCGCGACAGGTTGTCGAGAAGTTAAAAGACTTATCAACATTACTTCGTGCCAACTTGGCGAGAAGTTAAAAATTCCCGACAACTTGTCGCTAATTCATAAGTTAATATACCGATAACGGAATAAAAATATTGACAAATACTACCGATTCCGGTATAATTGTAATCGAGGTGAAAAGTATGGAATTTATGACTACAAAAGAAGCTGTTGAAAAATGGAATATTAGTGAAAGAAGAATAAGACAATTATTACAAGATGGAAGAATTGAAGGTGCTGTTAAAGTAGGTAATAGTTGGAATATTCCAATTGATGCTGATAAACCTGTTGATAAAAGAATAATTAAACCAGATGATAATAAATTTATTATTGATTTAGACGATAATTATTTTGATGAAGTAGATAGCTTAAAAAGAAAATTAGATAGTAAAAGACCAATGCCTAAAGAAACTTTAAAATCTTTAAGAGAATCTATTAATTTAGAATGGACTTATAATAGTAATGGAATTGAAGGTAATACTTTAACATTACGAGAAACACAGGTTGTTTTAGAAGGAATAACTGTTGGTGGAAAATCTATTAAAGAGCATTTAGAAGCGATTAATCATGAAAAAGCAATTTTATTTTTGGATGATCTAGTAAAAGATAATGAACCAATTAGTGAATGGAATATTAAAAATATTCATCAGTTAATTTTAAAAGATATTGATAACGAAAATGCTGGAAGATATAGAAAAGAAAATGTAACTATTAAAGGCGCAACACATATTCCACCAGATTATTTAAAAGTTCCCGAATTAATGGAAAAATTAATATTAACTTATAATACTTGGAATGAATATCATCCGATAATTCAAGCAGCGCTATTACATGGTGAGTTAGTTAAAATACATCCATTTATAGATGGCAATGGAAGAACTTCAAGATTACTTATGAATTTAGACTTAATGAATAGTGGATATAATCCTGTAATTATAAAAAAAGAATCAAGATTAAAATATTATGAAGCTTTAGATAAAGCACATACAACTGGTAATTATACTGATTTTGTTAAGCTAGTTACTAAGTTAGAAGTTGAAATGTTGAAGAAATATTTAGAATTATTGTAGGGATCATCATTGAGAGCAGAAACTAGAACTATTGTAAATAATTACTATACTAAAAAAGAAATATGGCTTTTTAAGAAGTTTGCAAGAATAATTGATAAAGAATACATGAATAAGGAAAAGCAAAGAATAATATGAGAATTTGATAAAAAAATTGAAATGAAGTAAAAAGGTGATATAAAGGTATGAATTTATTAAATATTAATGAAGAAGCTCCCAAAGTATTTTATATTTTTATTGGACAAGGAAAAAATTCATATAGTCAGATTAATTTTCATAACTACAAATTAAATAAAACCATTGTATCCAGTGGTTTTAGAAACCTTACAGCAGAACCAGATAAAATAGAAGATTTTATCTGTGGGAATATCGTTTATGCTCCATTTATTCCTAATAAAACAACTTTTAGTAGTCCATCATCTCATAGTATGACTGTTGTTAATGGATATAATACGGAATATATATTAGAATATATAAGGGTGAGTGATTATAAAAATTATCCATCAAGATTTTCGTGTGTTTATGCTTTTGGAGATTACGATAGTTGTAAAAAAGCTAGTAAATGGTATGGGTGGAATTTAAAAAAAGTAAAAAAATTTAGGTTGAAGAAAACTAATAGCGTGTTGGATTCCTGTATAAAAATAGCTAAATGTAATATGGAAATCGTAACAAGAATGTGGAATTGTGATATTTCTACTTTTGATAAGAATTCTATAGATAGAATTGCAAAAGCTTATTGGAATGGAACAGGGAGTGTTGCAACGGAACAATTGGATATAGATACAGGATTACGTACACAAAAAGTTAGTGATGTATTATATGAATATTTGATAGAGGGTATATTAGAAGAAATCGAAGAATAATAAATTAACTACACAATGACTATCACCAGGAGGAGAAGGTGCTGAAATTGTCTATGCGCTTCGCAATGATGATACATTAGCTAGTATGGCACTAGAAAATATTGGTGATGCAGGTCAAAAGATGAGAAAAATTTATCAAAGAAGGTTACCAGAAGATCCTAGTAAAGATTATTACTATATTATTAGAGAAACAACACCAATGCAATCACTTTTAGTAGAATATGGTTTTATTGATAATGCTGCAGACCAACAAAAGCTACAAAATAATTTAATTGATTATGTAGAAGGTGTAGTAAAAGCAATCGCTGATTATGGAGGCTATACTTATATTCCACCAGGTATGAGTACAGAAAATAATATATATACTGTAGTAAAAGGAGATACCTTATCAAAAATTGCAAGCGAGTTTAATACAACGGTTACAGAATTAAAAAGATTAAATAATTTAACTTCAGACTTACTTCAGATAGGGCAAGTATTATTTATCCCTGTAACAGCAATCACACCAACTTATGAAACTTATACAGTCCAAAAAGGAGATACATTATACGGTATTGCCAGAAAATATGATATAACAGTAGACGAATTAAAAAGACTAAATAATATAACAAGTAATAATTTGTATATTGGACAACAATTAAAAGTACCAAAATTAGATATACCAGAAGATGAGGAATATGAAATTTATACGGTAGTAAAAGGGGATAGTCTATGGTTAATTTCTCAAAAATACGATGTACCAGTAGATGATTTAATTGAAATTAACAATTTAGAAACCGTAAATCTACAAATTGGTGACAAATTAAAAATTCCTAAAAAAGAATTAAAGAAAACATACATAGTTCAAAAAGGTGACAGTCTATGGTCAATAGCTAAAGATAATAATACCAGTGTAGAAGAGATAAAATTATTAAATAATTTAACATCCAATCTACTATCTATTGGTCAAGAGTTAATTCTTCCATAAAAAAATTGCTTCCTAAGAAGCAATCTTTTTTTACCCTAAATTTAGTTTTTTATCTAATACTTTAACGGTAAGAACATAATATGCTACAGTAAATAATATAGATAAGAATAAAGCAAACAATAAATATCCATTAATAAGTCCAAAATCACTAATAGAAGTACCATTAATGTATTTTTGATAATTAGGATCTAAAAACATCACAGGAAGTAAAATTACTACAGAAAGTATTTGAGTAACATTATAAAGTACTACACCATAAATTACAGAATACATAACTTTATTATTATGCTTTTGACCAAGAGCAATAGACGCATATATCATAACTTGATTGAAAATAACACTAATTAAAATAGAAAGCATAATGAGTATGATAAATACAGTATCAACTTGCTTAAATAAATCCCAAATTAATGATAAAAGCTTAGAATCAAACCAAATTCCATAAACACCAACAAATAAGAATAGAATAGAAAAGATAAAAGAGATAACAATAAATACAGTAGAACTAATAGTCTTAGATAAAATTAAACTATTTTTGCTAACAGGTAAAGTATGCATTAAATATCCTTCATCTTTGATTAAGTTTTGATAAAACTTAAGAATAGTAAAAATAAAAGTGGCGATAGGTATAGCAATCAATACAACAACAAAGATACCACTAATAAATCCACTAGGAACAGAGAATACATGAAACTTATCCGCTAACATATTAATAACTCTAGTAAGTAAAGCCAGTAACAAACTAACTAGATAAACAGGAATTGATATTTTGGATAAAGATTTAAAATCATATTTTAATAATTTACTTAGCATTTAAATTCCTCCCTAAACAACTTATCAATAGTTGTTTTTTTCTTTTTACGGATTGTATCAGCATCTTCATTTAATACAATCTTACCTTGATTAATAAAGATAACTTGATCAAGAATCTTTTCAATATCAGAAATCAAATGAGTAGAAATAAGAATGGAAGAACCTTCATTAAAGTTCGTAAGAATAGTTTCTAATATATAATCACGACTAGCAGGATCAACACCACCAATTGGTTCATCTAAAATATATAAATCTGCTTTTCTACTCATAACCATCACTAATTGTACCTTCTCTTTGGTACCTTTAGACATATTTTTTAGCTGATCAGTTTCTTTAATTTTTAATTTATGTAATAGCTGTATTGCTTTTTTTTCATCAAAATCTTCATAAAAATCTTTAAAAAACTGAATTAATTCGGATACTTTCATATTCATATTTAAATAAGTTCTCTCAGGTAAAAATGATATAATTTTTTTACTTTCAATACCAGGTTCACGTCCGTTAATTAAAATCTCTCCAGACGTTGGCTGTAATAAATCATTAATGATTTTAATCATAGTAGTCTTACCACTACCATTAGGACCAAGTAATCCGTAAATCTTTCCTTTTTCAATTTTAAGGTTAATATTTTTTAGTGCTTCTTTAGGTCCAAAATTTTTAGACAAATTTTTAAACTCAATAAATTCCATTATGAATTTTTCCTCTCTTTCAACAATTTTACAATATCTTCAGGTTTTAATCCCAAAGTCTCCATATCAGAGACAAAGGTATTAATTTTATCTTTTGCCAACTCTTGTTTTGCTTGATGAATGATATCTTCATCTTCTGTAACAAATTTTCCAGAAGTACGCTTAGTTATAATTAAATGTTCATCTTCTAATTCTGCCAAAGATCTTTGAATAGTATTAGGATTAACACATATCAAAGTAGAAAGTTCTCTAACAGAAGGAAGCCTATCACCACTTTTGAAGTGTCCTAGAACAATTTCTAATTTTAATTTTTCGACCAATTGTTTATAGATTGGTTTATCATCATCAAATTCAAACTCCATAACAACCTCCTTTGTGTTAGTTGATTAATACAGTTATACATCATAAAAAATGAAAAGTCAATAAAAAACTGCTAACAAATAGCAGTTTTAAGTAATAGATTATAATTGTAAATTTTAAGCAGCCTTTTTTCTAGCATACCAAATTCCACCGCCAACAGCTGCAACAACTAATACTATAGCAATAACTACAGCAATATCACCAGCATAACTATTTGTAGATGTAGCAGCACCAGACAAGTCAATATCATCTACATAATTCATAATGTCATATCTTTCATCAGGATCTGTCTTATATTCTGACTCGATTTTACTAATGATTTCCTCATCATAGGAAGAATCATATCCATTCCATGATTGATTACCTATAATAATGTAAGGAACACCCTCTACTTCTTCTTTTCGAGCATCTGCTACTTTCTCCACTAAGTTGGCATTATCTTCATCATACCATGTTTCATACATTACCAAATTAAATTGATCTCCGTAGTCTTCTTTCAAATCATCGAAAAACTCTTCTGCATTAGCGCAATATCCGCATCCATTACCATAGAAAAAATAAACATTTACTTTTTCATCTGAACTTGCATCCTCACTAGTATCAGTATCGGCTGCAAACACTGTACACGGTATCAATAAAATTCCAATTAACATTACGAATAGAAATTTAAACTTTTTCATTTTCTACCTCCCATATCAATATATCATAGTTTGCAAAAATCACCAATAAAAATACTCTGAAAGTATTACAAATTTCATCATTTTTTCACAAACAATTATTTTCGAATAAGATTGTTTTTAATATTTTTATGAAGTTGAATATCAATTCCTAAAAATTTTTCTTTAAAACCACTCTTTGAAAATATTGAAAGAACAGAACAAGTATGAACAGAAAAATCATCTACTGTATAATCGGAAAATCTAGCACATAATATTTCTTCAAGATCTGAATGAGAAAGTTCATGAGAAAAAGAGAAATCCTCACCGTTTTCTCTTAAAATTCCAGAAACAGAAGTAACGGTATTTACAAAATTATGATTGGAATTTGCTCTTCCGATAGTTTCAAAAAGAGAGGGATGATGAGGAGTGCAAGTTGTTTTAGCAGAAACCTCAACAAGTCCATAAGTATTCGCATAGAAATCACTAATCATCTGATGATATTCTTTGGCAGTTAATGATTTACTTAAGGCTATCTCCATGTTCTTTTTCTTTATCCTTAATTTTTCTTAATTTTTCCTCTGCCTCTTCCATTGGAATATATAATTTACATTTACAAATACCATCCTTGATGAACTCGTCACATGGACATAAAGTAGTATCATCTACATTAACTCTACATGGACAATGTCCATCTTTCTTCTGTAACCCTTCCATAATAACAGAAACATATTTTTTATCCGGGTTAATTCTATAATTTTTCATATATATCACCTCTACATATATTATATCCTAGAACAATCAAAATTTGGAATAAAACTTTCACTCTGTGTTTCTCCCTCTTGAATAAAAGCAAATTTAACTCCCAAATCTAAAGCATAATTAATAACTTCCTGATATTCATCATCACTAACTTTTTTATTTAAATTAGGATATTTATCAAAATTCTTCAAAGGAGTATACTGATTCATCAAACTGATGATAATATCATCATGATAAATAGTATATAAATAATGTACTAGTCTTTTAGCATCCTCTACATGCCCAGGTAAAATAAGTATCCTGACAATGACTCCACGTTTCATCAAATCATTTTCAATAACGAAAGATCCAATCTGTTTAACCATTTCGGAAATAGCAAGACTAGCATAATGAAAATAATCTTTACAATGAGAATAATTACAAGCCAAATTATCATCAAAGTATTTTAAATCAGCCAAGTAAATATCAACAATACCATCAAGCATTTGGATAGTAGATACATTTTCATAGCTACTTGTATTATAAACAATAGGTATTTTTAACTTATCATCTTTGATTTTATGAATAGATGAAACAATTTGTGGAACATAATGAGTCGGAGTGACTAGATTAATATTATTAGCACCTTTCTCCTGTAATTCTAGATACAACTCTTGAAGGCGTTCTTCCGTAATTTCTTTTCCATAGCCACCTGTACTAATTTTATAGTTCTGACAAAAAATACATTTTAAATTACAATAAGAAAAGAAAATAGTACCACTACCAGAATTACCAGAAATAATAGGTTCTTCCCAGTAGTGCAAACCATAATGAGCAACTTTGATTTTATCACTAGCACCACAAACTCCAACACTATGATAACGATTAACTCCACAATTTCTAGGACATAAATAACATTTTTCTAATTCCTGCATAAAATCGCCTCACAACAATCATATCATAAAATAGAACTGATTGAAAAAAACAAACACAAATGATAAAATAAAATATCAAAAGAAGGTATTACTAATGATGAGAGAACACTATTTTAAGATACCAGCAAAGATTAATTGTTATCTAAAACAAATAGAAAATCAAGATCCTTTTTTATTTAAGTTTATGGATCAGGTATATATCATAATAAAAGACGCTAAACTACCTTTAGAAGTAGGACAAGTTCACGGATGCTTACCATATATATCGGAGGAGGAAAGTATATTATTAGCAGCCGAATTTTTAGGACAATGTGATGAAAGTTATCAAAAACAATTACTAAAAGAATGCAAAGAAGGAAAACTACAATTTAGTGAAAATAAGAAAAGCTGTATTCTAGGTAGTGTGGTAAAGAAAGACTATAAAATTATAATAAGAAAAACAAATACGATAATCCAAGCACAAGACATTGTACATGAAATGTTTCATCGACTAAACCTAAATAATTATATAATGAATAGAGTATTTACAGAGACAGTATCGATTATAGCAGAATTAATGTTCCAAGAGTTTCTAAGAAAAAAAGGGTATAGAGAATATGACATCAGTCTATTACAGCAATATAGAGGATTAATATACACGGATAATTTAAAATATTTACAAGTAATGTTACCTCTATTCTTAGAACAAAAAGACAGTAATAAAATTACAATGGACTCATATGATAAGTTGGCGCAAAAGACCAATCTCTCTCCTAGAGTAATAAAGACAAACTTAACATATTTCTGGGATAGAACTAATCACAATTTAAACATCTATAAACATACCCTGGGATATATCTTCGCCAAAACATTCATAAGTAGTAATCCTACGTTAGAAGACTTAAAAGAAATAAATGAACTATTACATAATAATAACATTATAAAATTTCAGGAAAAAGTAATAGGTGAAAATCAAATAGAAGAATTACACAAGTTTGTAACAGAAAAAGATTTTGTATATCAACCAAAACAATATATAAAAAAGAATCTATCATAGAATACCATCCTCTAACATACACTTTGTTAGGAGGAAATTTATGGGAAACGGTCTAACTAACAAAGAAGTAATAGAACAAAGAAAAAAATATGGCAGTAATGAAATCACTAGACAAAAAAGAAAAAGTATTGTAAAACTATTTTTAGAATCTCTAGCAGATCCAATTGTTAAGATATTATTAATAGCATTAGGAATTAAAACAGTATTCTTATTTCATGACTTTGATTGGTTTGAAACATTAGGAATTGTAATAGCAATATTAATAGCTTCTTTAATTTCTACATTATCTGAGTATGGAAGTGAAGAGGCATTTAAAAGATTACAAGAAGAATCGTCCAAGCTAAAATGTAAAGTAAAACGAGATAATAAAATAATAGAAATACCAATAGAGGATGTAGTTGTAAAAGATCTAGTTCTTCTACAAACAGGAGATAAAATATCAGCAGATGGTATTATCAAAGAAGGATCAGTACTAGTAGATGAATCTAGTATGAATGGAGAAGCAAAAGAAGTAGAGAAACGCTTAGGAGAAAAGCTCTATCGTGGAACTGTAATTTATGCAGAAGAAGCTTACATGGAAGTAACAGAAGTAGGAGATAAAACCTTCTATGGTAAAATGAGTAAAGAATTACAAGAAACAGGACAAGAAAGTCCTTTAAAAATAAGATTAAGAGAATTAGCGAAGTTTATTAGTAAAATAGGATATGTAAGTGCAGTTTTAGTAGCCATTTCTTATCTTTTTACAGAAATAATAATAGCCAATTCTTTTAATTTGGATAAAATACTAAAAACGATTACTAATTTTCCAGTGTTAATGAATCACTTAATTTATGCTCTAACATTAAGTGTTACAATTATCGTAGTAGCAGTCCCAGAAGGTTTACCTATGATGATTACTTTAGTATTATCATCAAATATGAAAAAAATGTTAAAAAGTAATGTATTAGTAAGAAAAATGGTAGGAATAGAAACCGCTGGAAGCCTAAATATTTTATTTACTGATAAAACAGGAACCTTAACCAAAGGAAAATTAGAGGTAGTAGGATTTCAAGATGGAACAGGAACAGAATATAAAACAGAACAAGATGTAGAAGTACATAAATTTCTTCACGAGCATTTAAAAAATAATTGCTTATATAATAATGGAAGTTATTTAGATCAAGAGAAAAAAGCAATCGGAGGCAATACAACAGATAGAGCAATATTAGAATTTATTAAGTCGGATAAAAGGAAAAAATATCATAAACTAAAAACAATTCCTTTCGATAGTAAAAACAAATTTTCGGGTGCAATTATCGACATAGGAGAAAAGATAAATTATATCAAAGGTTCTCCTGAAAAACTATTACCACTTTGTAAAACTTATGTAGCAAAGTCAGGAAGAAAAGAGCAGTTATTAAATAAAGTTATCTTAGAACAAGAAATAAAAAAGAAGACAAAAGAAGGTATCCGAGCCATACTCTTAGCATATAATGATAATTACAACCTAGAACGACTAGAAAGACTAACATTAATTGGCGTTTTATATATTAAAGATGATGTTAGACAAGAAGCAAGAAGCGGAGTAGAGTTAGTACAAAATGCAGGAATTCAAACAGTAATGATTACTGGAGATAATAAAGATACGGCTATCAGTATTGGAAAAGAAGTAGGTTTAATTACGAATAGAGAAGATGTAGTATTAACAAGTGATGAGTTAAATAGGTTATCAGATAACGAAGTAAAAAAAATACTTTCAAGATTGAAAATAGTTGCTAGAAGTATGCCTCAAGATAAAAGTAGACTAGTAAGATTGGCAGAAGAAGAAAACCTAGTAGTAGGAATGACTGGTGATGGAGTAAATGATGCTCCTGCATTAAAAAAGGCAGATGTTGGATTTGCCATGGGAAGTGGTACCGAAGTTGCGAAAGAAGCTAGTGATATTGTTATACTAGATGATAATTTCTTATCGATTGCCAGTGCTATATTTTATGGAAGAACAATTTTTAAAAGTATTAGAAAGTTTATTATATTCCAGTTAACAATTAATTTATGTGCTGTAAGTTTATCAATCATAGGTCCATTTATTGGTATAGAAAGCCCTGTAACAGTAATGCAAATGCTATGGATTAATATGATTATGGATACATTAGCTGGAATTGCTTTCTCATATGAGGCACCATTAAAATCATATATGGAAGAAAAGCCAAAACCAAAAGATGAAAAAATAATGAACTCTTATATGTATAGTGAAATTATATTCACTGGATTTTATTCCGCATTACTATGCATCTTTTTCCTAAAAAGTCCATGGATAGAGACTATGTATCGTACAAATGGCACAGATAAATACTTAATGACAGCATTTTTTGCCTTATTTATCTTCATGGGAATATTTAATTGTTTTAATGCAAGAACTCCAAGATTAAATTTATTATCTAACTTAAGTAAGAATAAAGTATTTATAATTATCATTATATTTATCATAATTGTGCAGCTATATTTAATATATTATGGAGGGGATCTATTTCGAGCATACGGATTATCACCAAAAGAATTAGGAATTACTATTCTTCTAGCAGCAACAGTAATTCCTGTAGATTGGTTAAGAAAATTAATAACGAAAAAAACGAGAACAGTTTAAAAGAAAAGGAGAGCCTATGAATAAAATAGATGAAAAATTTCAAGAGTTAATTTCAGATTTAAAAAGAAAAAGTAAGGAGGAGATTTTTCTAGAGATTAAAGATACTTATATAAAGCAATCTCCTGAAGTAAAAATAGCCTTAGAAAACTACTTTCAAACATTTAGTTACTGGGGAAAGTTAAAAGAAAGTAATGGAGAATATGAATCACTCTACAATAGGGCTATTTCTCTAAAAGAACATGTAGAAGATTATGAATGGTTATATACTAAATTAAAAGATTATCGTTCAAAAAAACTATTATATGCCATATTAAATAACTGGTATCATTTTGATACGATAACAACAAAAACATCCCTAGAAGCAAACTATAATCAATACTGGGACTTAGATATCATAAAACCAACGAAAGAGGAAGTAATAGTAGATATTGGTTCTTATGTAGGAGACAGTATTTTAACTTATGTAGATAACTATGGCATAAATAATTATGAAAAAATATATGCTTATGAAATTACTCCAGAAAGTATTGAGGTTTTAAAAAATAATACTAGATACTATCATGATATAGAAATCAGAAAAAAAGCGGTCCTAGATAGACCACAAAAAGTATATATGAGTATTAATGAAGAAGGTTCATCAGCCAATCAAATCTCTACAATAGGAGAAGAGATTTTAGATGGAATAAGTATTGATACAGATATTGTAGAAAATGTTAGTATGATAAAAATGGATATTGAAGGTTCTGAAGCAAAAGCATTAATCGGATGTCAAAATCATATCAGAAATACTACACCAAAACTGTTACTTTCCGTATATCATAATCATGAAGACCTATGGAAGATACCGAGATTAGTCGATGACATTAATCCAAATTATAATTTTTTTCTACGTTGCTACGGCAGAGAACTTTTCCCAACAGAAATTATATTATATGCCATAGAAAATAGATAAAGGTATATGTTATACTATAAATGTAGTAAAGGATGAGAAAAAATGGCAAAAGAAAAAATATTAATTAGTGCATGTTTAGTAGGGTTAAATTGCAAGTATAACGGAGAAAACAATGAAAATCCAAAATTGATAGAGTTAATGAAAGAAAAAGACCTAGTACCAATTTGTCCAGAACAATTGGGTGGATTGAAAACACCTAGAACTAGTGCAGAAAGAAAACAAGAAAAAGTAATAACAAAAGATGGAGTAGATGTAACAAAAGAGTATCAAAAAGGTGCTGAAGAAGTATTAAAATTAGCAAAAAAATTAAATATTAAAAAAGCAATTTTAAAATCCCGTAGTCCATCTTGTGGAACGGGAGAGATTTATGATGGAACATTCTCTCATACATTAACAAAAAGAGATGGCATAACAGCAGAGCTATTAAAGAAAAATGGAATTGAAGTAATATCTTCGGATAGATATGTATAAAAAAGTGGCTTACTATTTACAAGTAAGACCACTTTTTTCCATTTGTTCTTTTATCTCATCATATGTCCCTTGAGCACCAGATAAACTCTCTAAATCATACTCAGCCAAATCTTCTTTTTTTGCTTTATTAACATCTACATCAATGGTAATATTATAAGAACGTTCTTTCTTATTATTTTCCTTTGTTATCTGAAAGCCATTTTTATTAACTGTAGCGTATTGTTCATCAAGTAAATCTACTAAAGAATCCCAGTCACTATCAGAAACTTCATCAGTTACTTTAGTATTAATCGCCATTTTTACATTAGAAACTTCCTCTTTCTTAAAAGTAACATCAAAAACTTGTTCCATCGTAGCACCACTTTGTTCTTGAATCATAGAACAAGAAAGAACTTGTTCATTTCCACACCCAGATAAAAGAAGACAGAAAATAGAAACAACACCCAGTAATTTTAAAATTTTCACCTCAACTACTCCTTCCTGCCTTTAGCATACTGTATAATTAGTAAAAAGGCAAGATAAATTAGAATATAGATATTAAAATCTCAGGACAGACTTTACATTGTAAAAATAAAAAAATCTAAAAAACGGTAAAACGGAAAAATTGATGTTATAATAAAAACAAAAAGGAGGAGTATATGGGAAAGAAAGGGTTAATAGGAGCGATTGTAGTATTATCTATATTAGTTGTAGGATTAGGAGGATTTATAGTATATGATAAAGTCTTTGCTACGACTGATAGCAATACCAATACTACATCGGAAAAAGAAACTAAAAACGAAAAAGAACAAGAACCAGAAAATGAAACAGATTCTGCGGAAGAAGTTGAGTCGGATAATACTGAAACAGTTACTGACAATACAGGGTCACAACCTACTACAGTACCAAAATGTACCGGAACTTACTATGGAGCACTAAGTGCAACAGAGACATATAAATACACATTAAACGCAGATGGAACTTTCTCTGCTGAGTTTGGTGGAGTATCAGGAACGACTGGGGTTTATGTAATTAATGACAATACAATAAGTTTAATTGGTAAAAAAGATACTGTTGGTCCAAGAAATCAAGATCCATACTACAATACAGAAGATTATGTAATGGCAGATGATTGTTCACGTATAGTAGTAACGAAAGGTTCTGCTACATTTTCATTAGACAGACAATAAAAAACTTGTTAGAAAATGATGTAAATCCTATTTAGGAAACATCAAAATCTAACAAGTTTTAATTTTGGTTTACTACTTTTTCTAAATCAAAATAAAAACCATATTCTAAATACTCTTGATCACCAATACGAGCCATCTTCTCTTCTACTTTAATACCACCTAATCCTTCATAAAAATGAATAGCATTAGTATTATCAGAAAAACACCAAACAATCATATTTTCTTTTCCTAAAGAATATAACTCTTTAGCAGTTGCAATAAGTAAAGACGAACCAATTCCACGCCCTGATTCACATTTCTTAATATATAAACTAACAAGCTCAGAGTCATATTTCTTATCTTTATCATATGGCATAAAGCAAGAGTATCCTAGTACTTCCTCTCCACGAACAGCAACAAAGACCAAGTCTTTATAATCATCAAAACTACTTAAATAACGTTGTGTTTGAGTGTCATAGTCTAAAGAGTTTAAATATTTAGAAGCAACAATTTTATCATAAGCAGTACGCCATCCATCTATCTTAATATGTGCCATTTGTTCTTGATCTTTTTCTAAGTTCTTACGAATAATATAATCTTCACCAGACTCTAACAAATGAAGAGATTGATTCATCTGCGATAAAGCAGAAATAATTTTTTCGTCTTCCAAAGCAAAAGTAACACGACCTACGAATTCATTTGGATAAGGCCAACTAATAGATTGTCCTACTAAAAAACGAGTACGATAAGTTCGATAAAAGAAAGTAAGTAAATCACGTTCAGTATTAATAACCATATTTTTATATTTCATACCACGAACTTTAGTAAAGTCTAAAATAGCAAAGAAACCAGACTCAGGTTCCAAATTATCTGGAAATTTAGTATAAGGAAGTCCTTCTAGTACTTGTTTTTGTAATTTAGAATCGGAAATAACATCTTTAACTTTTTGAATAATAGAGCATTTTAATGATTCATCATTAATTGTATCAATACCTTCAACTAAAGCTTTTAGCAATTGATATTTATCTTGATAAATTTTTCTTAATTTAGAGAAATATTCTTGATAAATAGCATCTCTTTCAGGTCGAATATTAAAAGCACCAGCTAAAGCTCTACCCACAATATCAGGAGCAGAATCCATTCCTTGGAAAATACGATTAATAAGTTCTCGAATAATCACTTCATCAGCAACAACAAATCCTGCTCTAAGGCTTGCCATTCCATAGCTTTTAGAAAGTCCAAATAATGAGATGGTATTACGAAACATTCCAGGAATAGTAGCAATAGGCATAGCAAGATTATCAGAATCGAATGTTAGATCACGATAAACCAAGTCATCAATAATAAAGACTCCACGTTTTAGGCAAACTTCCCCAATTTCTTTTAATAGATCTGCTTGTTTTGGTCCCATGACTTTACCAGTAGGATTATTAGGATTAGCATTAACAAAAGCAACTACTCTAGGAATATATCCTTTACGTCTATGATAAACTTTTTGTAAACTATCATTGATTTCATCAATTTTTTCAGCGAGTTTTAAAGGATTAGGCAACCAGTTATCTTCTTTAGATAAAGGTAGTATTTCTACTTCAGCCCCAGCACGTTCTGCACGAATAGTAAATAAACCATAATTAGGTCCAGTAACTAATACAACATCCCCTGGTTTAGATATAATACTAACAATCATATTAAAAGCAATCGAAGTAGATGGCAAAAAAGTAATATTATGAACGCATAAACCCTTATCATCAATATCAGAATAATTATAAGGTGCAGTGTTGATAAACCCTTCTTTTTCTACATAGTCTAATAATACTTGACGAATTTCATCAGCACCTTCAGTATAAGGATATTTATACATAGATAAAGAATCCAGTGACTTTTTCATCTCGTCAATAGACATAGGAAAAGGTGGATATTTAGTAGGATTACCACTTCCTAAATCAATATCAGGCACTGTTGTGATATCATTATCACGAACATCAAAACCATAATATTCAATAGCATCTGCAATTTCTTGAACAGTAGGATTAAAAGATTCTCCATCTCCTCTTCCACCTACTTCTGGAAGTCCAAATCGTCTTTCACCTAAATTAGGATTTTGTTGTAATAAACGATCGATGGCACTAGATTTAATAATCATAAGTTTTCCTCCTAATTAAATTATCGTTCTAAAATATGTTCTAAAGATACTTCTAGAATAGATTTAATATGCTCATCATCTAAAGAGTAAAAAATATTTTTTCCATCCCGTCTAATTTTAACAAGTTTCGCGTTTCTTAAGGACTTTAGTTGATGCGATACAGCAGAAATAGACATATTAAGTAAGTATGCTAAATCACTAACACATAATTCTCCATGTTCCAAGACCATAAGAAGTTGCAATCTAGTACTATCACCCATGATTTTAAAAAAGTCTGATAAATCCGCAATAGTGTTATATGAATTCATTTTTTGTTGGATATGTGCAACAAAATCTGTATCATGAATTGTAATTTCATTAGTAGTTTCCAAAAGTATCACCTCAGAACTATTATAAGCGATTAAAAATAATTAATCAAATATTAAAAAGAATTGACATTTGAACAGATATTCAAATATAATAGTAATAGATGATTGAACGACCATTCAAATGAAAGGAGACAAGTATGAAAAAAATCATAAAGCTAGAAAACTTAGATTGTGCAAATTGTGCCGCTAAGATGGAAAGTGCTATCAATAAGATAGAAGGAGTAGAAAGTGCTACTGTCAATTTTATGACTCAAAAGATAAAACTAGAGTTAAGAGAAGAAAACTATGATACAATTATGAAAGAAATCAAAAAAGTATGCAAAAAGGTAGAACCAGACTGCACACTTTTAGAAGAATAGGTGTTACTATGACAAAAAAAGAAAAAAAGGAATTAACTAAAATTGTTGTTACGATTTTATTATTGTTTGTGATTGCATTATTACCGGTAGTAGAAGAGCTAAAATTATTTTTATACATAGTAGCCTATTTAATTGTAGGGTATGCTGTAATTATAAAGGCAATAAAAAATATTCTTGCAGGAGAAGTATTTGATGAAAACTTTTTAATGAGTATCGCAACCATAGGAGCATTAATAACAGGAGAATACTTAGAAGCAGTTTTAGTAATGTTACTATATCAAATAGGAGAATTATTTCAAAGTTATGCTGTGGGAAAGTCTAGAAAACAAATTACAGAGTTAATGGATATTAGACCAGATTATGCAAATATTGAAAAAGATGGGAAAATAGTAAAAGTAGATCCTGAAGAAATCAAATCAGGACAGAAAATCATAGTAACACAAGGAGAAAAGGTACCTTTAGATGGAATAATAGAAAAAGGGGACTCTATGATAGATACTTCAGCTTTAACAGGTGAATCTATTCCAAGAAAAGTAACTATCGGAGATAACATATTAAGTGGCTGTATCAACAAAACAGGAATACTAACAATAAAAGTAACAAAAGAGTTTGGAGAGTCCACCGCATCAAAAATATTAGATCTAGTAGAAAATGCTAGTAATAAAAAAGCAAAAGCAGAAAACTTTATAACTAAATTTGCAAAATATTATACTCCAATCGTTGTAATACTAGCATTACTTCTTGCCTTCTTACCTCCATTATTTATAAAAGAGTTAACGTTGTTAGAATGCCTAAAAAGAGCGATGACCTTCTTAGTGATTTCTTGTCCATGTGCACTAGTTATTTCAGTTCCCTTAGGTTTTTTTGGAGGAATTGGTGGAGCATCAAAAGAAGGTATCTTAATTAAAGGAAGTAACTATCTAGAAACATTAGCAAACACAAAAACAGTAGTATTTGATAAAACAGGAACATTAACAGAAGGTAAGTTTCAAGTAGTAAAAATAGAAAGTGATAATGAAGAAAAATTATTAGACATCGCATCTTTTGCTGAAGTTTTTTCATCACATCCTATTGCTTTAGCAATCAAAGAAAAAAGTAAGAAAAAAGTAGATAAAACCCGAATAAAAAATATCGAAGAGATTGCTGGAAAAGGAATCGTTGCTAAAGTTGATAATAAAAATGTCTACGTTGGAAATAATAAATTGATGGAAGAATATAAGATTGACTATAAAGAAACAAATGAAGTTGGAACAATAGTCTATGTAGCAGAAGAAAAAGTTTGTTTGGGATATATCGTGATTGCCGACAAAGTAAAAGAAAATGCGAAAGAAACAATTAATATACTAAAAAATAATAATCATATTAAAACAACAATAATGCTTACCGGTGATAAAAAAGAAATAGCAAACCATATCGCAAAACAAATAGGAATAGACAAAGTATATTCTGAATTATTACCAAAAGATAAAGTAGATAAATTAGAAATGATTTTAAATAATCAAACAGAAAATAATAAAGTTGCTTTCGTAGGAGATGGAATGAATGATGCTCCAGTATTAACAAGAGCAGATGTTGGTATTGCCATGGGAGCATTAGGAAGTGATGCTGCAATAGAAGCAGCAGATGTTGTGATTATGGATGATGATATATCTAAAATTAATATGGCAATTAATCTATCACAAAGAACAATCAGAATTGTAAAACAAAATATTTACTTTGCTATTGGTATCAAAGTATTCTTCTTAATCCTGGGAGCTTTAGGTATAGCCAATATGATGGAAGCGGTATTTGCTGATGTAGGTGTATCAGTGATAGCCATACTAAATTCTATGAGAGCACTAAATATAAAAAAATAAAATAATTATAATCAACTATCAATATAGAAAAAAATAGAATATGGTATATTAAATAAAAAAAGGAATGGTTGTATGAAAAAGATAAATAATAAGGAGACTTTCAAAGAAATTCTGAATGACATAGAGATATTTGAAATACAAGGAGAAAATGATAATAAACAATATATTGCAACTAAAACAGATAATCAGGGTTTAGTAACATACTATACAGTAGCAATAGAAGATGGAACGACAGAATTAAAACCAATAGAGGATGTGTTTACTTTTTTAGAAAAAAATAAAATAGAGTTAGAAAGTTTAGATAAAAAGGATAGTAGAGAATCATATGAAAGAAAAAGATAATGAAACATTAGAAGACTCATGTGAAAGAATAATAAGAAATGCTCCACGAACTACGAACTCAGACTTAAAAATGTTATATTTATATAATGAGCTAGGAAAAGTATTATCCAAAAATATGGAGTTTTTTTATCAAGCAGATATAGAGCGAAAAAAAGAGATTATGAATAATTATCAAATAATTGAAAATAACGAAGTTATATGCAGAAGTGCTGTAAATTTATTTGAAGAACAAGGGAAGAAGTTAGGAATAAACGTATGTGCAATAGAAATGGGCGTAGATGAAGAAGTAAAAGTAAATCACTGGGCATTAGTATATACTTCAGATGATGGAAAAAGATATATTATAAATCCAATCCCAGATTTTTATCGAGTACAACTTGGATTTTCACCAAAACATTTTTGTGTATCTGAAAAATATGTAGGATATAAAGGTCCTAGTTTTAGCAGTATGTCACAGGAATATATTAGAAGTTTAAATGAACAATTAGGAAATCTTTCAGGTGGAATGTATACAGAAGAATTACTAGACAAATTAGGTGGAGAAATTATAAATAAATTAGGAACCCATATCATTAGGTCATCAGATGGATATCAAGACAGGTATTTAACATTATTAGAATTAATAAAAAATGATAAGTTAAGTGTAAATGAAAAGTTGGAGAAGTGGAAAAAAGTTGATTCCAATTACACAAAAAATAGAGAAATAATAAAAAAAGCAATAGAAACACAAAATATTGATAAGAAAGTAAGAAAGGCAATTTATAGATTAGCCTATCAAGATTTAATTGGAACAGAATTGAATTTAAATCAGAAAAGAGAAGGAGCAAAAATTATTGGAACAATAGACCCTACATCCCTAAAGGAGCATCAAAAAGAAATGATGCTATATAAATTTAAGTATATGATGTTTGCTTTACCACAGATAACAAAAAACTTAACAGGTTATATTGAAAATAAAAACTTTATGGATGAAGCTAAAAAACATATTTTCCGAGGAAATGAGGAAAAGAATAGTATCTATAGACACACTATTACAAGGGAAGAAAATGGAAAATCAGAATATTATATGATAGTATCGATAAAGCCAGAAGAGGCAAGTGATGCTAGATTATACTGTTTTTATAATCCTAAAACAAAAGAAGTGAAGATGGGAATAGAGCCAATAGAGTTTATGCAAAAGCATCAATTTTACCCATTAAAAAATAGTAGTTTAAATCAATTGATACAAGAATATAATAAAATTAATATTTCAGAAAATAGTACAACAATAAAAAAATAAAAGGTTACCTACGTTGTAAGAGAATATTAGAAATAAACCTAGGGTATATTCGAAATAAATTAATAAACAAACTTTCAATCCATAAATCAGTAATAACATCTTCTCGACTAGAAAAATATTCATATCGAAGTAAAAAT
The DNA here is from genome assembly GCA_944332295.1 of uncultured Bacilli bacterium. Taxonomy (GTDB): domain Bacteria; phylum Bacillota_I; class Bacilli_A; order RF39; family UBA660; genus Faecimonas. Next base: position 24,517 of record CALVJR010000004.1, on the reverse strand, counting down.
CTTTGCCTTAGACTAAAGCATTTAAGTAAGGGTAAATCTTTAGGACCTAGTGTCCTATTTTTCTCTTTTACAGTATAACAATAAAACATTTTGCAAATAAAATTACTAGTTGTACATCCCTTAGGACCAGCATATTTACAAAGTCTACAACACCCGTTTTTATGTTTTATTTTTTTTCTCTGAGAAATGCAACGGTCATGTTTAAAATCACAAGGATTTTTATCAACGTAAAACATATCAATCTGTTGACATAAAGTATCATAAAGATAAATAATTCTTTGTTTTTTATTTTTGATGTTTAATGCTTCAATAAAATGATAAATTGGTAGGTAAGAGTTAGAACAAGAAAAATGAACATTATGGCATAAAAAAGAGCGATAAAAAGGTATCATCCTCTCAAAATGTTTTAACTCATCTAAATTAGTAATAGAAATAGTTATCTGCATAATCTTCACCTAATATTATTATAGAAAATGAATTAAAATATGTAAATTATAGTAAAAGAAAAAAGAAAACAAGAACAGGTAAAAGTATACGTGATATAATTAAAATAGGTGATAATATGCAAAACTTGAAAGAAAGTACAGAAAATAAAATTAATACAGTAGTAAACAGCCCTCTATTAACAACTCAAAATAAAATCAGTGCTTTAGAAGAATTAAAAAGAAAAGTTCTTTCTCATAAAGAAAGTAATGAATTATCAGGAATGTTAAGAGAAGAACAAAAAAATACCAACACCTTAGAAAAACATCAAGGAAAAGTATTTCAAAAAGTCTCATCAGATATGAAAAAAGCAGGTTTAACGAGTCCTTTAATGTTAACAGTAATAATAACAATGCTTTTAACGTTCATGGTATTAATAGGGATAGTAATAGGATCATTCTTTTAAAGAATGATTTTTTAAATTTATAAAAACAAATAAAAAAACAGATTAAAATTTAAAAAAGCATGATTTGTATTATAGAATAAAATCAAATAATATATAATCTGGTGATATGATGCAAATAGGAAACTATATATTAGATGAAAGACAAATACAAATTGTAAAAGAAGAAAATAATTATGTATTAGTAAGCGCAGGAGCAGGAAGTGGAAAAACATTAACAATATTAGGAAAAATAAATTATTTAGTAAAAGAAAAGAATTTAAGGCCAGAAGAAATATTATGTATATCGTTTACCAAAGCAGCAACAGAAAGCCTAAAGAAAAAAATAAAAAACACCCTAAACTTAGAAGTTCCAACCTATACATTTCATAAATTATCACTTGAAATCATAAAAGAAGAATTTGAAATAGCAGATGATTATTTATTAGAAGAAGTAACAACTGAATTTTTTGAAATAGATATTTTCCAGTCACCTTATTTATTAAAATTAATATGTAAATATTTTAAAGAATCATCAAAAAACTTAGAAAAGTCTTACCAGCAAATTCTAGAAAGAAAGAAAACAGACCTACAGCAACTAGAAAAGCTATGCATGTTATTTATTAGATTAATGAAGTGTAATAATTATGAGTTAAAAGATTTTATACTTTTTCTTTCTAAAATAAAAAGAAACCTATCATATACTCAATATAAAAAAGAAAAAATTATACTAACATTAATATTAAATATTTATCTGAAGTATGAGAATTATCTAAAGGAAAATAAGGAAATAGACTTTGATGACATGCTAATAAAAGCAACAAAAATAGTAACAGAACAAGGAATGAATAAAGAAATAAAATATATTATTATTGATGAATATCAAGATACTTCTTTTATTAGGTTTAACTTAATAAAGGAAATAATCAACAAAACACATGCCAAATTAATGGTAGTAGGAGATGACTTTCAATCGATATATAGATTTACCGGTTGTGATGTTTCTCTATTTATTGACTTCCAAAAATATTTTAAAGAAGCAAAAGTTATGAAGTTAGAAAGAACTTATAGAAATAGCAAAGAATTAATACAAATTGCCGGAAAATTTATAATGAAAAATAAACATCAAATAAAAAAAGAATTATATTCAGAAAAAAGACTAAAAAAGCCTATCAAAATACTAAAGTATAAGAATATAAAAAGGATATTTTTAGAAATAATCAAAGAATTATCAAAAAAGAAAGAAGAAAAAATATTAATATTAGGCAGAAATAATAAAGATATTTACTGCTTGATAGATGAAAATATTAAAATAAATAAGGATAAGATAATTATTAAAAATTATGAAAATTTAGATATTACTTATATGACTGTCCACAAATCAAAAGGATTAGAAAGTGATAATGTAATTGTGATAAATCTAGAAAACAAAATAACCGGATTTCCTAGCCAGATAGAAGAAGAAAAATTAACAAGACTAGTAACCAAAGCAAAGGATAATTATCCCTATAGTGAAGAACGAAGATTATTTTATGTAGCCTTAACTAGAACTAGAAATTATGTATATCTATTAGTACCAGAAAAAAATCCTTCTATTTTTATAGAAGAATTAACAAAGCTATTATAGATTTATGATTTAGTGAGTAATTTTTTTAAATCTTCAGGAGTATTTAATATATAATCATAAGTAATACTATCGTCGTGATTATCCCAACTGGCATACGCAAAGAAGACCCCAGCAGACTTAGCTGCTAACATATCACTTTCACTATCACCAACATAAATTGTCTCACTAGGTTGCAAGTGATTTTGCTTTAGAATAGTTAAAATGGATTCTGGATTAGGCTTTGGTTTATCCACTTTATCAGAAGTAATAACACAATCGAAAATAGATAATATTTTCATAAGGTCATCAATCTCTTCTAATTCTTTCCAAGTTCTAGAAGTTGCAATACCTAAAAAGTAATGCTCTTTAGCTAAAAGAGTAAGAAGTTCTGGAATCCCAGTAAACATAGTAACAGGGTAATTTTTTAGTAATCTTCCCCAATGATAGTTAATCTGCTTTAGCGTTTCATCGTCATCAATTCCAAGAAAATGAAAAAATTCATTAGTTGTAAGCACTGTTAGTTTATCCATGACATCATTATCATAATGCTTACCTGTTACAAGATAAAGTGATTCTTGTAAAGTGGTAAGTTCAGGATGATAACTATCTACCAAAGTACGATCAATATCAAAAATAATATTTTTCATAAATCATCAATCTCCTTATAAGAAAAGTATTAGTATAATGGTTTAATATTTTATTCACTTTCTTCTGCATTATTAACACTACTATCCGTTTTATTATTAGTATTATCATTAGTAATATTAGTATCATCATCAGAAATATCTTCCTCATCAGGAAGCGTTTTTTCTTTCTGTGAAACAGTTAAAGTGATACTTTCTGTATTATCAATCACTTTTCCAGAACGTATGCTTTGTTTTAATACTATATTTTCTTCATCCTTATCTTCCTGATAAACTACTTGGTATGAAATATTTAAAGAGTTCAAAGATTTTACGGCCTCTTCCAAAGTCAGACCACGAACATCAGGAACTTCTACTCTAGTATCTAAAACTCCAACAGTTAAAGTAATAACAGCATTTTCGTGTGTTTTACTACCTGCTCGCTTACTTTGTTTGATAACAACATCAACTTCCTCCTCATCCTTAGTAAGTACTGTTTTTTGTTGGTAACTTAACTTGGCATTACTAAGAATATTAACAGCTTCATTATAGGAATATCCAACAACATTAGGAACTTTGATATTATTTTCTTCATAATAATGATAAATAAACAAACCTAGAACAAAGGCAAGACCAATCACTAAAATGAGTAACACAAATACTAAAAACTTAGAAAAGAATCCAGATTTTTGCTTTTCTTTAGGAGGTTTTTGTTTTTGTACCTTTGTTTTATATTTAGTTTTAATTTTTACTTTTGTTTGCTTTTTCACTTTATGTCTATCTTTAGTTTTAGTATTATCATCCTCATAAAAAGGATGAGCACATTTTTTACAATAAATAGCATCTTCTTCATTTTCTGTATGACATAAAGAACATATCTTCATAGCATCACCTCGACTAAAAACATTATAACGCAAAGAAATGTATCTTTCAAATATCGCACAAGCATGATAAAATAATAATGTAAAAAGGATAATTTGAATCGTAATAAATCAAAGTGAGGATAATATGGAAGAAAATAAAGAAAAACTAACTCTAGAAGAACAACAATTTATATTACAGTATATTAGGCAGGGAAATATTGACTTTGTACAATATCTACCATTTTTTTACTCAAAAAACCCTAATCATTTACAAGGTGAAACAGCAGTTAAACTAATAAAAAGCTTATTATATAATTTTAATGAAGATGACCCTAATATTCAAGAAAAGTTGTATTTAACACTAGATAAGATGATGGATGGAATTATTAGACTAAAATACAGAGAAGACAGACATAGTTTTCGATTTAGAAGTGCAGATCAACTAAACCGTTATATATCAAAAGAAATGTCTAGGATAGATAAAAATAATGAAGAATATTATTTAAAAAACATGGCAGGAGTATTAAACTATAAAATTAATGATTTAAAATATTATAAGATGTGTTTACAAGGTCTAAAAAGTCTATATCAACTATATCAAGAAAATAATCATACTTTATCACAGGAGGATACAAGTTGGTTTTATAATCAAATATTAAATACGCAATATAACTTCTATCATCAATGGGAAAAAACTAGGATGATTAATCACTTAACTGGAATGCTTCCTCTTACCAAAAAAACAGAAGAAGGAATAATAAGAGGTGCAAAATTCAAGAAAATAGACGAACTTTTTGCGAATGGTGAATATGAAAGATTAGGAGTGACAAAAGAAGAACTACTAGATTTATTATCAGATTATGATACTTATTTAAACTCTTTAAAGAAAATAAGAAAAGAGCATGTTGTAATTAGTAAAGATCAACTAAAAAAAATAAATGAATTGTTTGTAACAGGAAGATTATCAGAAGAGAGCTTACAGGAAATCATTCCTGATGCACCATCACAAGTAAAATCAGTTGTTTTAACGAAATACAATCAAGAAAAAACAAGATTCTTAAATATAGTTTCAGTAGAAAGAAAAGATTTATCACATATTCATTTAGGTTATAATTATAATAACTATAAAATAGGAACACAAATAAAAACCTATCAAAACATAGCAAAAATTATTGGTAATCTAACAGAAGATCAAGCTCAAGATATTTTAGTACATGGACAACTTCCAGAAGATTTAAAATTATTACTTCCACTAGTAAATTATTTTGATGAATTAAATGAAAATGTGATGATTAGTTTATTAAGAAACTATCCAAGAATATTACATCAGATGAAGCAAGATAAATTAATTAAAGAAGAAACAATCGAAGAAGCAATGCCTAAATTATACAATATGTTAGAGATGGCAGAAACTTATGATGGAGCAGATGATATTACAATAGCTGCTTTAGGAAAAGATATAATAGAGGGAATCATGGTTGACAGAGAAACCAGTAGAAATCCACAAAAATATTTAGAAACATATATAGAAATGCTAAAAAGAGAGTATACAGTTATCCCTCCAGTAGAAGGAGAATTCTTAAATTATTATTATGAAACCGCCCATGATTCAGATAGAGATAGGTTATTAATTGGTAAGAATTGCAATATGAGTTGTATCGGACCCAAAGGAGAGGGAGAAAAAGCATATTATGAAACTTTAAATGGTCATACTGCAGATGTACTTATGATAAAAGATAAAGAAACAGGAGAATTTATTGCACGAAGTTTATGCTTTCGTAAAGGAAACTATGTAGTCTTTGCTCCAATTCATGATCAAGAAGGAATTTCAGATTATCTATATCAACCAGGCTTATTATCAAAAATTGCTAATCAAATGCTAGAAAAAGCAACAAAAGAAAATGATACTCTAGAGTACGTTTTTGCAGTGTCATATGTAGACTTAAATGACTTCTACACATTAGTACAAGATAGCTATTTATCTGACCCTTTTCCCCATGCAGATTTAGAAGAAGTAGCTTATTTAATAGGAAATAAGAATTCAAGTAAGCCTGTAGAAATTGATTTAACGGTAGATATACCAACAATTTATAAAACGAAAAGGGATAGAGTCAAAAATAAAGATGAGATAACATCTGATGAATTAACTAAAATAAAAGCTCTAGACATATTACTAACAAAAGACAAAGAAGAAAAAGAGGAAAAATCAAGAAACTTTGAAGTAATAGATAAAGAAAAATATGATGAAATATTTAGAGGGCAAGACTGGTATATAGGCATAAAAGATGGAAAAATTATAGAAGAAGTAATATTACCAATAGAACTAGAGTCACAACGAAATGAAATATCTCTATTAAAGACAAAACTACAAACCTTAGAAATGTTAAATGAAGATTCAAAGGAATTAGAAATAGATATCAATAGAGGTGGTAAAAAATGAAAAAAGTCGGACAAATTATGGAGTTTAATGGTCGCTTCGGATTGATTACAGGAGAAAAAGAGGACTTTAACTTCCATGCATCGGATTTTAGTAATTCGAATTTCATAACCAGTATAGAAACAGGAGACATAGTAGAATTCAGAGCAGAATATCGTCCCTACAATATAAAACGTGCGAAAAATATAAAAATATTACAAAAAATGTATATTAAAAACTCGAAAGAGATAGATAAATAATAAAGAAAAGATAATTATGATAATAGTAATTTTAACACTAGATAATCAATAGATTTAAGAAATTTATACTTTGCTAGGAGTATTTGGGAAAAATGAGCCAGATATTACAACTTGTATATTTTCTTCTAATAACATAGTTTGACTAAATGGTAAAAGAATACAGCATGTTTTCATGGTGCAACAACAAAGATAGTATAAACAATTTATTAATATCACCAAAGTAAATGAAAATTTTATAGAGAATTTCAGAATGGGATGACAAGGATACTTATTAAAAAGGCTGTTTTTCTTTAAATGAATAAAATTATATGATACAATAACATAAAATAGGGAGAGTTGGCTATGAATGAAACACAAGTAATGATAGAAGAATTAATGCAAAGGGCAAAAATTGCTCAACAAGAATATAGTAAATTAACGCAAGAAGATGTAGATAGAATTGTAAAACAGATGGCAATGGCAGTGTTGGAAAATCATATGATGTTAGCACGTCTTGCCGTAGATGAGACAAAGCGTGGAATCTACGAGGATAAAATTACAAAAAACATTTTTGCATCAGAATATATATATCACAGCATAAAACATAATAAAACAGTGGGAATAATTCAGGATAATGAAGAAGAAGGATATATGGAAATAGCAGAACCAATAGGAATCATTGCCGGAGTAACGCCAGTTACGAATCCCACTTCAACAACTTGCTTTAAATCACTAATTGCGGCCAAAACAAGAAACGTTATTGTCTTTGGTTTTCATCCATCCGCTCAAAATTGTAGTGTAAAAACTGCCCAAATTTTATTAGAAGCAGCAGTAAAAGCCGGAGCACCAAAAGATTGTATTTTATGGATTGATAAACCATCAGTAGAAGCTACAAAGACACTAATGAATCATAAGGACGTAAGCCTCATTCTAGCAACTGGTGGAAAAGGAATGGTAAAGAGTGCGTATTCTTGTGGAAAACCAGCTCTTGGGGTAGGGCCTGGAAATGTTCCTTGCTATATTCATAAAGACGCAAAATTAAAAACAAGTGTAAATGATTTAGTGATGTCTAAAGCCTTTGATAATGGAATGATTTGTGCCAGTGAACAAGCAGTAATTGTAGATAGAGAAATTAGCCATGAGTTTGAAGAACTAATGAAAAAAGCAGAATGCTACTTTGTAACAGAAGAAGAAAAAAAATTACTAAAAAATTATATGTTTACAAAAGAAGAAGACGGCTATGATTTAAACTCAGAAGTAGTAGGAAAAGACCCTTGTGATATTGCCGAAAAAGCAGGCTTTATTATTCCGTTAGAAACAAAAGTAATTGTAGTAAGAGAACATGGTGTTGGAAAAGAATATCCATTTTCAAAAGAAAAATTAAGTCCTATCTTAACTTATTATATTGTAGAAGGGGAAGAGGAAGGAATCGCGTTAAGTGAAAAACTAGTAGAGTTTGGAGGACTTGGTCATTCTGCAGTAATCCATACTGAAAATGAAGATACAATTAACCATTTTTCAAATGTATTAAAAGTAGGTAGAATCATTGTAAACTCTCCATCTACTCATGGTGCAATAGGAGATATCTATAACACCAATATGCCATCTCTAACTTTAGGTTGTGGAACTTTTGGTGGAAACAGTACTACGGACAATGTATCCAGTGTAAACTTAATTAACTTAAAAAGAGTTGCTAAAAGACAAGTAAATATGCAATGGTTTAAAGTACCTCCTAAAATTTATTTTGAAAGAGGCTCTATCCAATATTTATCAAAAATGCCAGAAATTACCAAAGCCTTTATTGTAACAGATGAGTCTATGGTAAAATTAGGCTACGTAGATAAAATAATTTATCAATTAGAAAAACATGACAATCATATTCATTTTGAAGTATTTAGTGATGTAGAACCAGATCCATCTTTTGATACCATTGATCGTGGAGTAAATGCCATGGGACAATTTACACCAGATGTTATCATTGCTTTAGGTGGAGGAAGTGCAATTGATGCTGCCAAAGGAATGTGGCTATTCTATGAACATCCAGACGTAGATAAAGAAGGCCTAAAATTAAAGTTCTTAGATATTAGAAAAAGAACTTATAAATATCCTAAACTTGGTCTAAAAGCAAAATTTGTTGCTATTCCAACAACATCAGGAACTGGTAGTGAAGTAACTTCTTTTGCTGTAATTACAGATAAAGATAATAATGTAAAATATCCTTTTGCGGATTATGAATTAACACCAGATGTTGCAATCATCGACCCTGATTTAGTATTAACTCTACCAAAAGTATTAACGGCTGATACAGGAATGGACGTACTAACTCATGCCATAGAAGCATATGTTTCCAATATGGCAAGTGATTATACAGATGGACTAGCAGAAAAAGCTGGAGAATTAGTACATAAGTATTTAATCAGAGCCTATGAAAATGGGAATGACAAAGAGGCAAGAGAAAAAGTTCATAATGCAAGTTGTATCGCCGGTATGGCCTTCACGAATGCTTTCTTAGGAATCAATCATTCTTTAGCCCATAAATTAGGAGGAGAATTTCACATTGCTCATGGAAGATGTAATGCCATATTACTCCCTTATGTGATTAGATATAATGCATCTACGCCTACTAAATTTGTATCATTTCCAAAATATGAATATTATATTGCTGATGAAAAATATGCAATGTTTGCCAAAAAGATTGGTCTAGAGATAGAAGACATAGAAGATGGTGTAGATAAATTAATAGACATGGTAAATAGAATGAATGAAAAACTTGGCATACCAAAATCATTCCAAGAATATGGAATCGATGAAGAAACATATATGAGTAAAATAGATGAATTAGCAAATAGAGCATTTGAAGACCAATGTACAACATCTAATCCAAGACTTCCATTAGTTACAGAATTAAAGAAAATCTTAGTTGATGCTTATTATGGAATAAATCTATAAAATCCACAAAATCTGTGGATTTTTATTTAGCAATTAACGTAAATAACAAATAAAATTATCTAGAAATGAATGAAAATAGAAAATTAGTGTTAAAATAAATTTGTAAAATAGAAGGGATGATGAAATTGGATTTAAAAAAATTATTTGGATATGAAAGAAAGAAAGTAGTAATTACCGGAGCTGCTTCTGGAATGAGTAAGTCAGCAACAGAATTATTACTAGACCTAGGAGCAGAAGTATATGCAATTGATATTAATCCTATTGATTTACCAGTGAAAAAAGCTTATCAAGCAGACTTAAGTAAAAAAGAAGATATTGATAGCGTAATAGCAGATTTACCAGAGACAATTGATGCTTTATTCTTATGTCATGGAATTGCCGGATTTAAAGGAAAAGAATTACTAGTTCAAAAAGTAAATTTCTATAGTCAAAAATATATGACGGAACAGTTACTTAATAGAATCTCTGATCATGGCTCTGTTACCTTCATTGCTTCTGTTGGAGGTTTTGGATGGCAACAAGTCTATCCTAAAGCAGTAGAATTAATTAATCTAAATTCCTGGGAGGAAGCAATGAAGTGGTATGAGGAACATCCAAAAGAAATTGAAAGTGCCTATGTATTTGCGAAACAATGCTTACTATCTTATGTAACATATAAATGTATGAGTCCAGAGTTTATTAATAGAAGAATCAGAATTAATGCTATCAATCCAGGAGATACAACAACAGGACTAACAGATGACTTCAACAAATCAACAAGCCCTACTGGTAATGCAGAAGAAGGCGCTAAAATGATTGAAAATATCTTCTTAAAGAGTTGGAATGGTTATGCTGCTGAACCAGAAGACATGGGATATCCTATGGTAGTAGTAGGAAGTAATATCTGTTCTTACATGTCAGGACAATTAATCTATATTGATTTCGGATTAACCTCAAACTGGACAAGTATGGCACTATTAAATTCCAATAATAAAACAATAGAAGAAATATCACATGAATCAAATGCATAATTTAATATACTGAAAATCCACAATATCTGTGGATTTTTCTTATAAAAATTGCTTTATATATACATTAACAGTAATTTAAATGGAAATAAAAGAAATTACAGTATCAATATATATTAAGTTAAAAATAGATATATAAAGAAATGAATTTGGTAAAATCAAAATCATAATCCAATCTATTCAATAACGAGATAAATATAGTTATCAAAATGTATTGCTTTAAATAATATCCATGTTACAATATAGAAAAGATAGAGTTTGAGTAGGGTGAGAATAATATGATAAAAAAAGTAGTGATAATAGTAGGTATAGTAATAATTTTAATAGTAGCAGGTTATATTGGCTATAAAACATATATTTTAAATAAATATAATGTCGCAAATCTTGGAAATACTTACCAAGAAATAATAGAAAGTTTTAACAATAAAGAAACTGTAACAATAAATAATCAACAATTATCAGAAGAAGAATATACAAATTTTCAAAATATTAAATTTAAAAATATTGTTGAAGGATATACAAAAGAAGAAATAGATAGTACCTATCCTATCATGCAATATAAAAATGAAGCGGAAAAGAAATGGATTAGTATTAGTACTATGGAGACTTTTGTATCAATGTTTACAAATGATCAAATAACAATTTATGGCTCTATGGACTCTGATGAAGAACTTCCTAAAGATATAGAAAGTGCCGAAAAAAGAAAAGCATATCTAGAAAAAAACAACATAACAAATGACCTAGAATTATTAGATTTTTTGGGAAGAGATTATGCGAAAAAAGTATCTTTATTTGATAATATTAATGATATAAAAGGAAGATATGAATTACACTACCTAACAACGATTACCATACCTAAAATAAAAAGCATAACAGAAATAACTGGCGACTATCCAGGGTATATTTTAAATGTAAATGATACGGTACAAGAAGTAACCTTACTAATAAATGACAAAAAATATATCATAAGCTTTAATAATTTTACAGAAGACGAAATATATGATTTTATAAGTTCTATAATAATAGAAGATAGTTGTCAGTTTACTAAAACATATCGAGTTGAAAAAATAATAGAAAGTAATGATGAGGGATATTTACATGTAACATTAACTGAATTTCAAAAAGCAGGAGCAGAAACAGTAACGATACCAAGAGAAATAAATAACAATATAGAAGAAGGAAAATATTATGAATTTACTTTTTCTAGTAATCAAGAAGATTTATCTGAAGATATGAGCAATATTTTTGAAAATACAGAAGTAGTATCAATCGTAGAAACAGAAAAAACAGGATTAGATCAAATTCAAGAAAAGGTATGTAAAGTACTATAAATATAAAAATAAGTTCTAACACAAGAACTTATTTTTTGGTATTAACTTTGCCTATTCCTTGATAATCCTAAATATTTGGGCCATTCTTTAGGAGATTTAAAAACATCTAAAGAAGTATATTTATCTGCCATAGTAACAAGCCAAGCCTCTCTATATTTAGGAGGAACAATATTTAAAGGAAACATATGTCTTCTAATAATGTTATCCACTTTTTCTGTAACAAGCTCAGGAAAGTAATAAGCTGCATTTTTTGCTGCTTGTCTAGCATGAACAAAACCGTGCTTTTCTCTCAATTTCTTTTTTCCAGAGATAGCCTTATGGTCAGCAGTTTGCCATGGTTCATCATAAAAGTCATGTAATAATCCACCTATCGCAGCACTTCGATAATCCCAGTTTAATCTCTTTGCCCAGAGATAAGAGATGATAGAAACAATTAAACAATGTTCATAAACACTACAACTTTCATGGTGTACAAACGTTTTTCTTTTAAGAATTTCTGGATGTTCTAATATTGGTTTTACAATTTCATAATATTCAGTATCAGTACTTAAAAAAAGCTGAATCTTACTTTGTGTCTTAGTCACGAAAATCACTCCAACTTGAATATTACTATAAGAATACGCTGTAGTCAATAAAATAGGAAAGATTTTAATGATTATTAAAGATAAAATGAATAAGTGACTGTAAAGTGAATAAAAATATCATCAATTTATGTAAAAACAGTGATATAGTTAAATAAAAGGTGGAGTTTAATATGGAATGGGATAAAGTAAAGTTTGAATCTTTTCGTCCTTCATACGAAAAGTATTTTGATACATATTTAAAAGATAAATCAATTACAGAATATGTTAGTTTTTCAAAATGGGATTCTTCATTAATATTTTATAAGGATGATTTTGCAGGATTTTATAAGACAATAACGCCAGATGAGGAAAAAAATGATAAAGAAATATATATAGCACTAGTTCCTAAATATCGAAAAAAAGGTATGGCAAGTTATGTAGTAAATACCCTAACAAATAATATCTTTACAGCTAGTCCTGACTGTGAATACGTGCATTTATCAATTGATAAAGAAAACATCTCATCAATCAACTTAGCCAGTAACTGTGGATTTATAGAAAACTCTAGTCTAGAACAAGAATTAAGAGAAACTGGAGATAATCGTACTTTAGTATTCTCAAGAAAAAATCCCTTTTATGTAAAAGAAAATCAAATAAACCATCTCTCAAAATAGTTTAAAAAATAAGTAAAAATATACTTTATATGATTTTTATGATATACTATAAAGCACGGAAGTGATGGTATGATTGATGAGCTAGAAAAATACGTTAAAATAAGTGATCTAAGAAAAGGAATGGATTATGATAATAGAAAAGTAAAGTATGTAGGAACTGCCGGATTATTAAACGGAAAAAATCATAGATTTATAGTATCTTCTGAGCATACTACAAGGTCATATGTAGTAAGAATTGATATAGATGAAGAAGATGAAATAATAAATACAAGTTGCACATGTCCTCAATTCTTATTAACAGATTCTTGTAAACACGTTGCAGCAGTTTTAATTAAATTTCAAAATGATCTTTTTCTAATCGATAAAAAAGAGCAAAGCCAAAGAAAAGTAATAGAATTTTTAAATGAAATAAAACAAGCATCTTTAAAGAAAAACATCATAAAAAAAGAAGCTAAAATAGTTCCTTATTTAAAACTAGAAAAATATATGAACTATTATGATTATGAAGAAACAGAAGAATATGATTTAAGATTCAAGGTAGGAGATAAAAAACTTTATGTATTAGGAAATAAAGTAAATAGCTTTATTGAAAGTTACCATAATAATCGTTCAGTAAAATTTGGAAAAGATTTTATCTACAATAATCAAGATTATTATTTCAATGAAACTTCTAAAAAACTATTGAACTTTATAGAAATGTGCTATTATAAATCCTATCGATATGACTCTTCTATAACATTAAACAAAAATAAATTAGATAGCTTATTTTCAATTGTTGATAGTATATATGTAGAATCACCTTATATAAATAAGGAACTATCCGTCATCAAGGGCCTACCATTTAATTATAAGATAACAAAAGAGGATGATATCCACATATTAAATATAGACTATGATTTAACAACATTACAGTCACTGTCTGATGATTATAGTTATTTAATAGATAATAAAGGAATTTATCAATTAAATGAAGTGGAAAAAATTATTGCTAGTAAGATTTTAGACGAAAATTTAAATAGTTTGACATTTTCTTCTGATAGCTTCTCAGAATTTAAAGATTATCTAATTCCCAGCATTAAAGATAAAGTAATATTAGATGATACTGTAGATGACTTAGTGATTGTAAAAACGCCTAATGTAAAACTATATTTTGATATATTGGAAGAATATATAGAGTGTAAAATTATTTTTAATTATGAAGATATAGAAATTAATTATTTTGATAAAGATGATAAACAACTAGTAAGAGATAGACAGTTAGAAAGAAGTGTTTTTCTAGAAATCCAAAAATATGGTTTTGATGAGAATCTAATGCTTTATGATATAGATGAAATAGTTGATTTCATGGAAAATGGATTAGAAGAACTTGCCAAAGAATATGAAGTGTTGACTAGTGAAAAATTAAAAAATACGAATCTAATTCGAAAAATTCAAGGTACTACTAGTTTTAGTATAGGAAAAGATAATATCATAAATTATGAATTTAAATTAGATAATGTTAATACTGATGAGTTAGAAGATATTTTTCTAAGCCTAAAGAGTAAGAAAAAATATTACAGATTAAAAAGTGGAGATATCTTAGACTTACTTGATCCATCGGTAAAAGAATTAGAAGAGTTAAAAGAAGATTTAGAGCTAGAAGAAAATAGTGGTGAAATTCCTAAATTCAGAGCACTTTATCTAGACAGTTTAAGAAATAAAAATAGATTCATTAGAACTAATACTTTATTTGATTCATTTATTAAGAATTTTAAGGAGTATAAAAATGCTCCAGTAGTTTTCTCTAAAGAAGAAGAAAAATTATTAAGACCTTATCAAAAAGAAGGAGTAAAATGGCTATATAATCTTTATAAATGTAATCTTGGAGGAATACTAGCTGATGAAATGGGCCTTGGTAAAAGTCTACAAACAATTATATTTGTTAAAAAGGTATTAGAAGAAGTAAAAGACGAGAAAGCTAAAATATTAATAGTAACACCAACAGCACTAGTGTATAATTGGGATAACGAATTTAAAAAATTTAGTGATAATATTAAAAGAAGAATATTTACGGGATTAAAGAAAGAACGTCATAAACAATTATCTGGGTATGAGGGCAATGTATATATCACAAGTTACGGGCTATTAAGAGAAGATTTAGATATCTATAAAGAAATGAATTTTAAAGTTATGATTATAGATGAAGCACAAAATATAAAAAATCCAACAGCCATGTTAACAAAAGCAGTAAAAAGTATTAATAGCGAAGTAAAACTTGCCCTAACAGGAACACCAATTGAAAACTCTATTTTAGAATTATGGAGCATATTCGACTATATTATGCCAGGATTTCTTTCTAATAAATCAAAATTTAAGGAAAAGTATAAAATCGGAGAAGAGTTTGATGATATTACAAATTTAGTTCTTAGTAAATTAAGAAATCAGGTGGCTCCATTTATTTTAAGACGAAAGAAAAATGAAGTATTAAAAGATTTACCAGATAAAATTGAAAATAATATTTATATAGATTTGAGTGAGGAAGAAAAGAAAATATATGCTGCATTAGTTGAACAGACAAAAAAAGAAATGGAAGAACTAATAAAAGCAGGATTTACCAAAAATAAAATGCAGATTTTAACACTTTTAACCAGACTTAGACAAGTATGCATTGATCCCAAAATTATATTTGATAATTTTACAAAAACTTCATCAAAAATAAATCACTTAATAGATGTAGTTAGTGAAGCAATAAGTAATGGACATAAAATATTATTGTTTACAAGTTTTAAGACAGCATTAAATATTGTTAAAAATGAGCTAGATATAGAAGGCATAACAAGCTATGTAATAGATGGTTCTGTTAGTAGCAAAAAGCGCCAAGAATTAGTAGATAAGTTTAACATGGATGATACCAATGTGTTCTTAATTATGTTAAAAAGTGGCGGAACAGGATTAAATCTTACAAGTGCAGATATCGTAATTCATCTAGACTTATGGTGGAATCCACAAGCAGAAAATCAAGCTACTGATAGAGCACATAGAATTGGACAAAAAAACACTGTAGAAGTAATTAAATTAATTACAAAAGGAACAATAGAAGAAAAAATATTAGATTTACAAGAAAAGAAAAAAATACTGAGTGATAAATTAATTGAAAATGATGGTGATGAATATCAAAGCTTCCAAAATTTATCTGTGGACGACATAAGAGAATTACTAAAATTTAATAATGAATAAAAAAAACTACTAAAGAAAGGTAGCAAATGCAATCTTTAGTAGTTTTAATTTTATAGTTTATTATGTAATTTTAATAATGAGATAAGCATTTTGTCACGATACTCCGCAAGGCTTTGATCGGCATTTCCAATTTCTTTAGGTCTATTTTTTAAAGCTTCTTCGACTCCCTTTCTGGCAATTTCTGGAAATTCTTCCGGAAAATCTTTGAAATCTGCCATGTCATGAAGCCATAAACTAATAGATGGATTTAAATGTTTCATAAGCCCGTCAATATGGCCTTCACCACCACCTAGTTCAAAAACTAAACTAGGCCCCATGATAGCCCAGCGTAAACCAGGCCCGTAAGTAACGGCCTTATCTGCATCTTCTATAGTACAAACACCTTTCATTACTAGATTACATACTTCTCTATATACAGCCATTTGAAT
Source organism: uncultured Bacilli bacterium (assembly GCA_944332295.1). Taxonomy (GTDB): domain Bacteria; phylum Bacillota_I; class Bacilli_A; order RF39; family UBA660; genus Faecimonas. Next base: position 7,737 of record CALVJR010000004.1, on the reverse strand, counting down.
ACGATTACAGATAAATCCTAGTGCTTCTTTTTGTAATACCACAGGCTCCTTATCAATCATTTGATAAAATTCCCTCACAACTTCTAAAACATGGTCATCTGTCTTTTCTCCTCTTGTAAGTTCTACTAATGGAATTAAATGTGGTGGATTATAAGGATGTGCACCAATAAACCTTTCTGGATGTTTTGCGTTCTTAGCAATTTCTGTAACTAGTAATCCTGAAGTAGAAGAGGCAATAATAGTATCACTAGATGTATATTTTTCCATCTCTTCTGCCATTTTTTGTTTTACTTCATAATTCTCAGGACCAGACTCAGTAATAAACTGAACATCTTTTACAGCCTCTTCCATAGAAGTAGTATAACTAATTCGACTTTCAATTTCATCGATTTCATTTTCGTTAACTACATCATTTTGTTTTAAGTTAGCTAAACTTTCATGAATTCTTTTCTTAGCAAGTTGAAGCTTCTCATCTGTTAAATCATAAACGGTAACAGATAACTCCTTTAAAGAATAATACAAAGCCCAGCTATAACCAATAACACCTGCTCCTACACAAGCTACTTTTCTTATATCTTTTGCTTCCATATCATACCTCCACATTTATTGTAAGGCTAAAATAAAAAATAGAACCAAAAAAGATGAAAAAATAGTGTTAAGGAGTGTCTAATTACTAGTCCTGATACAAAAAGGTCAATTATTTATTATCAGTTTCTAGTAACTCCGTTAAATATGTTCGCTTAGGATTTTCCATTTGACATAATATAGTAATTGCTTCTTTTTTAGGAATAAAATGAATTTTTCTAAATTCCATTTCTAAATTATTTTTCCTTAAATAATCTAAATAAGACTGGAAATGTTCCTTAAATTGCTCCATATTCATTGCTAATTTTGCTTTCGCAACAAAAAAATAGGCATGTGACTGTTCTGTCAAAATAATATAACGAAATTTAAAGGAGTCTACTTGGCTAGTATCAAATAAATCAATATTTACTTCTTCTCGACATTCTCTTTGAATTGCATTAAATATGTTTATTTTCCCATTATTGATATCATTATCATCAACATTGCCTCCTATTATTTGCAATCCACAGGGAAAAGAAGAAAACTCTGACATTTCACCAACAACGTAGAAATTGTCACTTGTTTCTAATAAACATCCAACTACTAAATTGCGACAAGTATATTTATCAGGTAATCCTACCCTTTCATCATATAAATGATGTGAATAACTTGTTCGCTTACAAGTAAGTGTGATTAAATCATTATACATATAAAAATCATCGACACATAACAACGCTCCATTCCATAATTTAGGGTTTTCTAATTTCTGTTGTTGCCAAAAGGTATCAATGTTACTCTCTATCTCTTTAGGCAGTATAACTTTTTCTTCTACAAAACTTATATTAATGGTCACATTATCAATAATTTTAATCATTTTACACCTCTTTTAGCTATAGATAAATCAAAGAACAGTAAAAAAACACTAAGCATTATAGAAAATTTTATAAAAAAGAATATCACAGCATTCATAGTAAATGATGTACCCGTTTGAGTTAATATAGAAAAAACTATGATTACTCAATTACTTTTTCTAATAATAATCTTTTTTGAAAACCTCCATTTTTTTCTTTTTTTCTATCAGACTCTTCAATAATATCTTGCAAAGAAAATCCAGAAAATTCTGCCATTGCTCTAATAATTTCTAATTTATCTGCTAATTCCATTTTACGATCAGAAAGAGATTTAGCTTCCTTTACTTCTAATAACTCTTCTTCATCTTTTTTTAGTAGATAGTCCCAATACTCGTCTTGTTCCAATTCACGATATATAGGTTCTCCTCCATTATTCTTAATAATATTAGGAATATTATCCCGTACAAGCTTGTCATATAATTTTTCCATAAGAAACCTCCAAATTGCTTTTATAATGATTTAGTACTTATATTTTAAACTCATACTTTCGATTATGCAGAAATAAAAAGTTGTAGTATTAATTAATCGGAATCGAACTCCCAACAGTGGTTTTGGAGACGAAGTCCTAATTACCACAGTCCCGTTTCTAATAAGCTTTCCATGGTAGTTCACGATCTGTTATATAAATTACTCATCTTTATTATACGAAGAAAATTATCTTTACACCAGTAAAATTAAAACTTTTTTGATGAATTTGGAGTACGAAAAAGTCATCAAAAAATTTCGGGATTCGCTTAAGATAAATAAGACTTTTTAGATTCTACTTTTTCTAAAAGTATATAAATAGAAAGAAAAATCAAAACAAAAGAATCGCAGGGGTGTGGGGAAAGCGATTCTTTGATTATGATAAAGTATCAATATTAATTAAATCACAAAATCTATGTTCTACCTTATATTGGAATATTAAAGCGTTAGAACCTTTGATTTCTGAGACTCCTTGTTTAGAAGAATTATCTAAAGTTAGAACCGCTCTATATTGACATTTTGTGGTTACATCAAAAGAATTCAAAAAACTAACAGTAAATATAATCTGAATTTTTTTATCATTGGCAAGATGATTCTGCAATTGTTGTAATTCTGAGTAACTTAAAAGGCATGAAAGAGATAAAGCTACTTTTTTATTATCAACAATAGTTAAAGATTTATGTTCACAAGATGAATTAGTGAATTTAATATGTTTAACGAATATGTTTTTATTAAGAGTGTTATCACAATGATAGTCTAAGCTTAACTCTTCCACTAGAGCTTTGATGGGATAAACATTGTTTAAAATATCAAAATAAGTTTCTAATTCAAAAAAATAGGATGAATTAGAATCATAATTTTTACTAGTCAAAATAATTCTATCCTCTCCAAGATTAGAAATACTAGTTTTTTTATCTATAGCTAATTTTAAAATAGAATCAGATAGCAAAAGGTAAGAAGAATTATTTCGTTTATTATAATTTTTTTCATTTTCTAAATCTTTTTTTCGTTCTTCCTTGATTGTCATTTTAACACCAATACAAGTAGAGATTACTGTTCCTACAATGGTCAAAATAGTCCCAAAAAAGGATAAAGCATCTCCAGCACTCCATTCGGCTTCAAGTAATTTAATGCCCCAGTGCTGTTGAAATAAAAAATTAATAATAAAAATACCCGCAATTATCACTAATAAAGATACAAAGCTCAATTTAATAATATGCTTTTGAGTGTTATCTATATCTAAATTCTTAATCCATTTCATAAGGACACCTCTTTTATTAATAGATTGCAAAAATATACATTATAGATTAATTTTCGTTGTCAACAATATTCTCTATTTCTATTCCAATTCTCTCAATAACGCCAACTACAAGGGCATTTCCCATCATAAAATATCTTTTCTTATCACTCATACCTGTATTTGTCCAATCATCTGGAAAGCCATTAATTCGTTCACATTCTCTTGGAGTTAATAAACGAAGATTTTTTGTTTTAAAATCCTCGATTACGTGAGTTGTTCTACTAACACCACTTTCACTAGTAAGCATAGTTCTAGCAGGAGCATCCAAATTATCTGGAAAAGGCATAGAACCCTCACAATAATAATATGGTTCTCCATTGGGTTTGACTCTAGGAATCTTTTTACTTCCCTTTAGGAAAGCAAACTTCTCTATTTGTTTATCGTTTAAGAAGTATTTTTCGTCAACTGGATTTTCTTCACGAATATTTCTTAAAGGATAAATAAGGTTATAATCAGATTTAACTTTTACAGTATAAATACCACCGTTAGTCATAACACCAGCATTATAAAACTGGCATTTAAAATTATCACTAACATCTTTTAAATCCTTATACTCAGAAATACTTGTCTCGCTAATAGCTTGGTACTCAGATTTTAGTGGGAATTGTTGTACAAATAAACCTTTTTCAAAAATAGCATCTCTATCTTTAACTTTTTGCATTTCTTTATAATAATTTGTAGATTTATGATATGCAAATATATAAGTTCGTCTACGCTTTTGTGGAAGTCCATATTCACCGGCATTAATAACTCGCCATTGTACATCATACCCATTTTCATAAAAACTTCTTAGCATAATTCCAAAATCTCTACCACGTTGTTTAGCGGGAGATAATAAAAGTCTATCAACATTTTCTAATAATACAAAAGGAGGTTGTTTGATTGCTAGAGTCTGTTCAATGGCCCACCATAGAACACCTTTTTTTCCTTCAATACCTTTACTATTAGATAATGTTTGAGCTACGGAATAGTCTTGGCAAGGAAATCCACCAACCAATAAAGTATGGTCTGGAATATCATGCTTATCAACTTCAAAGATATCAACATTAGATACAGAATCTTTACCAAATCTTTTAGCGTAGCATTCATAAGCTTCCTGACTTTTAGTAGCAGGTTCCCATTGGTTAGCCCATAAAAACTTCCAATTTCCTTTTTCCACAACTTTATCATCCTTAAGTTCAACATGATTTAATCCACATCTAAATCCGCCAACTCCGGCAAATAATTCTATTGCTGTTTTTTTCATATATAAAACCTCCCGTTGTTATATCGTTCCAATTATATTATAATAAAAGCAAATGGAAAGATCAACCTTTTCTAACAATATTATTATAAAATATTTAACAAAAAAGATCAACCTTAGACCATTACTATTTTAAAATAAAATGAATAAAAAAACAAGATCGAAAGGAGTTTTTTATGAAAAAAGGCAGATTATATAGTAGAGAAGAAATAGAAGTAATTGCAAAATCAGCAATAGGGAAATCACTTAATGATATTCTAAATGAAGAAGTAGTTACAATAGAGGATAAAGAAGCAAATAAAGGAGGACTAGGCCAACTAATTGAAAAATATCTATTTGGAATGGATAATAATAGTGACTCAGAACCTGATTTTATGCCTGCTGGAATTGAACTAAAAGTTACTCCATATAAAAAGATAAAAGGAAATCAACTTTCAGCAAAGGAAAGATTAGTTCTAAATATTATTGATTTTGAAGCAGAATATAAAAATAATTTTAAAAACAGCCACTTTTGGTATAAAAACAATAAAATACAACTTCTATGGTATTTATGGGAAGCAGGAAAAGATAAAAAGGATTACAAAATAACTCATGAAAAATTATTAGAGTTAGTACAAAGTGAAGATTTAAAACAGATAGAAGAAGACTGGAATAAAATCATTAATAAAATCAAGAAGGGACAAGCACATGAGATATCTGAAGCTGACACTATGTATTTAGGTGCCTGTACCAAAGGAGCGAATGCTAAAACATTACGTGAGCAACCTTTCTCATCTATAAAAGCAAAACAAAGAGCTTTTTGTTTTAAGACTTCATACATGACTCAGCTAGTAAGAAAATACATCGGAGATTATACAGATGTAGAAAAAGTTCTTAAAAATGAAGAGGAGACATTTGATGGTTTTATAAATAAAGTTATTAATAAATATAAAGGAAAGACACAAAAAGAATTGATGGAAGAATTAAATATCGACTCAAAAGCCAAAAATATCTTTAGTATGATAATAAGCAGAATGTTTAATGTTAAATCAAAATTAAAAGAAACCGAAGAGTTTCAAAAAGCTAATATTATTCCTAAAACAATCAGAGTGGAAGAAAATGGAAATATTATTGAATCAATGTCTTTCCCATACTTTAGCTTTGAAAATGTTTTAAAAACTGATTTCGAAGATTCAGATTTAAGAGAAGAATTAGAAACCACTAAATATATGTTTTTTATATTTAAGAAAGAAAATGAAGAGTATGTATTTAAAGGAATAAAATTATGGAACATGCCTGAATCAACCATAGATTCAAAAGTAAAAGATATGTATGACAAAACAAGAGAAGTAATTAAAACTGGAAATATTGTAAATCACATAGATGAAAGAGAAAGAAGAATAACTAATTTTCCGGGTATGAGTGATAATGAAGTATGCCATGTAAGACCTCATGGTAGAAATGCAAATGATACACTACCATTACCAGTAAAAGACAAAGTAACAGAATTGGATGAATATACCAAACAGTGTTTTTGGCTAAATAATAGTTATTTGAAAGAAATATTAAAAGAGTTAACTTAAGATAATGAAATAAAAAATAGAAATGAGTGATTAAAAATGGAATATACATCCGATTCTTCAATTAATTATATACTAAATAAATTTAATGAAGAATTTTATTTAAAGGAATTTTCTTTTCAATACGATTTAATAGAGTTAAGATGTATATTATATATGTTTGAAAAATATATTCAAACAGGTAAATCTAGCTGTACATCTACAATCTATAAAAGTAAAAATAAAAAATATAAATACTTTTGTTATATCATTCCTTTAGACATATGTGATTCACATGTGTTTATGCGCTACTTTACAGATGACAACATAAAAAAGAAAATAAAGATGAATATATCAGTTTTTATTGAAATCGATATTAAGAATTTTAATAAAGTAAGGTTAAAAATTTTTTCAATAAAAGACATATTGGAAAGCTATAGAATTCCAAAAAAAGAATTTAACTTATTATGTGAGACAATCACTGATGATATAGAAAATATTATTGGAAGTATTAAAAATAAAAAGATGAGAAATTCAGGGTTAATAAAATTTATAGGAATAAAAGGTGATGAATTGGTAGGTTATTATAAGACAAAATTTTTTGAAATCGACGCCGGAAATTGTGCCCCATTATTTAAAAATAATGGAAAAAAAGTAAAAATAAAATATAAATTTCCAGAATATATAATCAATGCCAAATTTAACAATAAAACATATTATATAAACTTATCTGATTTTTATCAGGCCATTATAAATACAATAATTCAAACTATAGGAAAAATAAAAATTGAAGATGACACAAACCAAACGTTCTATGGCAATTCTGATGATTTATCAATATTTCATGAGAAATATGACAAAACAAGTCGAGAAAAAATACCACCTTATATAGATGAAATTATTGATAATTTCTTAAAACTAAGCCCCGCTAAGCAGAATTGCTTATATAGGTCTTGTTATAGTTATCTGGAAGCAAAACGAACAATAGGTCCTCGTTCATTATTTTTTTCATATCAAGCTATAGATAATATTGTATGGTACAAAGAAAAAATAGGTGAATATCCTTCAGGTCAAAGAAGTAATAACATTAATAATCTATTAAATAAATATTATAATGGCTATTTTTCAAAAAATATAGATAGTGAAGTAATAAAATGGTGGGATGAAAATAGAAATAAAGTTGCACATAATGGGATAGAAGAAAACGATTTGACTAATATTATAATAGAGAGAACATATGATACCCTTTATATTAAAAATATAGAACATGATGTAGCTGATTTTGTATATATTATAATAATTTCAGAATTAAATAATTCACTAAATAAATAATAAAAAACTATACAAAAGGGAAAGGCAATTTTAGGAGTGCTATCTATAGTAATCACTTTATCATTGCAAAGTAGCTGGTCTGAATCCTTAGATAAAATATCTGAAGATTTGGATAATGTAAGTGGTGAAAATACGGAAGAAGTTCTAAAAAATGTTGACGTAAACATGGGAACTTTTGAAGTAACAACAGATGAGTACGGATTTAGTGAAACTAAATTAGTAGTAAACGTAACAAATAATGCTAGCGAAAAGAAATCCTATAATAGAAGCATCAATGTATTAAAACTACTACAAAGTAGTTTTTTTCATATATTAGGAATTTACTTCGTTTAGTTGAATAGGAGAAAAACATGATTGTATCATCACAAAAACTCAGATAATATA
>CALVJR010000003.1 GCA_944332295.1 uncultured Bacilli bacterium | reverse complement strand
TTGATAATAACACTTTAACAGCCTTAACATTACTTATTGCGGAGTCAAATCCAAAAGAAAAAGAAGTTATAATTGATTTGGTTATGAATTTTCTTAGTTAAAACAGGCTTTCAAAAATACCAGCTAACATAAAACACTGGCATGGAGCAAAGAAAGATTCATGGCTCTCACATGTTGTAGTAGAAGTACCAGGAGAATAGACAAAAAACGAATGGTGCGAACCAGTTAGTGATGAAGAGTATAGAACTTAAAATAAAATTTAATTAAAAAACAAAGCGTTGAAAAAAAATTTACAATGTCGCCCGTCAATGGTATACAAGAGTAAATGCAAAGGATTAACATATAAAAGGTAGTTAGAAAATATATAGTATAAAAATAATTACTATAATGATACTATATAAATGATAGATAGAATTATGTTTTGACTTTTCTATCTATCTTTTTATTTGCAAAATTAACTTTATAAAAAGAATAATATATAAATAGATTAGCATTTAAATAGTATATTTGTTATACTAGAAACAAGTATGATTAGGCTAGAAAACAAAATAAATATAAAATCCAATAAAATAAGCATTTAGTAACAGGAGAGTTCTATGAAAGAGATAAAGAGAATTGATTTAAAAAATAAAGAATTAGGAAAATTGGTAGAGTTTGCTTACCTTTTACGAGAAGGAGAATATAAAGAGATAGACTTTCCAACTTATCAATTTTATGACGGTTGTGGAATAGATTATGGTGTAGAGACCGAAAAAGGAGGTATCATGGTCTATTGTAATTTTGCAGATCATTCTACAGTTGATTTAGCAACCATTATTTGTGTATTTGAAGGAGCAGAAGACAATCCAGAAAAAGCATATTATTTATCTACGACAACCGGAAATTATAGAATGGAAATTAATAAATTAGTATTAACAGAAGATAAAAATCATTTTACAGATGATATAGAATCTTTATATAAAATGTCTAAGCAAGAAAAAATCGATTGTTTTATAGATGCCATGGTGATGTTGGGATTTAGAAAAGCGGATATAGAAGCAGTATTAGAGAAGAAGATGACTGCTCGAGAAGCTTATAGAAATGTTGCTTTAGAAGAAAAAAAGAATATCGTTAGAGTTTCTTACGGAAGAAGAATATTTTATTTTGATAAAAATGTCGCAATCAAGGGAGATTTTTCTGGAATGTGGCTTGATGAGTTTCCTTTTCCCTTTGAAGAAGAACCAATCTTTGATTGTTCCAAAGTAACTTGCAACTCCGCTTATTTTAATGATAATCCTAGTGGAATAAAATTAATTAACGTAAATGAAAATGAGGAAAGTGTTCGTTATACAGATTTAACCAATGTGAAGATTGATGAAGTAATAGATTTGTCTAAGGTAAATGCTGTTGGTACAGTATTCGGTCATCATAAGGTAATTAATTTAGACCGTTCTATTGCACCCTTAGAAAGAATGAATCTTTCTCTAGCAACCGATCCATATGGTAATAATTATGTAACAAATATAGATGGTGTAGTAAATCCTGAGTTTCAAACAGAGAATGTGATGGAAAGAAAGCAGGGAAAAATTAAGGTATATGCAAATGCTGATAATTTTTTGATGACAATGTGCGCATCAGAACAGAATGCTGATGGTATTGGACTAATTAGAACAGAAAATATTTATACGAAAGAAAAAGAGTCACTAAAAAGATTTATGTATTATGCTGCTAACACCTATACTTTTCAGCCAATAGATTCAAAATCTGAGTTTAATCATCTACAATATGAGCAATTAAAAGAGATTTGTACTTATAAATCGATGAGTAAAAAAATTGTACGCTTATTTGATTTTAAAGAAGAAGAGATAAACAGAATTCTAAGTACCAGTAGTAATAGTGAAGATCAAATGAGGAGAAAGAATTTTTTAGGAGAATATCATGGAATATTACGAGATCAAATCTTTACAATTGCCAAAGTTGCCCAAGAAGAAAATACTACTTTTGATATTTTAGTACCTATGGTAACAGATGCTAATTATTTTAGTTATGTAAAAAGTGACATTATTTCTTATGCGGAAGAGGCTGATATGAAAGAGGTAAAAATAGGTGCCATGATAGAAAGTATTGATGCTTTATCCACGATTACTGGTATTGCTAAAAGTGCTGATTTCATATCAATTGGTACAAATGATCTGACAGAAAGTATTACTGGAAAAAGAAGAAATATTTATGACAAAGAATTTATCTATTTAACGGACGAAACGAAAAATACAATAGAAGATATTATTTTTCGGGCTAAAGCAGTAAATCCGGATATCACAATAGGTATATGTGGAGAACATGCAAACTATTTAGAAAATGTAGAATACTATGGAACTTTAAATATTGATTATATTACTTGTTCTCCTTCTTTTATAGATGTAAATAAGAAAATATTAAATCCAGTACAAAAAGTAAAAAAATAAAATAGAAAGTAGGCTGATGAAAAATAAAAAAATACGATAGCATCATTTTTGATTTAGATGGTACTCTTTGGAGTACATTAGATAGTTGCACAGAAGTTTTAAAAGAAATAAAAAAACGCCATCAAGAAATAACCAAAGATTTAACTATAGATGATGTAAAAGACTCCATGGGATTAACATTTCCGGAAACAGCCCAAAAGTTTTATGGCTATCTAGATAAAGACTTACGTGAAAAATATGCGAAAGAAGCAATCGAAGAAAATGTAAAACAACTAACAATTCATGGAGGCATATTATATAAAAACGTAGAAGAAGTCATTAAAGAATTATCCGAAGACTATAAACTGTATATTGTAAGTAATTGCATCGAAGGATATATTGAATCATTTTTAACCAGCAGTAAGCTAGAAAAATATTTCCTAGACTTTGAAAATAATGGTAGAACCGGACTATCTAAAGGAGAAAATATCAAATTATTAATAAACAGAAATCATCTATCAAATCCTATCTATATAGGTGATACCATAAAAGATAGAGAGGCCTCACAATATGCTAATATTCCATTTATTTATGCTAGTTATGGATTTGGCAAAGTAGATAATTACGATTATAAAATAGATAACATTAGCGACTTATTACATATTTTTTATAAAGGTAAAATTCTTTATCAATGGCATGATGAAAAACCAGTAACAGGAATGGAAATATTACAAGTATCAGAATTTTATTAAATGACAAAAACGAAGTCTTATTATATAAAGAAGAAAATGGTAAGTATCGCATTCCTGGAGGTCATCCGAAAAAGAAAGAATCCCTGGAGGAGACGTTAATTAGAGAGTGCTTGGAAGAAGTAAATGCCGAAATTGAAAATATTACTTACCTAGGATACCAAGAAGTAATTGGAGATAAAAAAACATCTTACGCTCAAGTAAGATTACTAGCAACCATAAAAAGATTGGGTCCAGAGAGGCCTGATTTAGATAATGGTAAAATATATGAGAGAGTTTTTCTTCCGTTAGATAAAGTAAATGATTATCTTCACTGGGAAGAAGTAGGATTTCAAATGATAAATCGAGTACAAGAGATTATTAAAAACGGAGTTTAATATTCGTTTTTTTCTTTACTAGGGAATAGCCAAGTCTTTCAGGGTTGACCGGATAATTTTGTGATAACATCAAAATAGAAGAATCTAGCTTAGAATTCTCCAACAAAGTAGTATCACTATCAATTGTAAGAAAAGTTCCACATAAATTAGTGCCTCTAGCATCAATATTTTTTAATTCTGTTCCAAGAAGTTCTACATTTTCAAAATTACTATTTACAATACTATGTTGATAAGCAGTTGAAAAATCTACATTCTTGATATTGGTATCCGAAAAATTAACACCTCTAAAGTCCATATGTGAAAATGTTAGTTTACTTAAATCAAAAAAACATAAATAAGGAAGATATTCTTCTCTTATTTTTTTATAACCAGAAAACATTGTAAATAATTCTTCCTCTTTTATTGGTAATTGATAATAATAAAATTCTGGATTTGCTTCTTTTTCAGCCATTTCGTTCAAGTTTTTAGCAAGTTTAATTTTTTCTTGTTGAAAAGATAATTCTTTCTTTGTAGAAGGTAGACTTACTATTTCTGTAAGCTGATAATTTTTATTGTGAATATCATTTAATAATTCAGAAATAGAAGTTTGACACACTAAATCAGGAGAGAATCTTTGTTCATCAATAAAAAAATCAATATACTCCAAAGAAACATTGCTTTTTACTAAATTATGTAAGGCAAAACTAGCAGTTTGATATAGCTTCTGTTCTTTCCTTGTTAATTGTTCCAACGTCATAATATCTTTGATGTATTCACTATGAAAAATTGGTACTGGTCTAATATAAACAGTTATTTGTCTCATAACAACACCCCTAAATGTATGGTCTATTTTAGAATAGAATAGCGATATTGTCAAACAAGAAATGGAATAATGAAATAAACAAAAATATTGTAAAAAAAACAAAGTATTACTAACCTAAATTATAATTAATAGGGAAGCTGATTACATAAATAAGAATCAGCATAAGGAAAATACTCTTCTAATTCTTTCTGACTAGTGATAGTCCAGACAAATACAGGTAATGTCTTTCTATATTTTTGTATTCTTTTTTTCTTAATAATTTCTTTGTTAATAGCTAAAAAATCAGGATTACAATATTTAATTAAAAAGGGACTACTCATAAAATAACTATAAAATTTAGAAGTAGGAAATCTAGTAATTAGTAATCCTACTGGACGAGTAGAGTGTTTTTTTAAATAGCGTACAATATTTGGTTGAAAAGATTTTAATAAAATATCTCCCGAATAATTTTCTAGTTCATGTAACACTTTATTACATAATAGTTCTACTTTTTCCGTTTTTTTAACTTCAATATCAATTAGAACTTTTCCTTGAATCAACTTTAATACTTCTTTTAATGTTGGAATTCTGTCTTTACTAGATAATAATGTTAACTGTTGTAATTCTTGATAAGTAACATCTTCTACATACTTATCAACGCCACTCATTCTTTTCAAATTAATATCGTGAAAAACAACAATTTCTTGATCTTTGGTTAATTGTACATCTAGTTCAATAGGAATATTTAAATTTTTAGCTTTTTGAAAAGAAGAAAGTGAGTTTTCAGGTATATTGAGGTTATTAAAAATACCACGATGGGAAATAATTAACCCTTTCATATTCATATGATCACCTATATTATAGTATATCAAAATAAGCTCGCAGATTGACAAAAAAAGAAACAAGCTATATAATATACAATCACTTAATGAGGGAATAAAATGGAAAAATCAAAAAGATATATAAAAACTCTATTAGTAACGTTAACTTTAGGGACAGGAATAATTGCTAATCCTAAAATTGCAAACGATGTAATGACAGAGCAAGAAGACCGATTAGAAACAACCACTCGATACGAAGAAGAACAGTTAAAAAAAATAATGCCGATTCAAGAACAAAGTTTATCATTACAAGCCAAACAAACAATTGATAAAATAAGTGGTAAAACAAATAAAAGCAGTTATTTAGAAGCATTAGAGATAAACACACAAACTTTATTATTTGGATATGAAGATGTATTTACTCATCCATCAAGTCATGAGAATATACAACTATATGACAATGAAACAGATAGTATTAGATGGGAAGAGGCTATAGAGTATATATACCAAAATAGTATAGTACAAGCAAAAAGTATGAATAATGTATACGCACCATCAAAGCAAGAAGTAAAAAAATATGTAGCACTTCTAAAAGAAGCATATGATGAAGTAAAATCAGATTTTAAAGATTACGATACTAGACAACTAGCATGTAAATTAGAATACTATGCGATATTAAAATCAACCATCCAACAGGATACTATCATTGCATCGACAAATATGGATAGCATTACTTTTTTTCCGATATATAATACACGCTCTACAAAAGGACAAGAAGATACAATAAAACACGAAGGAATTCATGTAATAACAAGAGCATGTGTAGATGCGACAAAGGACGGGGCATTATATGGTGTATCTGTAACATCAGTCGATATCGACAATATATATGATGACTGTATAATTGCTGAAAGATATAATCCGGATTTTCTAAATGAAATATATGCAACATTATATGCTGCCGAAATGACAGAAGGAAAACAACAATGTTACTATACCTATGATGAAGGTCTAGACTTTTTACAAGGAACGCTAGCTTTAAATGAAGACTATCAAGTAGACGAAATCCTACAACAAATGATATATCAAGATCCAGTAAGTTTTATTCAAAACTTTCCTGTATATGGAAAAGAAGAAGAACAATTCTTCTTAGATAATTTGAAAGCCTTAAAAGGGTTAGATATACTTATAAAACCCAATCAAGAGTGGATTGATCATTTAAATACAAACTATCCAGAATTATCATATACAAAAGAAGCACAAACTGAAATAAAAAATAAAGTATACAACCACTTTGCAAAAATATATTTTAATAATCTAATCGTCTTAAATGAACATCATAAAGAAATGTCTTTAGAAGACAATGTAGCTTTTATAAATTTATTCTCCAAGTTAACAGCAAATATTATAACAGATGACACTTTTTTAGATAAGACAATAGAAGAAAATTCAACTACTTTAATAGAAAATAGTTTTAATAACAAGATGCTATCAAAATCTTCTAACAACGATTTTTACTATTATAAAGATATTTTTCTAAACTATTTAGCAGAAAGGTATTATAAAACAACAGAAGAGTTAAAAAATGAAATACAAAATATAGAAATATCAATAACAGATTATCAATTTCCAGCATTTTTAGGAGAAGAAAAGCAACAGTTTTATCAATTCTTATATGAAGATAATCGTGATGTATATGATTCATACCCAAGAACGTTAGTAAAAGAACAAAAATAACTTCACCTGAAACTATTTAAAATCGTATTGTCTTAACTAGACTATTTTACTTTATAATAGGAAACAGTCGATAATTTCTATCATAAGTTTTATATTTTATCAACTATCTTTTTTGTTAAATACCAGCTTATTTCATATACATTTCACACTTTATCGTTATAGTAATACAAAAGGAGGATATTATGAAAAAAATAGGAATTATTGGAGGAATGAGTTATGAATCTTCCATTCATTACTATGAAAGAATTAACGATGGTGTAAATAAAAAACTAGGAGGGCTAACTTGTGCAGAAATGCTTATTTATAATGTAAACTTTGGTCCAATACGTCAAAAGATGTTAAAGAGTGACTGGGAAGGAATAAAAGGTAGCTTAATACCAGTTGCGAAAATTCTAGAGAACTCAGGAGTAGATGGAATAGCAATTGCAACCAATACTATTCATAAAGTAGCAGACGATATAGAAAAAGAAATATCGATACCATTAATTCATATTGCAGACTGTGTCAGTAAAAAATGTATCAAAGATAAGAAAAAGAAAATTGGATTACTTGGTACCAAATATACGATGGAAGAAGATTTTTTAAAGAATAGATTAAAAAAGAACGGTCTAGAAATAGTAATCCCTAAAAACAAAGAAGAAATAGAAGAAATTAATCGCATTATTTTTGATGAATTATGTAAAGGAGAAATAAAGGAATCATCCCAAAAATATTATAAGGATTGTATTAATCATATGATAAAAGAAGATAATATCGAAGGAGTCATTCTAGGATGTACGGAAATAGAAATGTTAATCAAACCAGAAGATATTGATATTCCAGTATATGATACAACACAAGCCCATATTGATTCTATAGTAGATTTTATTACAGAAGAAAGAGATTAGTCTCTCTTTTTTATTGTAGAAAATTAAGTAAAATAACGATTTAAACTTCTATCAAGAGTAGATTTTAATTACGATTTATGATATAATATGTCTACGCGAAAAAGAAGGGTTTTTATGACAAAAGAAACAAAGAGTAGATTAAAAAGTTTTGTAATATCAGCACTAATAGGATCAGGTATTGGATATAGCTTAGGACAAAGTATGGCGTATGTAGTCCAAGAAATAATAGACGAAAAAGAAGAGACAGAAGAGACCAAAATAATTAATGAATTAATGCAAGATACGGCTACCTTGGTATCAGAGAACGCTAATACAGTAATTAATCAAATTAGTAGTATCAACATTGATAATATGTATATGGAAGCATTAGGCATTAGCAAAGATAATATTGCAATGGCCTATAAAGAGTATAATGAGGAAAGTGATAGTCACGAGCACCAAACTTTATATGACGAGAAAGCAGATAGTATAAAATGGGAAGAAGTTAGTAAAAAGATATATGAAACAAGTAAAAAAACAGAGGGTAAATCAAATATTTCTCTAGAAAAGACAGAATCTTTTTCAGAAGAAGAAATAAAGGATATGGTAGAAACATTAGAAACAACATATAATCAAGTAAAACAAGATTTCCCAAACTATGATACAGAAGAGTTAGCTTGTAAATTAGAGTATTATGCTTTATTACAAAGTAATCTTGATAAAGAAAATATAGTTGCTTCAACATATAATAATCAAATAGTTTTTTATCCAATCTATGATATTCTTCCTGAAAAACAAAGAGAGGATACTATATATCATGAAGGATTTCATTTGTTTTCAAATAATTGTATAGATAATAAAAACGAAGATTATCTATCGTATTTAATGCCTCCGTTTATTGAAGAATACTATGCCGCAAAGTATGCACAAGAATTAACAGGTTATTATCAAATAGCATATATGAATTATAATGATGGATTAGATTTACTACAAGCAGCATTAGCATTAAATGACAACTATCAAATAGACGATTTATTGGCGAATAGCATTTATAACGATGTAGAAAGTTTTTTAAAAGAGTTTCCTGTATACGGAAAAGATAAAGAAAAATTCTTTCTTGATACAATAACCGCCTTAAGAGGATTAGATTTACTACTAGATTCTACTAACAGCATCAATTATTCAAAACTAAAATACACTGATACTGCTCAACAAAGTATAATAGATAGTGTATATAACCAAATTTCAAAAATATTTTATAATAATCTAATTGTATTAAACGAACAGCATCCTGAAATGACATTAGAAGAAAATCTTGCCTTTCTACAAGCTTTTACAGCCACTAAAATACGTATTTGTATCGATCAAGATATGGTAATCCCTTCTACACGTCTGTTACCATTTAACAAACAAACATTAATCGACGAGGAAGGAGAGTTTGAGTCTTTAGCAAAAGTAGAGAATGAAACCATAACATTATCAAACATTGAAAAACCAAATCCTTGTGATTATTTTATAGAATATTGCGCAGCAAAATATCATATGAGTATAGAGGATACAGAAAAGGAACTATTATCAGTAGAAGCAATGAGTGGCAAATATCAATTTCCAGAATTTTTAGGACCAGAAAAGAAAAAATTCTATCAATATTTAGCAAATCAAGCTCATGGAATGATACCGATAAAAGGTAGAGAATTAGTAAAACAAAAATAAAAGAAAAAGAAAGGGTATTAAGATATGATAAAAATTAAAATCATAGAAGATGATTTATCTATAGCAAATGAATTAAAAGAAATATTACAAAGATCAGGGTATCTTGCAGAAGTAACAGAAGACTTTTCTAATATTTTAGAGCAAGTAAGAAAAGAACAACCGAATCTTATCTTATTAGATATAAATTTACCAAAAATTAATGGGGAACTTCTACTTCAACAAATTAGAAAAGAAAATAACATTCCTATAATTATGGTAACTAGTAAAAATACAGAAGTAGATGAAGTATTATCAATGTCCTATGGCGCAGATGATTACATCACAAAACCATATAATCCTACTATTTTATTACTTAGAATAGGTGCCGTACTAAAAAGAAGTGAGCGAGTATCTGATAAAATTTTCTACCATAATTTAGAAGTAATTCCCCAGAAAGGAATAGTAAAGCAGGAAAACGATGAAATCATTTTAACGAAAAATGAAATGATTATTTTCTTATATCTATTGCAGCATCAAGGTAAGATTGTAACCCGTGACGAATTAATGACAGACTTATGGAATAACGATGAATATATTAATGATAACGCTTTAACCGTAAACATATCTCGTCTTCGTTCAAAACTAAAAGAAATAGGTTATGAAGAAGCTATTGAAACAAGGAAAGGGCAAGGGTATATTTTACATGAGTAACAAAGAATATTTAAAGGATAAACGTCTATATCTAATAATTGGAACTAGTATTTATTTTGTCATCTTATTAATACTTCTTGCTTTTAAAGTAAACATAGAAGCAACACTAGCGATTACCTTTACTTATTTGGTAGGATTAATTACGATATTAATAGTAGACTATATTAGAAAAAAGACATTTTATACTGACTTTAAAAACAAATTAGATAACTTAGATCAAAAATATTTAATTGTTGAAATGTTACAAGATCCTAATTTTTTAGAAGGAAAAATACTAACAGATGCTCTATATGAAATTGATAAATCAATGATAGAGAAGATTAATGAATATAAAAAACAAACAGAAAATTTTAGAGAATATGTAGAGCTTTGGATTCATGAAGTAAAACTTCCTGTTTCTTCTCTGACTTTAATGGTACATAATCATAGAGACGAACAAAATAAGAAGTTATTATCCCAACTAACACGACTAGATAATTACCTAGAACAAATATTATATTATGTACGTAGTGAAAACGCAGAGAAAGATTACTTAATTACCAAAGTAAATTTATCGAAAGTAATTAGTAACGTTGCTTTAAAGAACAAAGATGTTCTCTTAGCCAAGGGAATCGACTTTATTGTAAGTGATGTAGATATCGAGGTCCTAACAGATTCGAAATGGCTAGAGTTTATTATTAATCAAATTGTAGATAATAGTATTAAATATAGTAAAGAAAAAAATGCCTTTATTAAAATAGTAGCAAAAGAAGAAAAAGATAGAATCGACTTTGCAATTTACGATAATGGAATAGGAATACCAGAAGCAGATTTACCAAGAATTTTTGATAAAACTTATACTGGAAAAAATGGTCGTACTAGTAAAAAGTCTACAGGGATGGGATTATATATTGTAAAAAAACTATGTACAAAACTGGGCCATAAAATAAGTGTTAAGTCTAAAGAAAAAGAATTTACTTGTGTAAAGATATCATTTTTTAAAGATGATTATTATAAGGTATTAGAAAAAGAGACTAAGTAAAAAAACTTAACCTCTTTTATTGTGCAGTAATTTTTCCATGAACCAAATGATAACAAATATCTACATGTTTTTTTACTTCTCTAGAATGAGAAATAATAATGACACATTTTCCTTCTTTATGAGCGATATCTAAAAACAAGTTAATAATTTCATCTTCAGTGTCTGGATCTAAGTTCCCAGTTGGTTCATCCGCTAAAATAATATCGGCATCATAAGATAACGCTCTAGCAATCGCAACCCGTTGTTGTTCACCACCAGATAATTTTAAAATTTTATGTTTCATTAAATCATCACGAATACCAACTTTTTTTAGTAGTGTTTTTGCTTTTTCTTCTTTGCTTTTTTCCTTTGGATTATTAAGTTCTATAGATAGTACCACATTCTCAATTGCCGTTAATTGTGGAAGCAGATTATATGCTTGAAATACAATCCCAATATCATGAGAACGATAATAATCTAAATTACAACGAGCTAAGTCGGAATCCTGATAAAAAATACAACCTTCTTCTATCTTTTCAAGTCCAGCTAGTAAAGAGAGTAATGTACTTTTACCAGCACCACTTTTTCCAAAAATCCCATAGACTTTTCCTTTAAAAAATTCTAAATTAATATCTTGCAATACAGGGTGAACTTTATCGTAAGAAAAAGACAAATTTGTTGTTTTTAAAATTGATTTCATAACTACCTCCTTAATTTCTGTTTTGCAAAATGGCATTAGGATTATATTTATTAACAAATAAACAGGCAACAACACTACTACCAACAATTAATAATATACTAATACCAAATAACTCTAAAATAGTCAGATAACAGATATGAACGGTTAGAGAATCAACATAATCTGTAACGACCTGACGGGAACCTGGTCTATTACCAGCAGTATTAGGCTTTTCACCACCCTGCGAAGGAGCATTATTAGAATTTCCTCTAACTTCTTCAGAAGGTTTTTCAAATCCTTCACCACCAAAATTATTTTGTGTATTCATCTGTGTATCTGCATAAGAAGTAATTTCATTTTCTAGAATTTTATTAGTAACTGGTTGGGCGAGTAGGGTACCAGTAGAAGTACCAATAACTAAAGAAACCAAAGCAACAAAGAAAATTTCCAAGATCAAAAGAGAAGTTACTTTCGTTTTACTCATTCCAATTGCTCGTAAAACTCCAATTTCATATTTCCTATCACGAATATTTAAAAAATTAATAATCGTTAATACAACAATACCAATAATTAAAATAACAATTAAGAATTGAACAGAAAAGTTAACGATATTTTGAATTGCTTCTAAAGATGCAAGTAGTTCTTGTTCATTCGTAGATACTGTATAATAATCACTAAGACCTTTATTACGAACTTCCTCTTCAAACTCATCCACAAGATCATTATCTGTTAAATAGAAGGATGCACTAAGTTCATTGTTTTGAACAAGTTTACTTTCATCCTCATCCATATCATCTAAAATCTCTTCCAAGCTATGAATATTGGCATACATTTGATTAGAACTACTTAACACATTCATATTCATAAAACTAGAGGAACTATCATCTTCTTCCACTTCAAAGATACCAACAATAGTAAAGGTATAAGTCACATCTTCATTCTCTGGTAAATAGAAACTTATCTCGTCTCCAACTTCCAAGTCGTTATCTTCAGCTAAACTTTCGGAAATAACAATTTCATCTTCATCACTATCACCGGTAACCATAACACCATCTGTGATTTTTTTACTTCCTTCTACAAAATCTGTAAGATAACCAAAATTAGAGTAGGCTGTAATTCTAAAGTTACCAATATCAGTCATTCCTTGACCACGACCTTCTCCCTTATCATCGGGAGCATCCTCTGGACGATTTTCATCATTTTCTGGTCTTACATTGTCACTAGCCGCCTCAATAGTATCAGAGGAAAGACTAGACTCCAAAGTATAATAGTAATCTTTCACCAAATCACTATCTCCATAATTTTCAACATCTTCAACAGTTAGACTTTGAAAATCATTTTTTTCATCATCACTAGCATCTCTTAATTCATTCATATTAAGTAAAAAAGAAATAGAAAGAGGGTTTGTATCTTTATATGTCCTAACTAAATTAACACCAGCTTGATGAATTGCTAAAGCAATACAAGTACATAGCGTTATTATCGTAATAATAATACCAATCAAAAAGTTTCTTGCTTTATTTCGTATCATATTACGAAATGCATTCTTTACAACAATCATAATTTCTCCTTTCCGAAAAAAGTATATGTTCAAATTGTGAAATAAAAGTGAACAGAATATGGGAAATAGGTGAAAAAAGAATTATGATACTAGGATAATAGGGAGTGATAGTGTATAGTTATAGTAATCGATAAAAGACATAAATGAGTTATTAATCACTTAACTAACAGATTTTATAGCGACATTTATCACATATGAAAAGAAAAAAGTTGTTAAAATAAAGCTTTAGTATTATAATACAACTCACAAAGAAATATTAAAGGGAATAGTATTTATAAATAGAGGAGAATTGTACATGGAAGCAAATAAATTATTTAACGATGAACTATTCTGTAGTCTTAGAGCAAAAGAAGAACAACAAGATTTAGAGCAATTATATTGGGAAAGCGGATGTAATGAAGATGTTTATTATCTTATTATTTCTCATATGTTGTTAAAGAAGTATAGTTGTAGGGAACAGATAAGTCTTATAAAAAAATTTATTCAATCAGATTTTGATGAAAACTTATATATGCTTTTAAAATCAGATGCAGTAAACGGTAAATATGATTTATCACAAATAGAACAATTCATTACTCTAGCAAAAGAAAATGAATATGATAAAGATTTAATCAATATAATGCGTTCTAGTCTCTGGGCTGATTATAGAACTTATGATGAATTAAATGCTGCTATTAAAGTTTATCTCAATTCTAAATCTAAAAATATTGCTACTATTGGAATTCTAAAAAAAGGATATATAGTAAAGAATAGAACTTTTGATGAACAAATGATTATGGCCTATATATATGAAAGTTTTCTAGAATATTATTATGTATATCACTTCATGAAGCAAAAGCTAATGGTAGAAAAACGTTCTTTTGAAGAACAGCTACTTCTAACTTCTGCGTATTTAGAGACTAACGGTAACAAAAAAGTCAAGAATATAGCTTTAAACGAGTCTTATTTAAGAAACCAAGATTGTAAATACCAAGTTCATGCTATCTCAAATCAGGTTCATTTAGATAGTCGTTATGATTATTTATTAAATCATCCAAAAGAATTACTGAATGATAAACATATATGTAAGGTATTACGTTTAGATAAGTATAAAAAGTGATAGAAAGTAGAGTGTTAAACAGTAATAAAAGTTGCAAAAGTATGGATGATAGAGTATTATAATAATGTAAAATAGAAAAAAATTATAAATAACTATATATAAAAAGGAGCAATCAATATGAAATTATATTTATCATCTTATAAATTAGGACAAGATATAGAAGTATTACAAGACTGGTTAAAAGATCATGATAATAAAATAGGATTAATTATTAATTCTAGAGATGTTTTTCCTGATGGAGAAAGAAAAACAATAGGAATTGAAAATGATGCAAAAGAACTAGAAGAGTTAGGGTTCTCTGTTGAAATTGTAGATTTAAAGAAATATTTTGGAAAAAAAGAAGAATTAGAAGGACTTTTTGATAGGGTTCATGCCTTCTTTGCGTTAGGTGGCAATGCATTTACATTAAGACGAGCAATGAAGTTTAGTGGATTTGATGAGGTATTAAAGGAACATGTGGATGATGATAACATATTATATGGTGGATATAGCGCAGGAATCTGTGTTCTTTGCAAGGATTTACAAGCAATCGCAGTAATGGATGATCCTGATATTGATCCTTATAATAGTAACATACCAGCAATCTATGAAGGTGTTGGCTTGATAGATGAGGTAATTATTCCGCATTTTGAATCTAATCATAAAGAAACAGAATTAGCAAGCAAAGCAGTAGAGTATTGTAAACAAAATAATTTAGAATACATTACCTTACATGATGGAGAAGTAATTATAAAAGACTTGGGAAAAGAAAATAGAAAAGTAAAATAAACAATGAACAGTAGTGGGTCCGCTACTGTTTTTAAATTCTTAGAAATTGATATGTCCTAAGATATTTGTTATGATAAAGGAAACCTTACGAAATTGTAAGATAGTGTAATATTAAAATAGCGACAGTTATCATAAGTTACTCTATAATGAAAGACAAGAAAGGAGAGAGAGTATGTCTCAAATATTAAAAATTGAAAATATTGAAAAATATTATGGAAACAGATCAAACTTGACAAAAGCAATCGATGGAATCTCTTTTGATGTAGAAGAAGGTGAGTTTGTTGCTATCATGGGAGCATCTGGTTCAGGAAAAACAACTCTTCTAAATTGTATTTCAACAATTGATAGAGTGACATCAGGTCATATTTATGTGGCTGGTGAAGATATTACTAAACTAAAAGGAAATAAATTAAACAAATATCGAAGTCGTGAGTTAGGATTTATCTTTCAAGACTTTAACCTCCTAGATACACTAACAGCATATGAAAATATTGCTTTAGCTTTATCTATTCAAAATGCTAAAGTAGGAGATATCGGTAAACGTGTAAACGAGGTGGCAAGAAAATTAGATATTCAAGATGTATTACAAAAATATCCTTATCAGATGAGTGGAGGACAGCGCCAAAGAGTAGCCTCTGCCCGTGCTATTATTACCAATCCTAAACTTGTTTTAGCGGATGAACCAACCGGAGCCTTAGATTCCAAATCATCAAAAATGTTACTAGAAAGTTTTAATCATTTAAACAAAGAGTTTATGACTACTATTTTAATGGTAACACATGATGCATTTACTGCAAGCTATGCATCTCGTGTAATATTCATTAAAGATGGAAAAATATTTAATGAAATTAGAAAAGGTAATCAAGGAAGAAAAGAGTTTTTTGATAAAATCATTGATGTGGTAACACTACTTGGAGGGGATTTAAATGATGCTTTGTAAACTATCCCTAAAGAACATCAAAAAAAGTTTTAAAGATTATACAATCTATTTCTTTACCTTAATTTTAGGTGTTGCAATTTTTTATGTATTTAATGCTATAGATAGTCAAACAGTATTATTAGAAACAAAACAATCTACTTATGATATTATTGAAATGATGACTCAGACTCTATCGGCAGTTAGTGTGCTTGTTTCGTTTATTTTAGGATTTTTAATTATTTATGCATCCCGTTTTTTGATAAAAAGAAGAAATAAAGAATTTGCAATTTATATGACACTAGGTATGGGTAAAAGAAAAATATCGATGATTTTATTTATTGAAACAATTATTATAGGACTTTTATCTTTAGGAGTAGGGCTAGGAGTAGGTGTAATACTATCCCAACTAATGAGTCTGTTAGTTGCTAATATGTTTGAAGCAGATATGACAAATTTTGTTTTTACCTTTTCTAAAGGGGCATTAATAAAAACAATTATTTATTTTGGTATTATGTACCTACTAGTTATGATATTTAATACGATTCAAATTAGTCGTTGTAAACTAATTGATTTAATTAATGCCAATAAGCGTTCTGAAAAAGTAAAAATTAAAAACCCTATAATCTGTACTATAATTTTCTTAATAGCGGTAGCTATATTAGGATATTGTTATTACCGAGTATCAGTACCAGATGGTGCTAATGCATTAACAGTGAAAGATATGGGAATAATTATTGCTTTAGGAGCAACTTCTACCTTCTTATTATTCTGGTCTTTATCAGGATTAATGCTAAAAATTGTTCAGTCTATGAAAAATATATACTATAAAGGACTAAATAGTTTTACATTAAGACAAATTAGTAGCAAGATTAACACGACAGTATTTTCTATGACCATTATTTGTTTAATGTTATTTGTAACAATCTGTGTACTATCAAGTTCACTTTCTATTAAAAACTCAATGACAGCTAACCTAAAAGAGTTAGCACCAGCAGATATTGAGTTAATGAAAAAAAGAAATATTCCAAAAGAACTACAAGAGGAATACGGCTATACAGATGGACAAATAGAATCTAGTTATAAAACAATTTCTGAAACACTAAAAGATTTAAATATTGATGAAGAAAAGTATTTAAAAGATCAAACAACACTTCATTTATATACAGATGAGTCTATAACTTATGCTACAACCATGGGTAGTGAATTAGATAGTATGAAGAAAATGTATCCATACTTAGATTATACTTCTCCAGAGATTATCGTAAAATTAAGTGAGTATAATAAGGTTGCTAAAATGTTTAACAATAAAACATATAGTTTAGATGATGATGAGTATATGATTATTGGTGACTATGAGAGCATGATAGAATTAAGAAACAAAGCTTTAAAAATAGGAACGCCATTAACTATCTTTGGTAAAGAATTAACACCTAAATATAAAGAAGTAAAAGATGGTTTTATTCAGATGTCTAGTAATCATATTACTGATGGTATAATTGTTGTACCAGATGAAGTAATTAATGTATCAAGTACTTCACCTAGATTAGAATATGAATACGTGGTAGCAAACTATAAAGCCAATGATGCGAAGACAAAAGAGGAAATAGAAGCTGTATTTACAAATCCAGAACTAAACAATTTATATCCGGATGTTACTCTAGAAGGTACTTCACGAATTGCTATTTATGATGCCAGCGTGGGACTAGGTGCAATGATAACCTTTATTGGATTATATTTAGGAATCATTTTCTTAATCTCTAGTGCGGCACTACTAGCATTAAAAGAACTATCAGAAAGTGCTGATAATGTAACGAG
Source organism: uncultured Bacilli bacterium (assembly GCA_944332295.1). Classification (GTDB taxonomy): domain Bacteria; phylum Bacillota_I; class Bacilli_A; order RF39; family UBA660; genus Faecimonas. Next base: position 73,479 of record CALVJR010000003.1, on the reverse strand, counting down.
ATATACTATGTTAAGAAGAATAGGAGCAACCGATAAACAATTAAATAAAGCTCTATTTAGACAAATTGCAATATTCTTTATATTCCCATTATTAATAGCAATCATTCATTCTATTTTTGGTATTAAATTCTGTACATTCTTATTAGAGACCTTCGGTAAAGAAGAAATGTTAGCAAGTGTATCTATGACTATGTTATTCTTAATACTAATTTATGGAGGATACTTCTTAATTACATATTACTGTAGTAAAAGTATTATAAAGGAAAAGAGAATATGATATTAAATATAAACTGGCAAGAACTGATAAACAACCCTATAGTTATGATTTCACCATTAATATTTCTAGCTATCTTATTTATAGTACTTGCTGTTGTGAAAGGAAAGAAGGGTTAGGAAACTAATCCTTTTCTTATGAATTATTTAGTAGCTATTAAAACTGCAGTAATTGTTTTTCCAATATTAGCTCTTGTAATAACAGGTCCATTTATCTTACATCAATACCATAAATTTGCATCGATAGAGCCTCTAAAGACGATAATTATTTACGGGTTTATCTTTTATTTATTGTGTGCCTATTTCTTAGTCATTCTACCTCTTCCCAGAATAGAAAGTGTTATTCATAATCCAGACTGGATGATACAAATTATTCCTTTTCATTTTGTAATAGATTTTATAAAAGAAACACCATTCGCCTTATCAGCTCCTAAAACTTATATACAAGCAATGATTCATCCATCTTTTTATGTAGTATTCTTTAATATTTTGTTATTCGTACCATTTGGTATGTTTTTAAGATATTATAAAAGCTATTCTATAAAAAAAGTAATTATCTCAAGCTTCATATTAAGTGCATTCTTTGAATTTACCCAAGTAACAAGATTATATGGAATCTATCCTAAGCCATATCGCCTTTGTGATATAGATGACTTAATATTAAATACCTTAGGTGGAGTAGTAGGCTATCTTTGGATGTTAGATTTAGAAAAAAGACTTCCTAAAAGAGAAGAATTAGAAAGACTTGCTTATAAAAAAGGGGAGGACGTCTCTTTCTTAAGAAGAATAACTTTATTTTTCCTAGATTTATTTCTATATATCATTCTTACTATATTTGCTAAAGGATGGCACCCGATATTAAATTTTATTATATATTTTACAATCATCCCTATATTCTATCAAAACAAAACACTAGGTAGTAGCTTTCTAAATATAAAAATTACAAAGACTAAAAATACCATCCTCTATTATTTTAGACCTTATTTTATCTATTTTTATTATTTGTTATTACCTTATGGAATATTTTATATCGCAACAATTATAGGCCATTATATTACTTATTCTAATATAGCAATCATTTTTTATTTATCTATTGTAATTATTGTGTTTTTATTCTATATAGTGAATATTTTCTTAGTAATGATTCACAAATCTAGGTTTTATGATACTTTATTTTCAGTAAAACTAGAAAGCACCATAAAAGAAAAAAGAATATATACATCTAAATAATTATTCATAAAAACCATAAAACAAACTATGAAATCTAATAAAATATGCATACTAATAGTGTAAAACTATATATGCAACTATAACTTGACAATAATCAACCAAAATTAGGTGGAAAAATAAAGTAAAAAAGGATATACTAATCTTGGTTGTTATCTTTATTAAAGAAAGAAACGGAAAGGGAAAAGTATTTTAATAATAAAGGAAGTAGTGTGATCTTATGAAATGGTTAAAAAAACATAAACAAGATATTTTAGTGTTATTATTATATAGTGTAATATATATCGTAATAGTAGCAATACTTACTCACGGTGAGTTTGTTTTTGCATCCACTACAGATTTTGAAATGCAGCATTATATCTTTCCGGAATATTTTAGAAACTTATTTTATGATACCAAAGATTTGTTTCCTGATTTTGCCCTCAATATTGGTGGAGGACAGAATATTTATAACTTCTCTTATTATGGCTTATTAAGTCCCATTATTTTATTATCCTACTTACTTCCTATGATACCTATGATTTATTATTTGATTGCCGCAAGTTTTATCATTGTCGTATCATCAACCTTTTTATTTTATAAATTTTTATCCTCTCATAACTTTAAAACTTCTACTTGTATTATGGTATCTTTACTTTTCTTATTCGCAACGCCAATACTATATCATGCTAAAAGACATATTATGTTTATTAATTATTTTCCATTTTTAATATTAGGATTGTTTGGTATAGATAGATTCATAAATAAGAGAAAAATAGGACTATTGACTATTTCCACTACATTAATGATTTTTACAAGTTTTTATTACAGTGTATCTGGAATTATTGTATTAATTATATATGGTATTTATGAGTTTTCAAAAAAGCATTCTCTAAAAGAGGTCATACCATTTTTATTTAGACTTGCTGTACCATTTTTACTTGCTGTATTAATCAGTGCTATTCTTTGGTTACCAACAGCCTATACTTTACTTGCGGGTAGAGGAGAGTCTATCAAAGAAATAGAAACCTGGTTATTATTTACACCAAATCTTAAAGTTTTATATTCTGGATATGGTCCAGGAATTACCCTCTTAGAGTTTATTTTAGTAGGGTTATTAGTCATTGATAAAGAAACGGAAAAGAAAACAAAATATCTAGCATTAACACTATTAATAATATTCCTAATTCCAGTATTTAACTTTATATTAAATGGTACTCTTTATATAAATACAAAATCATTAATCCCATTTTTACCATTAGAACTATTATTAATTGCAATTAGTTTTGAAACTTTGTTAAAAGACCATAAAAAACTAAAAATTTACTTAGTAATCTCTACTTGCCTAATTACAGTAATTGGTAGTGTAGGAGACGCATTAATACCAAAAGAACAAGTAAACAGTAAAGAAGACAAGGACTATCAAGAGTTAGTAGAAGAAATCACTAAAAAAGACCAAAGTTTTTATAGAATTGGTAATGAAACTTACACATCTTCTTCTTTAAATAGAGTATATTCTATGGACGAATACAAAAGTTCAGTATATTCATCCACTCAAAACAAATACTACCAAAACTGGGTACAAAACCAACAGAAAAATAATGAAATATATCGTAATAATATGATGTTAACATTATCTGGCGGGATTTTATCTGAATCTATGATGGGTGAGAAATATATTATAGCAAAGACTCCATTAAAGGATGGTTACCAATTAATCGATAAAAAAGGAGATTTGTTATTATATGAAAATGAATTAGCCTTACCTATTATCTATGCAACAAAAGATAGTTTATCTAAAGAAGAATATAAAAACTTAGAATATCCAAAAAATGTAATTGCAGCATACACAAAAGATATTCCTGAAGATGACATCTTTGAAAAAGTAGAGTTAGAAATAAAAAATATGAAAAATATAGAATTAACACAAAATGACAGTGTAGTTAAAATCAGAGCAGGAAAGAATGCAAAAATGACAGTAGTACCAAAAGAAGACTTAACGGACAAAGTTCTATTTGTAACATTTAAAAATAAATTTAATAGAGGATGCCATCATGAGAAAAATGATCAAACGATAAAAATAAATCATATTAGTAATAAACTTACTTGTAGAACCTGGAAATATCATAACAATAATTATGTATTTCACTATGTTTTACTATCCCCAGAAGAGTTAGAAATAACCTTTTCTGAAGCTTACTACAAACTAGGAGATATCGAAGTAGTTGCAATACCAAAAAGTGTGTTAGAAAATAGAAAAGAAGAAACAACCCAAATAACGATAAATAAAAAAGAAACATCCGGAGATAAAATAACAGGAGAAATAGAAGTAGAAGAACCACAAAATGTAGAAATTGCTATTCCTTATGATGAAGGTTTTACTATTTTAGTAGATGGTAAAAAAACAGACTATCAAAAAAGTATTCAAAATGGTATGACATTAAAGATAGATAAAGGAAAACATCAAATAGAAATTACATATGAGGCTCCTTGGAAAAACATCGCAACCATAATATCTATTTTTGGAATAGTTTTATTATTGGGAATCTGTATTTGGGATTATAAAAATGTTAAAAAGGTATATAAATAGTATTCAAGGAATGTTATAATAACAAACAGAAAGAAGGAATATTATGGAACAAAAAGCCCTAGCAGAAGTTAAAGTGGTTGATGTTATGGCAATAAGTTCAGTTTTAGATCAGTTTGATAGTTTTAATCAAAACTTAAAAGAATTAACAACAAAATATAATATGGCGGATATTATATATCATTTGAAAAAAGCAATTAGAGGAGAAACTACATTCTTTAGAAAACGAGGAATTTATCAGTTTTATCAAGAAAATAAAGATACGATAGATATTATTAATAAGAATTCTGATATCTTTGTGTTTCTTTCAGTTAATTATGACGATGATGGAACAATGAAACCATACTTAGATTTTTATTACAGATATTTATTGGAACATAAAGATGAAAAAGAACAAATCCAGGCATTACTTCAAAGATTGAATGAACTAGAAATTAAAGAAATTGCAATGGATAAAGAGTTAGATTTTACTCAGGAAGAATACCGATTCGAAAGTTGGCAGTGTCGCTCGTTTTTGTATCCTATTGTATATTTAGAAAATATGGAAATACTCCCTAATTACGAAACAGACGTTATTAGATATCGTTCTAAAGGTTCAAATTATAAATTACTAATAGGCAATGAGCGATATGCTTATATAAAAAATAGAATCTTTGTAAATGATTTGACCTTTCCTGTAGAAAGTTTGCCACAGTCTGTTCGTTGGAAGTCAATTCAAAATCACATTTTAAAACTTACAGAAAGTACAACAAAATCTAAAAAGGCTCTTAGAAATTCGGTAGATTTAAATGTTAGTCTACAAGATTTAGATGTACAAATATCTGATACTTGTAATACTTTTACTAGAATTGATGGTGTAAATAGTAAACCAGAATTAGTAGCTGCCCTAACACAAATAAAAAATGGTATAGCAGAGCTATATGATATTAAAAGAGAATATGATGCAGAAATCACAACAGAGCATCCTTCTTTATCTCAACAAGCTATCAAAGAAGAAACGAAGCAATATATAAAAAAGCGAGATAGTATGATAGATATTGATTAATGTATTTGATATATATTAAATAACATGAGTAAAATAATTAAGAAAATAACAATATTTAAGTTTAAAACATACAGAGAATAAACTCTGTAGTTTTTTCTTTTTTGCAACTAATTCGTTCTATAAAGCAACTAAAACTTGATAGAAAGTAAAGAAAAAATATAGTATTACTAGAAATATAACAAAACTGTAAGGTTATTTGAAACGGTTCTTTGTTATACTGATATCAAGAAAGGAACAAAAGGAGTGATACAATGTCAAGTTTCAATGTTTTAGGATTAAAAATAACAATACTATTATTAATTATATTGGTACCATGTATTATAATAGGAGGTATGATTTCTTTATGTTCTTTTCTAACAGAAAAAATTAGTGAAATAAAGGACGGGATGCGTTGTGCAAAAAACACTAGAAATAAAAAATCTAAAAAAATATTATGGGACGAAAAATAATATAACAAAAGCAGTAAATGATTTATCGTTAGAAGTAGAAGAAGGTGAGTTTGTTGCTATCATGGGAACATCTGGCTCTGGAAAAACAACACTTCTAAATTGTATTTCTACGATAGACGAAGTAACTTCCGGACATATTTTTATCGATGGAAAAGACATCACAGAATTAAAAGAAAAAGACCTTGCTAGTTTTAGAAGAGAAAATCTAGGATTTATCTTTCAAGACTTTAATCTTTTGGATACATTAACGATATCTGAAAATATTTCTCTTGCCTTAATTATTAATAAAGAAGAGGTAAATAAAGTAGAAGAAAAAGTGGATGATATTGCAGAAAAACTAGGAATTAAAGAGATATTAAATAAATACCCTTATGAAGTATCAGGAGGACAAAAACAACGTTGTGCTTGTGCAAGAGCACTAATCAACAAACCTAAACTAATTCTTGCAGATGAACCAACAGGAGCTCTAGATTCTAAAAGTAGTAGAATGTTATTAGAGACAATGGATGAGATGAATGAAAAATTAAATGCTACTATTTTAATGGTTACTCATGATTCTTTTAGTGCTAGTTTTTGTAAGCGAGTATTATTCTTAAAAGATGGGAAAATATTTAATGAGATAAGAAGAGGTGAAAAGCCTAGAAAAGAATTCTTTAATGAGATATTAGATGTTTTAACATTATTAGGTGGAGATGTTGCAAGTGTTAAGTAAATTAGCAATTCGTAATGTTAAAAGAAGTTTAAAAGACTATCTTATCTATATCACAACAGTTATCATGGCTTTTTCCTTAATATTTGCTTTTAATTTTGTATCATTTTCTAGTGAGATTACAGACTTATCAGAAATGATGGTTAATTTAAAATATGCAATCATATTCGTAAGTGTTGTCATTGTATTTGTAATTGCTTGGTTAATTAACTATACAATGCGATTTATGTTTTCTAAGAGAAGCAAAGAATTTGGAACATATATGATTCTTGGAATCGAGAAAAAACAAATTAATCGTCTATTTATTCTAGAAAACTTAATATTAGGTTTACTATCTTTCATTATTTCCTTTTTTATTGGACTAGTACTAGGAAATCTATTTTCAGCAATTGTGATGAGACTATTTGAAATGCCATATCAAATATCACTAGAAACATCTATAGCACCTATTTTACTTTCTTTCTTATATTTCATATTAATTTATACATTTACTTTATTTAGAAGTAGTAGAAGAATGAAGAAAATGAAAATATATGATTTACTATATTTAGAAAAGAAAAACGAGCAAAAGATATGGAAAAAGAAAAAATATAGAAATGTTTTATTTATAATATTTGTTTTCATGGGAACCCTAGGATTATATTTATGTGATTATTTCTTTAAAGTAATGATTCCAGATGTTACCATATATTTACTTATTTCTATTATTTTGTTAATCATAAGTATTTATGGAATTACTTTTACTTTAGGAGATTTTATTCTATCTTTTATCAATAAGAGAAAGAAAATAAAATATAGTAATGATAATTTATTTGTTGCAAAAAACTTTGAAGCAAAATCAAAAACAATAGGTTTTACCTTGGGAACATTATCTTTATTAATTACACTAAATTTAATCTGTATGAATATGTCTTTTGTGATGAAAGATGCTTATGAAAATAATATCGATCAACAAGCACCATATGATATTCTAGTAGAAGGAATGTATAGTGATGTTGAAGAAAGTTGGACAGGAAAGCAAGATAACAGAAAGAAAGCTTGGGAATATATAGACTACATCCATGAAAACTATGAGATAGAAGATGAATTACACTATCAAATCCTAACACTACAAGATCATCAAGTCGTAAAACACATTAAAGATATTGGTAATAATGGTTTATATGACTATGATACCTATTTAAAAGTATCAGATTATAATAAATTATTAGAGATGTTAGGAGAAAAACCTATTAATCTAAAAGAAAATGAATACTTTGTAACGGGAGATAAAACTGTTCAAAAATATTTAAAAGAAATAGAAGAAGAAAATGATGATATTACAATCAACGGAAAGACTTTATCATTAAAAAGTACAACAATAGAAAACTTTCGTCTAGGTTGGTCAACAGGAAATAGTTTTTTAATAGTAATACCAGATAGTGTTGCTAAAAACATGCAAGTAGTAACAGAACTTTATGCTTTTGATACAAAAGAAGAAACGAAAGAATTAGATAATAAAAAACTAAAGAAAATAGGATTTTATGAATTTAAAGATGGGGACACTTACTTTTCTTATTTCCCAGTAACAGTAAGAGGATATTATGAGTCATCCAACAGAACAGCAATGACGATATTTTCGTTCTCTCTATTATATATTAGCTTTATATTTATAACAGTAGTTGGAACAATTCTTTCTATTCAAACACTAAGTGATTCTAATAAAAACAAATATCAGTACAAACTATTAAAAAAACTAGGAGTAGAGGATAGTAAGATAAAGAAAACAATCAGAAAACAAATTACTGTTAATTTCTTATTCCCAGTAATCTACCCAATTATTATTTCTATTGTAACAGCATTTTCTATAAATAGATTGTTCTATGCTGTCACTAGCGCCTCTATGAATTATTTAGTAACGATTTTGATAACGATAGGAATATTCTTAATTATCTATGGAATCTACTATATTGCAACCTATATTACATTTAAAAATAACATTGAAGAATAACTCCATCAGGAGTTTTTTTCATCTACTCAACGTATCGTTTGGTGCAAAAACTAAAATGTTACGTTATACTTGGGATAAGAGGTGATAATATGGACTATAAAAAAATAGGATTACTAATAAAAAAGAAAAGATTAGAAAAGAATATGACACAGCAAGAACTAGCAGATAAACTTCATATCACAGATAGAGCAATTTCAAAATGGGAAAGAGGTCTTGGTGCACCGGATATTTCTCTATTACAAGATTTAAGTAATATCTTAGAACTAAATATATCAGATGTGTTATCTGGAGAAGATCATACTATTCTAGGATTAAGCTTAACTGATAAAATAATCATTATAGTATGTCTTTTAATACCAGTAATCATTATCTCTTTTTCTTTAATGATATCTTGTTTTAGAACTGATTATATTTTGATAGGATCAATAAGTATATTAATAGCCTATTTATTATTTCTAAAAAAAGAAAATAATCAAAGTTTAAAGAAGAAAATAACTTGGTTATTATTTATTTTATATATTATATTTTTGCTATCTACTATATTTTATACAAAGTTAACAGCAGGTATAATTTATCCTAAATTAAATATAAAACCTAATATAATTCCATTTTCTTCAATCGTAGAAACAATAACTCTCATAGTAACAAAATCACAAGGTATTACTTATTTATTTGATTATTTGATATTAGATATTCTGTTATTTATACCATTAGGTTTATTGTTACCAATTCTTTGTCACAAAACAAAAAAAATTAAAAATTTAATTTTAATCTGTTTTATAATTTCTTTTACGAAAGAGTTATTACAATTATTATTAAATGTAGGTATGTTTAATATAGATGATATCATTTTAAATGTAGTAGGAGCAACACTACCTATATGGTATTTAAAAACCTACTATCTAAATATATGATATAATAATGAAAAACATTAGTAGGTAGTAACACATTATATAAATCAACTAGGAGGATATATGAAAATATTAATTATAGAAGATGATATCAAGATAAGACAAGAACTAAAAACTTTATTAGAGCATAATCAATATGAAATAATAATGATAGAAGATTTTACTAAAGATATATTAGAAGAAATAAAAAAAGAGGAAAAGGATTTAATTCTATTAGATATCAATTTACCAAATCAAAATGGTTTCGATATCTGTAAAAAGATAAAAGAAAAAGAACAGGTTCCAATTATTTTTGTCACAAGTTGTACAGGTGATGAAAATGAATTAAAAAGTATTATATCTGGTGGAGATGACTTTATTACAAAACCATACAACAAAGATATTTTATTAGAAAAAATAAAACGAACAATGAGACAAAAAGATCCAGTGCAATATAAAGAGATTAAACTAGATGGCGTCACTCTAGATTTACACTTATCTCTAGTAAAATATCAAGACAATTCGGTAGAACTAACAAGAAATGAATTTCGAATTCTTTATTATTTCTTTACAAATCCTAAAAAAATAATTACCAAAGAAGAACTTCTAGACTATCTATGGAATGAAAAATATTATTTAGACGATAATATTTTAACAGTAAATATCAATAGACTTCGTAAGAAATTAGAAGAAATAGGACTAGAAGAGTTCATAAAAACCATTCGTAAGAAAGGATATAGAATAGGATGATAAATTATATAGAAGAGAAAATTGGATTGATTCTTTGGTATCTAGCTTTTGTTTTATTACAATTAATTATTATGTTCTTGCTAGATATGGATACTAGTTTTTTAACACTATCTGTATTGATATATCTTATTTTATTATCTATCTACCTTATAATTAGTTATTTACTTGTGAAAAAGAAAAATCAAAATATTAAAAATATGGTAGATGAGTTAGATGAAAAATATTTAGTATCAGAATTATTAAAAAAACCAAAGAATTTGGAAAATGAAGCATATTATTATGCGTTAAGAAAAGCAACGAAAGCAATGAATGATAAAATTACGGAATTAGAACATAAATACCAAGATTATGAGGAGTATATCGAAACATTTGTTCATGAAGTAAAAACTCCACTAGCAGCCATCTCATTATATAGTGATAATAAAAATGATAAAGAATTAAAACAGGAAGTAAAAAAGATAGATAATCTAGTAGAACAAGTACTATATTATGCTAGAAGTGAAAATACGGAAAAAGATTATTTTATTAAGAAAATAAAATTATCAGAGATAATTCATCAAGTAATGATGCAAAATAAAGATTATTTTTTAGCAAATAAAATTGTAATTGAGATAGAAAATTCAGATTTTTTTGTCGCAACTGATGAAAAATGGGTGATATTTATTCTAAACCAAATCTTGAATAATTCCATAAAATATATGGATAAGGATGAAAAGAAAATTAAAATACAAGTGATTGAAGATAAAAATAAAGTAATTTTAGAAATTAGGGATAATGGTTGCGGTATCAAAGAAAGTGATATCTCTAGAATGTTTGAAAAAGGGTTTACGGGAAGTAATAGAAAAAAAGAGCATTCTACAGGGATGGGATTATATTTATGTAGGAAGTTGTGTGATAGACTTCATTTGAATATTAATATCGAAAGTAAAGAAAAAGAATATACAACAGTAATTATCATCTTTCCTAAAAGTTCTTTACATGAATAAATAAGAAAGGAAAATAGGAACCAGTGGCAGAAAAGAATCGTTACTTAAATTTCAATTATGAATTAGATCAATATTATGATTGTGAGCAAATAGCGAATGGTATACCAGAATATGAAGAATTACTAGATATGTTTCATATGACAGAATTTCCATATTTTGATTTAGAACACTTACGTCTTCGAGAGTTATTAATAGAACAAAAACATTTATTTGCAAGGGATATAAATAACGTGAGTAATGGGATAGTAAAAACCTATTTAGCTTATAAAGATGCTTTTAAATTATGTAAAAAAATAGAAATAACCTATGGAAATTTAATTCGCTATATCAATCACTACCCTAATGCAGTAAACAAAGAAGAAGAACAAAGTTTTGAGCATTTATTAATAGATAATAATATTTGGTTAAAGAAATCCTTATCCCAGGATGCACAAATAAAAGGGGAAGATATCATTAGAATATGTTATGCTTTTTCTAATACTTATCGTGTGATGAATGCACTATGTAGGGATGCAACATTACTAAAATTGTATTTTGAAGATGTTGATGGAATGCTATTACAAGAAGTAAAAAATGAGATAGCGATACCAAAATCTGTAGAAAAAGAAAATACTCACTATCTGGTAAAGTCGAGGAAAACAATTTATACATAATAATATTTAATGTAAAATAAGGTCGGAGGTAACCGTATGGAACAAAAGAAAAAACTAGAATCGAAAAGTATTTATGACTACACAAAAATATTAGAAGAGGTTTCTGATTATGATGATGTAAGAGGTATTTTTTTATCTTGTCAAATACCAGACTGGGAAATAGTAAAAGAAGAGGTAACCAATGAGATTATGGCATCAGCACTATATCAACATCAAACAACAAATGATAAAAAAGTAATGCTACAGTATTGTTTAGAAAGAGCGAAAAAGAATCATAAAATTTATATGAAGACCTTAGAAATCTGTAGAAGAGCAGGTCTTGATTGTTGCAAGATGGTAGAATATATCGGAAACTATCCTACACGTTATCCAGAACCTAAAGACCAAGAGAAAAATCAAGAAGTAGAAAAACTTCTAGAAAAATATGATATCATGCCATCTTATTATGCTTATGGCGATAAAGATGTATTACAAATTACTGGAGATGATATTAATCGTATAAACGATACAATAAATCGTATCCTAGAAGCAACCAAAAAAATTTTAGAAATTTCAAATAATACCGTAACATATTTTTCTCTAAACAACGAAGAAGAATACTTGAAATTAGTATCACAAGAAGTAGCCTTTCCAAAATCAGTTTATCAAAAAGAAGGAAAATCCTATCGAGACAATAGAAAAATATATTTGAAAAAACAAGATTTGATATAAGAATAGATAAGCTTTATAGTATTTGTAAAATAGCATATAGTTAATCTAATTATAAAAAATTATAAAAATTAAGTTATAGGCGAGAATCTATAACTTTTTAAGTTTAAGATATTATGAAGAAAAAAATTATAATTAAAAACAGTGTTATAGCGTAGATAGAAAATAATGAAATATTATATGAAATTCATAGAATAAATATCTTCTGTTTGATATAATAAAAAGGGAGGATAACTATGAATGAAAATGAATATTATAATTTAACAGATGACGAAGAAATGCAAAAGAAGCATTTACATGCCCAAAGATTATGCCATGAACATAATCAATTAGATCCAAAAGAATTTGAAAAAAGGCAAGAAATCATAAAAAAATTATTTTCAAACATCGGAGAAAACTTCACAATCGAGCAACCATTTCATTGTGATTACGGCTATTTCGTTTCAATAGGAACTAATTTTTATGCTAATTATAATTTAACCATTTTAGACACTGCTAAATTTACTATAGGAGATAACGTTTTTATAGGACCAAGTGTAAACATTTATGCAGCAACTCATCCATTGGATGTAGAAAGAAGAAATAAAAACTTAGAAAAAGGTGTACCAATTACAATAGGAAACAATGTTTGGATTGGTGGTAACGCAACAATTTTACCAGGTGTGAATATTGGAGATAACTCAGTAATTGGAGCAGGTAGTGTAGTAACCAAAGATATTCCATCTAATGTATTAGCAGCAGGAAATCCCTGCAGAATAATAAAAAAAATATAAATTGCTTGCAAAAAGAAAAAAAATAAGTATAATAGAGTAGTAAAAAAGAGGTGGAAGTATGAGAAATTATATTCGTTATATTATTTTATTAGTATTAATAATCGCAGGAGGACTATTGGTGATTTCTGTTATTAATAAATTTAGTGAACCAGATGTTTCTAAAGTAGATAATGGAAATAAAACAGAAGAGACCACAACTGTAGATAAAGAAAAAGAGCCTACCTTAGATGTAGATAGCTCAGAAACAGATACAGAAAACTCTGATTCATCATCCACTTCCGATAGTAATACCAATAATGAAAGTTCTATTGAGAATGTAACTGTTCCAAATACTGCAACAGGTGATAAAACAGAAGGATCAACAGAAAACATTCCAACCTATTCTGAATATAAAGGTAATATTATTATTTCAGAAGAGGAAAAATAAAAATCACAATTACCAAAAAGAGAAAATTTGATATGAACCCCGTTTCTTGGACATAGAAACGAGGTTTTTATATGAGCAAATTAAGTTATGAAGATAAAATAAATTTATACCACGATTACAAAGAAGGTTCATCAATAAATACATTATCAAGAAAATATAATAAAAGGAAATCAGGAATTACATATTTAATAAAATTAATAGATATACATGGATTTGATGTGCTCAAGACATCAAGAAATAAAAGTTACCCTATAACGTTTAAACACGATGCAATAGATAGAGTACTATTAAATAAAGAACCAGTATGGTCAGTATCTTTAGATATAGGTTTGTCAAGCGATGGAATGTTACAAAATTGGATTAAAAAATACAAAGAAAACGGTTATAATATAGTTGAACGAAAGCGAGGTCGTCCAACTATGCCAAAAGTAACAAAGAAAAAAGAAAATGAAACTAAAGATGAAAAAATCAAAAGATTAGAAGAAGAAAATTTATATTTGAAGGCAGAATTAGAATACTCAAAAAAATTGAGAGACGTTGTTCAAGCAAGGAAGAATCAACAACAGAAGAAAAAGTAAGTGTTGTAAAGGAACTTTGGCTAACATATCCATTAAAGATTCTTCTAAAAGTATCAGGGTTGGCAAAGTCCATTTATTATTATACTTTATCTAAAAATGATAAAGATGATAAAAACAGCGAAATAATTGATAAAATAAAAGAAATATTTTTTAAACATAAAGAAAGATATGGTTATCGCAGAATAACTTTAGAGTTAAGAAATCGAGGTTATAAAGTAAATCATAAAAAAGTATATCGTTTAATGGTTAAATCGGGATTAAGACCTTTAAAAAGAAATAAAAGGAAATACTCTTCTTATAAAGGAACTATCGGTAAAATTGCAGATAATCTTATTAACAGAGATTTTGAAGCAGATAAACCGAATAAAAAATGGTATACTGATGTTACAGGGTTTAATTTAAGAGGAGAAAAAATCTATCTTTCACCAGTATTAGATGGATTCAATCAAGAAATAATATCCTATAATGTTTCTAAATCACCAAATTTAGAACAAATAAATGATATGTTAAATAAAGCTTTTGATGGAAGAAATTTAGAGGGTTTAATATTTCACTCTGATCAAGGATGGCAATATCAACATGACACATATCACCAGAGATTAAAAAATAAAGGTATAAAACAAAGTATGTCCAGAAAAGGAAATAGTATGGATAATGGATTAATGGAAAACTTTTTCGGAATACTAAAAACAGAGATGTTTTATGATCAGGAAGATAAATATGAAACATTGGATAATTTAATAAATGCGATAGATGACTATATTTATTATTATAATCATGATAGGCTTAAAGAAAAATTAAAAGGACTGTCTCCTGTAAATTACAGGTTACAATCCTCTAATTAATACTAATTATAAACTGTCCAACTTTTGGGGTTCAGTTCAATTATATTCTCTTTTTTTATGCACACTTTTTATAACCACAAAAAAACACCTCTTTATGAAGTGCTTTTTGACTATAATTGATGGAATGTTTATTATTGATATAATTCTTGTTTAATTAAATCTAAATTATTATTCATAATATTAATATAATTTTTCTTATTAGTTCGATCACTATCAGTTAAGATATTTAATTTATGTAATTTCTGTTCTTTCAAATCAGGAAAATCAGTAAGTAACTGTTTCGCTTTATCGTTTAAATTATCGCCTTCAAATGTATATAGATAAGAAATCTCTCCACTACTAATTAAATCCCTAGCATCACTAACAGTTTTATCAGTAGCTTCCTCATCAATACAAATAACATTTAAACCAAACTTCTCTAAATAATTTAAAGTAGAAGTAGCAACAACAATAGTTTTATGCTCTGTATTTTCAACAGCAACACGATAATCTGCATCAAGTTCAGATAATGTAACTTTCAATTTTTCATAATTTTCATCAATATCTTTTTTGATATAAGTACTAGTAGCATATTCTTCTAAACCTAAACGGACATTTTGTGCCATCATTAATAACGATGCAGGGTTCAACCATAACTCCTCAGGAGAATAATCAGTTTCTAAGACATAAGCGGAATCAATAATTTTTAGCTCGGGATTTAAATCTAATAAATCAAAAGTTAAATCACTTTCTTTTTCTATCAAACCATTATATATAAACAAATCATAATTACTGAAATCTCTTTTTTGCTTATTACTAATACGATAAGTATCTGTATCAACACCATCAGGATACACAGCTGTAATACTAGCATGCTCTCCATATAATTCTTCGGTGATATATTCATTAGGATAATTAGTTACTAAAATACGAATATCATCCATATCATCTCTTTTACAACCAGTAGTTGTAAATATAGTAGTAATAAATAATATAAATAGCAATAATAATTTTTTTGTTTTCATGTTCTTTCTCCTTACTTTTGGCACAGGGTCAAATCCATATCCACCCAGTGGATGGCATCTAAGAATTCTTTTAATTCCCAAATAAATACCATAAAGTACACCAAATCGCTCTATAGCTTCTATCATATAATTAGAACAAGTTGGTATAAATCTACAACTAGCATGAAAATTGCCAGGTATCTTTTGATATAAGCGAATAAGTGCAATAAAAAACTTCTTCATGGAAATCCCTCTGTTATAATATTACTATTTCATTTTACTATAATCCAAATAAAATAGCAATTATAAGTATACTAATTTCTTGTTTTTTGTTATACTAGATATGGTGATTATATGGACGAATTATTTAAAAAGATAAAAATTACTCCAAAGAATGAAAAATTATACTTAACTGCTTTTTCACACAGTTCTTATGCAAATGAACATAAAGCAAAACAAGACTATGAAAGATTGGAATTTTTAGGAGATGCTGTCCTAGATTTAGTAGTAGCTGATTATCTATATTCCAACAAAAAAGAAACAGAAGGAGAAATGACAAAAGTAAGAGCAAGTTATGTTTGTGAAAACGCACTATATGAATATTCGATGTCCCTAGGGTTAAATCAATATATTAAGGTCGGTCATGGAGAAGAAAAAGAAGGCGGAAAATTTAAAAAAGCAATAGTTGCAGATATATTCGAAGCATTAATTGGTGCAATCTATTTAGATTTAGGATATGCAACAGCAAGAAAAACAGTCTTAAATATTATCGTACCATATATCGAAAATCCTAATATTACATTTTTTAGTGACTATAAAAGTGCTTTACAAGAATATGTACAAACAACACAGCAAAGCCTACAATATGAGTTAATTAAAGAAGAAGGCCCTGCACATAATAAATCCTTTACAGTACAAGTAAAAATAGATGATATAATTTATGGAGAAGGGGTATCTGGTTCCAAAAAAGAAGCAGAGCAAGAAGCTGCGAAAGTAGCATTAAGTAAACTTGCAATTTAATTTGTAAATCAAAAAAAATATGATATAATAAGAATGTTGCCAAAAGGGATTTTATGAAAGAAAAAAATAACATTCCTTTAGATGAATTAGTATCACTAATGGAAGAAGATAGAAAAAACTTAATAATTACAAGTCAAAAAAATTTAAAATTAATAGCAGAGGATACAACCGTAGAAAGAATAATTAGAAATCAAAAAAAACTACACGATATGGCATATGAAATGTATGAATTATCAACAATAGAACCCTCCGCAATACCATTACTAATCGAAAATTTAACTATTTTAGAAATAAATAGGAATTTGACAGAAGTATTTATTTTATTAAAAAACGCAAAAGAAGAAACAAGAGATTTAATAAAAGCAATTGTTGCTTCAGAATTTAATTTAAAGCCAGAAAGTTCTATGAGTGATATTTACACTTATTTAATAGAAAGTAGTAAAAAAGATACAGAAAAATCAGAAAAAAATTATCAAAAAGTTTTAAAAATGAAAGGAGACAAACATGAGTAAAATAAAAATTTTTGCTTTAGGTGGACTGAATGAAAATGGCAAAAATATGTATATAGTAAATGTAGATAAAGATATTTTTGTATTTGATGCCGGACTAAAGTATGATAATGATATTAAATTAGGAATAGATTATATTATTCCAAATTTTGATTATTTAATAAAAAATAAAAAAAATATTAAAGGAATATTCTTGACACATGGTCATGAAAGTAACATGGGAGCAATCCCTGATATATTAGAACAATTACCAACGGTTCCAGTATATGGTACTAAATTAACATTAGAAATGGTAAGAAATGATTTAGAGCCAGAGCAATTAAAAAAAGCAAATTTAAGAGAGTTTAAACCACATACTAAATTAAGTTTTGGAAAAAATTATATTTTCCCAATTAGTGTAACCCATTCTATCCCAGATGCAGTATGTTTTGTACTATACACGCAAGATGGAGCTATCGTCTATACAGGAGACTTTGTATTTGATGCTACCATGACAGGTTCTTATAAAACAGATATTGGAAAACTTGCCTATGTTGGAAAGCAAGGTGTGCTATGCTTATTATCAGAGTCGTTTTATGCAGATAAAGTAGGACATACTTCTCCTCATAATAGAGTAGCAGGTTTTATTCGTGAAGTATTAGTGAAAAATCCCAATAGAATAATCGCAACAATTTTCCCAGCACATTTTTATCGTATCCAAGAAATCTTTAACGAAGTATCAAAAACACATAGAAAAATGGTTATCATGGGAAAAGGTTTACAAGATATGATAAATAAAGCAATCGAAGAAGGATATTTAACAGTAGATAAAAATAAAATAGGTACACTTTCTGATTTAGAAAATAAAGACACTATTGTTTTAATATCAGATGAAAAAGAAAAACCTTTTAATAATTTAGAAAGAATCATTAAAGGATATGATAAATATATTAAGATAAAAGAAACAGATACTATCTTTATTACAGAACCAGCATATCCTGGAATAGAAAAACGTTCTGCCTTAATTATGGATGAAATTGCGATGCTTGGAGCAAATGCAGTAAGTCTATCTAGCAAGAAACATCTATTACATCATGCTTCTCGCGAAGATTTAATGATGATGATTAATTTAATGAATCCTAAATACTATTTTCCGGTAAAAGGGGAATATAGAAACCAATATGCAAATGCTGAAGTGGCAGAAGAATTAGGAATGCCAAAAGAAAATATAATCCTAAAAGAAAATGGCGATGTAGTAGAGTTCATTAAAGGAAAATTAGTTGATAAAAAAGAACATGTAGAAGTAGATCAAATTTTAATCGACGGAAAGAGTCAGGGAGACATTGGTAACTTAGTATTAAAGGATCGTGAAATGCTAGGAGAAAATGGTATTGTAATTATTAGTTGTACCTTAGATAAGCAAACAAAAGAAATATTAGGTGGTCCAGAAATATTAACCAGAGGTTTCGTCTATGTAAAAGAAAGTCAAGATTTGCTAGAACAAACCAAAGAGATTGCTAAAGAAACAATAGAAGCTAATATCGAGAAGAATACAAAGCGTGTAGATTATGCAAAAATAAAGAATGAAGTAAGAGATTATTTAGGAAAGTTTTTCTACCAAGAAACAGAGTCCAAACCAATGATTATTACGGTTATTCAGGAAGTATAATATGAAGAAAAAAATAACACTATTAATACTTTTAATTTCAGTAATAGGTCTAACCACAGGTTGTGCTCCGGAAACAGGAACAATGACTTGCACAATGACAACATATCCAATAGATGGAATTACCATACGTTCCATCTATAAAGCTACATACAAAAATAATATTGTAACAAAATTAAAAACAGTAGAAAAAATCATATCAGAAGATAAAGATAACTTAAAAACTTACCAAGAGAAAATAGAAGAACTATATTCAGGATACCAAGGAATTAAATATTATAATAATGCTATCAAGATTAAAGAGGATACGTTAACTAGTACAACCACGATACAGTATGATAAAGTAGACACAGAAAAATTAATTGAAGTAGATAGTGACAATGCTAGTTTAATAAAAAATGGCAAAGTCCCAATTGATGACTTAGAAAAATTATACAAACAAAATGGATGCAATTGTAAAAAGGAGGGCTAAGAATGTTATATAGAGCAAAAGTGTATAGTGTAAAACAAGATCATAGTATAGAATATCTAGCAGACGGAGTAGTGAGCAAAAAACGATTTGGCCCTGTAACAGATGCCGTTAGTAATTTCCCATATGCACAAATTACAGAAGATTATGAAGGAAATATATCAGGTATAAACGAAGATAAACTAAAACAAGATGGTCAAGCATTAGCGGTGTTTAAAAAAGATTTAACAAAGCAAAATGAAGCAGACCCTAGCTTTGTAACTGACTATATAGAAGAATATTTTGAAATAAGTCCTATCAGGGAACAACAAGAGGCAATCACAGAAAAGCAGGGAAATAATAAATCATGTAAAAAAATAATAAAATAGTTTTAACACATGTTAAAACTTTATGTCTCCGTAGCTCAGTAGGATAGAGCAATCGCCTCCTAAGCGATAGGTCGGCAGTTCAAATCTGCCCGGGGACACCATAGAAAACAAAACCCTTGATATACAAGGGTTTTCTGATTTTATACGATATGTTTAAATTATTTAGTACTTCTACCATAAAATAAAGATATATTAATACCTAAAAGGAGGAACAGCATATGACAAACTTAGAATTTGAAGAAGTAATGAAAACAATAATAAAACAAAATCCTACATTATTAAAAACAGTAAAGACACAAGGAAAAAAGCCCGTCTATTATCTAGGACCAGTAGCAATCAGCTGCAACAAAACAGTTACTAAAACACAATATGCGGAAATTAATGGAAAAATACCCTTAGAAGTGGCGAAAGTAATGTACGAAAAATATTCTAATCCATTATACGGAATTAAAATTGTCCAAACCACATATCCAGAAAAGCTTAATCCAAATCCAATAGATTATGCTATCGATGAAGTTTATGAAAAAGAAATGCGCAACTACCAAATGCAAGGACCAGAAATACTATCAAAAAACAAAGAACGAGCATTAGAAAAACTCCATCAACGACCAGACAAAAATAAATATATAAAAAAATATTTAATAGAAACTAAAGAAGGATTAATTGCTCTATTAACAGAATTAGAAGAGTATATATCTAAAGAAAAAAGAAAAAAAGGATTAGCTACAAATAAAATTATTTCTTTTACAGACATATTTGCAGAAAATTCAAATGAAAACGCAGAAGTAAAAGAGCAAAAAAAGAAAGAAATTTTAGAAGAAGTAACCAAAAATATTCTAGAAAAAATACATCCAGAGCAATCAACGGAAGACTGGCTAAATAGACTTCAAATAAATCAGGCTACAGCTAGTGATATTGTAGAAGGATATAATCCAGAGTTCCAAAAACTAAGAGAAGCGTTAAACGATTTTGATAAAGCAATAAATCCGTATATGAATGAAGAAATTCAATTAAAGGAAAGAAAAGACAACTTAGAAGATGTAGTGATAGAAGCAGATTATGATGCATCAAACAAAAAAAGTATCATAAAATTTAGTAATCCAAAAGAAAAGGATACTCAATACTATATAAGAACAGTACAAACTATAAAAACACCAGAAGGAATATCATATGCAATAGAGTATGATCATGGTGATGGTAGTGCACTACAAATGAAACACGAATATAATATTTATC
Organism: uncultured Bacilli bacterium; assembly: GCA_944332295.1. GTDB lineage: Bacteria > Bacillota_I > Bacilli_A > RF39 > UBA660 > Faecimonas. Next base: position 52,380 of record CALVJR010000003.1, on the reverse strand, counting down.
AAGGAGAAATCCTCACTATAAATAAATTTTTATATAATTGTATAACTCAAAGAACCGTATATAATATCACAAATGGAACAATAAAAGTACTTAGCAGTGAAGAAATAACAGTAGATTCTAACATGCAATCATTAATGGCAATAGATGTTGCATCAGCAACCAACCTTGCAGAAACAATCACTACTAATAATATGGCAAAAAAAGGTTATACAAAAACATTAAGTAAAAAGAAAAACTAATAGTTTAAAGGAAGGATAATTATGACAATACAAAACTTACAAGATGTAATTCAAACGGCTAGTAAATGCCTTGCAAAATTACAAGCGGAAAGAACAAAGAAAATAGATCCCTTAATAGATGATAGGACATTAAAAATGAGATTATATGGAATAGATAACTTATTTTTCGACTCCATAGACAAATTAGAAAACTACTGTTTGGAAAATAATCTTCCATTAGATAATTTTTATGTATTAGATTATATGAATTATCTAGCAGAAAGAACAGATGTAATAAGAAAAATAGATTCAGATGGTATCGTTGCATTATATACACTAATTGATGAAGAAGGATACGGAAAGTACCAACCCATAAAAAGTCAAGAAGCAAAAAGACCTATCTGGGAATATCACGAAGGAAGTATAGAATGGATGTACCAACCATTTAAAGAACGTAATATGAAAGTAAAAAATGATATCTATGAAAAAGAAAACAAAAGAAATCAATATATTATAAAAAGAATTCAAAAAAATAAATCAGCAAATAAACAGTAAAAGACTCTAACAAAAAATGATAGAGTCTTTTTCACTATATTGACACTAAAAACAAGATATTATATAGTGAAATTAAATAATAAAAAACAAGGAGAAAATATGTTAAAAAATAGATATTATAAAATAACATTAAATGATGAAGAAAACACCACTTTACTAATGAGAGTCAGAAAAGATTTTTATACCGAAGGTTTCATAGTAGATAAACCAGGACTATTACAGGGTTATTATGATTTTTATATTGCCCTACGACTATGTATATTAACTGACACAGATGAAAGTATATTCGAGCATTATGGTTTTGTGAAAAATAGAGATGAAGATATAGCATATGCCATGTTAGATGAAGAATTAATAAATTATGGTAAGATAGACTCTTTTTCATATACAGAAGAAGAAATAACAGATACCAAAGAAATTAGTAATATAAATTATTCGATTAGAAATAAAGTAAAAGAATTAAATAATAACAATCAAACAATGTATCAATTTATGCTAAAAAGAAGACAGGGACATTTTAATGAATTAAAAGGCGATTTGACCGAGCCAATTTATGACATTAAGGGAGGAAGCTATATTCCAATAGAAGATCCTAGTTTTCCTTATACAAGAGAAGATTTACAAGAAATAAAAACTTATCTAGAATCTTTAAAAGAGCCATCTCCTCCTATAAAAGGAAGAGATGAAAATGGAAAGAAAATCAGAACAAAAAGAAAGAAAAAAGACACTATACAAAAAGTACAAACTAAAAAAAGAAATTAACAGAAAAATATAAGAAAGATTTTTCATATAAATGAAAAAATATGATATGATTAAAGTAGAATAGAGGTAAGAGTATGAAAAATAAGAAAAAATTAATCACATCATTACTAGTAATTATAATTGCTGGTATATTTTATTTATTTGAAGGATATCCCATTGAAGAAAAAGGCCAAAATACAAATCAAAGAGTAGAAGAAGTACCAGTAACAGCAGAAGATAGATTAGAAGTAACATTTATTGACGTAGGACAGGCAGATTCTATTCTATTAGAAAATGAAGGTCAATATATGTTAGTAGATGCTGGAAACAATGAAGATGGTCCTAAATTAGTAACTTATCTAAAAGGATTAGGAATTGCTGACTTTAGTTATGTAGTAGGAACCCATCCGCATGAAGATCATATTGGTGGTCTAGATGATATCATTAAAAACTTTAATATTAAAACCTTTTATATGCCCGATGTAATAACTACAACCAAAACATTTGAAGAAGTACTAGATGCCCTAGAAAGTAAAAACGTTGCTTTAAGTATTCCTAACAAAAACGACACATTTAATTTAGGTGATGTAACTGTAAAAGTATTATATGTTGGAACAGAAGATGAAAAAGATTTAAACGATACATCGATTGTATTAAAAGTAACTTATCAGAATGTAAGCTTCTTATTAACAGGAGACGCCTCAACCAAAGTAGAAGATAGTCTAGATAGAAAAGACTTAGAAAGTACAGTCCTAAAAGTAGGTCATCACGGTTCGTCTACCGCAACAAATGAAGAATTTTTAGGGTTAGTAAATCCAAAATATGCAGTAATTTCTGTAGGTAAGAATAACCAATATGAACATCCTCATACAACAGTACTAAATACTCTAGCAAGTCATAATATTACAACTTATAGAACAGATGAAGATGGTACCATACAAATGATTACAGACGGAGTAAATATAGAAATAAATACAATGAATACCGATACGAATGGATAGTGATAATATGTATGCAATAGATAAAATAGAAGAAAATATCGTACTAGCAGAAAATATGGAAACAAAAGAGAAATTAACTTTAACAAAAGATAATTTTTCGTTTCCAATTTATGAAGGATTAATGTTTTCTCTAAAAGATAACATTCCGGTATTAGAGCAAAAAAAAGAACAAGAAAGAAGATTATCACTACGTGAGAAAATGGAAAGGCTAAAGCGTCATGAGTAAAAATAAGTATCGCTTACCATTTCTAGGAACTTGGTATATAGAATATGGAGGCACCACAAAAGAAAATTCTCATTCCTGGGATATTCCAGGACAAAGATATGCTTATGATTTTGAAATCAGAAAGAACAACTTACCATATCATGATGATCAAACAAAATGTGAAAATTATTATTCTTATCTAGAAAATATTTATGCACCAGCAGATGGCTGGGTAGTAGATTTAGTAAATAAATATCATAACACTCATATCACAGAAGATAGGAAAATACTGAATGATTGTGAAGACCCTAGAGGTAACTATATCATATTAAAACATAAACATGGAGAATATAGTACAATCTGCCACATAGAAAAAGATACATTTGAAGTCCAACTAGGAGAAGTAGTAAAAGAAGGACAATTACTAGGAAAAGTAGGAAACAGTGGAAACACACAAGGACCACACATTCATTTTCAAATCCAATTAGGAATGGATACAGATTATGATAAAGGTATTCCTATCACCTTTAAAAATGCTTATATAAATGGTAAAAAGAAAAAAACATTAGAAAAAGGAATAGAAGTAGAAGGTAGATAAAATGATAGAAGATAAAATTTCGAATACCAAAATAGAAAATCAAGAAATAAACAACCATTTTGAAGAATTAGAAATAACGAATAGTACCTGTAATAAAATTAATTGGAAAGCATCAAAATTTGATTATTTAGAAATCACTAACAGCAATATGAATAATTGTATATTCTCTAATATAAACTTAAGTGAACAAACATTTTATAAAGTAGTATTTACAAACTGTAATTTTATAGGAACTAATTTTTCAAATGCCTTTCTAAAAGAAATAGAATTTAAAGATTGCAACTTATCTTATTCTACATTTTCTAATGCATCCATGGAAAAAGTAACATTTACAAATTGTAATTTAAAAGAATCTTCTTTATATAAGATAAAACAGAAAAAATTACAGCTTAATAACTGTAATTTAGACTCTCTCGATGTTTTTGAAACAAATCTAGAAGGAATAGATATCAGAACTTGTAATATTAATCATATAAAAATTGATATTCCAAGTATGAAAGGATTAATCGTAAACGAAACACAAGCCTTAGCATTAGCTAAATTTCTTCAAATAAAAATCGAATAGGAGCAAACTATGAATTTAGGAACAATAGAGTTATATGAAAATATTTTATGGTTTGTATTATTACCAATTACTATTATCTTTTGTATAGTAATAATGTTTTTTAAAATTTCTAAAAAAGGAAGTAAAAAAACATTATTTCAATTAACATATATATTATTTATCTTATACTTTACATATTCTTTATGTTTATCTTTCTATGAATTATTTACTTTAAAAGCAGCAAATATAAACAATAAATCTTTAATTATAATATGGATTATAATGCCACTATTACCAGGACTTACAATGATATATTTTGGTAGAAAATATAAAAACTTAAAAAAAGAAGACTAAGAACTCTTCCTTTTTAATTTCTTTTCAATATTAGATTCTACATGATAGATTTTAATATCTTCTTTTTTTAATTTTTCTAATACATCTTTAGATATATCACAATTAGTAACAAGAAATTTTACTTTAGATAAGTAAATTTTCTTTTTAGTATTCTCTTCTATTTTTCGTATTAACGTAGGAAAACTTTTTCCTTGTTTTTTATAATATTCATATTGATATTCTAGGCCAGCATCACCTTTAATAGGTATAATTTCTTTAAGATATAGCGTCCTCTGACCACCTTCACAAGAGTAACCAAGTCCTTGAATAATAGCCAAATCATTTAACTCAACATAATTAGGTATTTTAAAAATAAAAATTGGTAGTAACAGCAAAATTAGAACAAGCGCATGTTTTAATAATTTCATAGATTCCTCCCGCGAACAACATTATCTGTTAAATAAGAATTTCTCCTTTTAACTTTATCTTCTCTTCTAATAACAGAGTCACGCCATTCATACTTATCAAAAGGAATAATAGGGGATAGATAAGAAAACTGAAAACTTTTCATAGAAAATAGTTTATAAAATAAGAAAATAGCTCCTACTAAAACACCATAAATTCCAAAGAATGCAGAAAGTAATAATATAATTATTTTATAAAACCGAATAGCATTAACAAGTTCATTCGAAGGAAAAATTAAAGCAGCAATCGATGAAATAGCAATAATAATAATCATAATAGGGGATACAATTCCAGCACTTACTGCTGCATCACCTAAAATAAGTCCACCAAGAATAGAAACAGCACTACCAGTAGTTGCGGACATCCTAATATCAGATTCTTTTAATATTTCAAAAGCAATAATCATAAATAATGCTTCAATGTATGCTGCAAAAGGAACAAAAGTTCTACCTGCTTTTAAAATCAGTAAGAGTCGGTAAGGCACCAAATCATAATTTCTAGTTGTAACGGCAATATAAATAGCTGGTAAAAATATCGCAACAAAGAAAGCAATAACACGAATGATTCGAATAAAAGTAGTATTACTATTTTTTTGATAATAATCATCAACAGTATGAAAATAATCTAAAAAGAAACTAGGAAGAATCAAGGCATAAGGACTTAAATCTGTAATCACAACCACTTTACCTTCAAGCAATGCCATAGAAGCTCGATCCGGCCTCTCACTCATCATTACCGTAGGAAATAAAGTGTGATCTCCTTCTAAATAAGATTTTAAATAACTAGAATCAATAATACCATCAATATTAATTTTTTCTAATTGCTTACACACTTTCTCAACCAAACCATCTTTCACAATACCCTTCATTGATAATACCGCAACACGAGTCTTCGTATAACGACCAATTTCCATATCACGTGACTCTAACTGCGTAGTTTTAATTCTTCTCCTAATAAGACCTAAATTCGAATTAAAATTTTCAGTAAAACTATCTTTCGGACCAGTAATAGATAATTCACTTTGAACAGAAGTAACACCACGATCTAAAATAGCCCTAACTTCAATAGCATACATTTTTTTATAAATTAAAACAACAAATCCCTGATTAACAAAAGAAAAAATATCTTTCTCTTCAATCGGAATAATATTAGCAGCAGGAATTTCACTTTCTATTCTTTTTAATTCCTGTTTATTTAAAGCAACTAATTCCCTTAAAATAAAATCATTAATCATAGAAGTATTACACAATACTTCATTAAAAACTAAATGCACATAAGTATTCGCAACATGAACTTTTTTAATTTTATAATCTTTAGAAACAGAAATTGCTTTTTTTATTCTATGTAACAAAAACATAATATCACCAATATTAGTATGGTATTTTTTAAATAAAGTATGTGTTATAATGAAGAAGAGGTGATATTTTGAAAGTCGCAATTGAAAAACTAGATCACTACGGACGAGGAATTACCAAAATAAACGACAAAATATGTTTTGTCGAAAACGCCCTAAAAGAAGAAGTAGTAGAAATAAAAATAATAAAAGAGACAAAAAAATATATTCTTGCATCTACTACAAAAATAATAAAAGAAAGTAAAGATAGAGTAGCACCATCTTGTCCTTATAGTAACTTATGTGGAGGATGTCATCTTGCTCATCTATCATTCGAAAAAGAAAACGAATTTAAAGAAAGTAAAGTAACAGAAATAATAAAAAAATTTACTAAAATAAAAGATATAACTATAAAAAACATAATCTATGATGAACCATATCATTATCGTAATAAAATAACATTGCATAGTAAAGATGGAAAAGTAGGTTTATATGAACAAAAAAGTAATACCATTATTCCTATTAAAAGTTGTTTATTAGTAAATAAAAAATTAAATGAAGAAATAAAAAATGTTCTACCATCCAAAGAAGACATAATCTTAAGAATTGGTAACAAAACAGAAGAAATATTAAATCAAAACAACAAAAAAGAAAGTATCACATCATACATTGGTAATAAAAAATATCAAGTATCAGCACAATCTTTTTTCCAAGTAAATAGTACTATAACTGAAAAATTATATGATGAAATAAAAAGTATAATACAAGAAAGAAATAGTAAAAATGTATTAGATCTCTATTGTGGAACTGGTACCATTGGAATATATGTTAGTGATATTGTAAATAATGTTCTAGGAATAGAATCTTGTAAAGAAGCTGTAATGGATGCAAATACGAATAAAGAGTTAAATAAAGCAACCAACTGTACTTATAAATTAGGGAAAGTAGAGGATTTAACAAAAGAAATCACTAACAAATATGATACGGCAATTATTGATCCACCAAGAAGCGGTCTACATAAAAAAGTAGTAGAAAAACTATTAGAAATTACACCTAAAAATTTAATTTATGTATCATGTGACCCTATAACACTCGCTAGAGACTTAAACTTATTAAAAGAAAAATATGAAGTAGAATATATTAGACCATACAACATGTTTCCAAGAACCTATCACGTCGAATGTGTATGCGTATTAAATAAAAGGTAACTTCTTATAAATTAGTTAATCAAAATTTTATAATAAATTAGTATATAGACACGAAAATTTGAAAGAAAAAGCGCAATAACATATATTTGTTTAGCGCTTTTTACTAATTTTGCTCTTCAATAATATTGATCATACCAAATCCTTGAGAATTTTTAGAACCCAATCCAACATTATAGATAAAAGTCAAATACTCCGGACTACCTTGAATATAAAGTCTACAATTCCAAGCATTAACCAAAATTCCTTTAAACTTCGTAACACACTTATCACGAAAAGACACATCACCAACAACAATCTCTAAATCATTATTTGGTAAATTATGATAATATGTTTGATATTTTTTAAAAAAATTATTACATAGATAAGAGCAAAACTCGAAATCTCTAGGGGATAAATATTGTGTTTTATTATCATCTGTTTTTCCTATCGCAACAATAGGGGAAAGCATTTGTACATAAATATGAGAATCAGTAATAATTTTGTTTTCTAATTTTAATCTAGGCTTGAAGCACCTATTTTGAAAGCGAATCCCATACTTAGAAAAACTTTCATAAACAAGATGAATAAAATAAGGATCAATACTTCTGACCTCAAAAAAAATAGATTTATGAAAACAAATATGTTTATCAGTAATTGAATAATTCCCAATAATTTTACTAAAACAAAACAATTTAAATTGATCATTACCATCAGAAGGTATTCCTTCATCATGTAATTCTTTCGTAAACTTACCATTAGAATTATTCGCAGCAGTATAGATAATTCCCTGTAGTATATGATTATAATTAATAGGTAACTTTAAAGGAGTATTTAAATCGATAAAAACTTTAAGCTGCATACAAATCAATCCTTTTCAATAAATATAGTTATTATATATCATGTTTATATAACAAATGCAATTAATACTATATAGAAAATATTTGCTATATCCTTATTTTAATGATATAAATAAACTATATAAGTTCTTAATTATCTATAAAGAAATATAAAAGGAGAAAAATGAAAAAAATAGTACTAAAAATCTTATTTATCTTATCTATCATACCATTCATCTTATTAATATTTGGAATAATAAACTCTTATATAAATGGTTTTGGAAGTACAACTGAAGTAATAAATTCCATCTGGCCAGTCAAAAAATATGGATTTCCTGCTGTAAAAACGTATCTCTATTATGTTTTCTATCCAAATATGTTTGGACAATTTTTAATACCATTATTTTTAATTTGTATTATCTATCAAATAGTATATTTAATAAAATTTAGAAAGGAAGATAATAATGCTAAGCCTAGAAAAAGTACAAACTGAATTAAAAAAATATAATTATCCTTATAATGATAATATCTTATCAGGTCACACCAAATCCAAAGTAAAATGGATTCTACCCGTAGGAAGTGCAAGTATAATTGCCTTTGAACAAGCAACATCTTATCTATTTGGATTTAATAGCGAAGGAGTAACCCTATTTCCTATAGAAGGGGACTGGAATATTGTAGATAGTCTATTAATACCTTGGAAAGAAATAGAACACTTTAAAATGAAAAATGATCTCTTAGAACAAGAAATGACAATCAAGACAAAAGAAATGACAATCGTAATGAAAATAAATAAGAATGTTGTAAATAATCCCTGGATAAAAAACAACTTAAATGATTTAAAAATAAACAACTATTTTTATAAAGAAAAATAAAAGGAGAAAATTATGGCAGTAGATGTAAAAATAAAACAAAAAACGTTATTCAAAAAGAAAGTAACCATAGAAGAAATTATAAAATTAACAGGTCTATCTTATGGTGTATGTGATGAAGCATATCGACTAATCCCTAAAGAAATAGGACACCGTACAATTTTATATGATGAAAATAACCTAGCAAGAGGAATAGAAGTATCCTTAGAAAATAATGATATTATATTAAGACTTAGTCTACCTACAACTAGTAATGAAATAAGATGTTTTTATGATGTAATAGAAAAAATATGTAAAAATTTAAATACAAATACCTATATTAGAAATGAAGAACAAGTTCAGATAGCAAATAATGATAACTTTATCAAAGATGATGAAGAGGGAAGTATGTATGGCTTAAAAGATATTAAAGATATATTAGCATCCAAAGAATATTCATATATGCAAATATTTGGTGTATATCATCCTATATCAATAGGTATGAAAGAAATAAAAGAAATAGATAATAATTTAGAAAATTTTGAAAACCTACTAAACAAATTGCAACAACTTGACCTATATTATGCCGCACCAAAGTTATATCAAACACCTGATAAGCTAATTGCCGTCTATGCTATCGGTACCGAAATATCAAGTATTGTACCATTAAAACCTGAAATTATCTCAAACAAATCAAAAGATATTAAAGACTGGTTTGTATTCTTACCAGGAAATAAAACAATAAAATATGAAGATTTTATAAACAACGTAGACCAAGACAATTATTATGATGCTAACCATATAATTGTGTGTCTTAAAGAAGAAAAAATAAAAGATCTAATAACAAAATATGAAACAAAAATATAATTAGAAGGAATTTAAAATGATAAAGATTGATAATTTTTATTTCGTAGTAGAAAATATTGAAAAGTCTGTCGAGTTTTATACAACTTTATTAAATCAAAAACCAACAAACATAACAGAAAATCGTAGGGCATAAGGTCAAATTTATTTTGGAGTTATAAGTAAAAAAAGTGCAGACTGTAAATTAGTAAAAGGAAATAATGCAGTACTAGGTCTATATACAGAAAACTTAGAAGAAGCTTATAAATTATGTAAGAAAATAGGTGCCAAAATTATTTACAAACCAGAAGAGATACCTAATTCAAAAGATCATTATAAGTGTTTTGCCATAGAAGATTTAGATGGCAATAAAATAGAAATTGCAACTTATGATAAATAATAGAAAGGATAAAACATGAAAGAAAACAAAAAAGTCCAGTACCAAAAGACTATAAAGAACACCATTATGCATTTGGTATCAAAGAAAAAGATATATTAACACAGATTGAACTACCGAAGACAGATTCTATCATTTGGTATGAACCATCTTCTACTATAGTAGATTTAACCGAGAAAAAAGAAGAAGTCATTACATCGGATAATATACAAAATAATTCTTGTAAACAAAAAATAAGAAAATTATTTCCATCTAAAAAAAGAAAACACATTAACTATCTGAAAGAAGGAATAAATATGCGAAAACTAACAAAAAGATATATCATATCATCACTTGACAACCTAAATCTAAGTCCTCCAATTAGATATGAAAGATATTATATAAATGATAATTTAAGAGTCCAAAAAAAGGGTAATACTTTTCAAAAAGAAATATTAAATATAAATAACACAATTATAGAAAAAGAAAACATCTCTGAAAGTGAGTTCTTATCCTTAAAAGAAAATGCTTACGCTAAAATTATAAGAGATAGTTATTTATATCTAGATGATAAAAGAATATCTATAAAAAAATACTTAGAAGATTATCGAGGTCTATATCGTGTAGAAGTAACATTTACAAATAAGGAGGAAGAAAACTCATATCAGAAAGAAACTTGGATGGGACAAGAAATTACAAACTCACCGTTAGCATTCGATAAAGATTTAAGTAAATTAACAAAAGAGAGCTTCCATAAAGAATTAAAAAAGTATTTGTAATAATCACTATAATAATCTATGATATTCATACTTTGAAATTAAAATAAAAAATTCTAGCTTTCTACTATTCTTTATGATATGATTAAAACATAGAGAGGTGAAATGATGAGAGAAAGAAACATCGCTGTTTCGATTATATTATCTATCGTAACATGCGGAATTTATGCAATTTATTGGTTTGTTGTAGTAACAGATGATGCAAGACTAGCAAGTGGAGACAGTCAAGCTCCATCAGGAGGGATTGCTTTCTTACTAACACTAGTTACTTGTGGTATCTACGGACTTTACTGGGCATACAAAATGGGTAAAACACTAGCAATGGCTCAACAAAATAATAATCTTCCTGTAGAGGATAATTCTGTATTATATTTAATACTACAATTAGTAGGCTTAGGAATCATTAACTATGCATTAATGCAAAATACATTAAACCAAATTGCAAGAGGAAAAGCAGGAGTACAAGCATAATGCTTTTTTTCTTTCTATGAAAAAGAAAATAGTAATATCCATACTCTTATTCATCCTTCTAATTAGCTATTTACTAATAGGAAATTATTTTCATCTCTATATCGACTGTCCTATCAAAAAAATAACAGGACTATACTGTCCAGGATGTGGAATTACCAGAATGTTTTTATCTCTATTAAAACTAGATTTTTACCAAGCATTTAGGTATAATCCACTTTTATTTATAACACTTCCCATATTTATATTTTTTATTGGAAATGCCATACTAACAAAAAAAGAACCATTATACAACAAAGTTCCTAATAAAATATGGATAGCAACCATTATTCTATTTATTAGTTACGGAGTCTTAAGAAATATTCCACTCTTCGATTTTTTAGCACCAACCTTTATCAAATAAAATATTGACAAGAAAGCATAACGAAAAAACCAAGTAAAAAAGCAAGACTTGTTTTAAAATACATAGAATATTGATAAGCTGTAGGAATAAGTTCATAAATAGAGATATGTATCATAATACCAGCAGCTAACGCTAAAATAATACCTAATCCCAAAGAAGTAATAATAGGTGCTAAAAATAAATAGGCAAGAATAGCTCCAAAAAACTCTGAAAAACCAGAAATAAAAGTCAGTAAAATGGCTTTTTTCTTATTTTTAGTAGCATAATAGATAGGAACTGCAATCGATATTCCTTCAGGTATATTATGTAGAGCAATACCAATAGATAAAGTAATACCCAATCTTAAATCTTGATTACTAGAAATAAAAGTAGTAATACCTTCAGGAATATTATGAAACATTAATGCTATAACAGAAATCAAACCTAATTTATATAATTGATTATTAGAAAATCTTTTCTCTATCTTTTGATCAACAACAGAAGAAAATAATATTCCAATCACGATAAAAATAGAGACAATTAAAATAGCTGGAAATAAAACAAAGGATTGACTAACAGCCTCTATAGCTTCTGGAATCAAAGAAAACAAAGAAATAGAAATCATAACTCCCGCAGCAAAAGACAAACAAATAGGAATAAGAACATCTTGGCTTTTTCTACGAAAATAAATAGGAAAAACACCAATCATCGTCGAGAAACCAGCAAGAATAGTAATAAGAAAACTTAACATAATCGAATTCATACTAAATTTTATGTACAAGTAAAAAAAACAATACCAAATAAATAATAAAATATGGTATAATACAAAAGAAATGAGAGAGGGATAGTATGAATTATGATTTAGAAATGGAAAAACAAATAAATCATCTAAATAACAAAAAAACGCTATTATTACATGCTTGTTGTGCGCCTTGTTCTTCTGCAGTATTAGAGCGCATTGCTGAATACTTTGATATAACTATTTTATATTATAATCCTAATATTACCGAAAAAGAAGAATATGAAAAGAGATTACAAGAATTAGAAAAATTTGTAAACGAAATCAACTTAGACAATATAAAAGTAATGCCAGGAAGATATCAACCAGAAGAGTTTTTTGAAATGAGTAAAGGTCTAGAACAAGAAAAAGAACGTGGAAAACGTTGTTATCAATGTTATAAATTAAGACTAGAAGAAACTGCCAAAATAGCAGAACAACAAAATTTTGACTTTTTTACAACAACACTCTCTATTAGTCCCTATAAAAATAGTAAATGGTTAAATGAAATTGGAGCAGATTTAGATAAAAAATATCAGTCAACTTATTTATATGCAGACTTTAAAAAGAAAAACGGTTACAAAAGAAGTATCGAATTATCTAAACAATACAATTTATATAGACAGGATTATTGCGGATGTATTTATTCTAAAAAAGAAAAAGAACTTTTGCATAACAAGAAATAATATGATATATTGAAAGTGTGAATAATCACTGGATTTTATAATTAAATTAGAATATATTTTCTTCTCTTTAAAAGATAGTTTGGAAATAAATTTTAGTTAACGAAGAGTCCAATCATAAGAAGGAGGGAAATATATGGAATTTACAGATAAAACTATTATATGTAAAGAATGTGGTAAAGAGTTTGTTTTTTCTGCCAAAGAACAAGAATTTTACAAACAAAAAGGTCTAGAACATGAACCAAAAAGATGCAAAGATTGTAGACAGAAGAAAAAAGCACTTTTTGAAGAAAAAAATAATAAAAATTAGATTACATGTAGTAATCTTTTTTTCTTTTTGCATAAATTAAAGTAACTTTACTTATAAAAAAAAATAGCGTATACTTACATATATAAAAGGAGTGATAACATGAAATATTATTGTATTGGTATCAAGGGAACAGGAATGTCAACACTAGCACAAATATTATATGATTTAGGAAATGTTGTTTCTGGTTACGACGATGCCAAAGATTATAAATTTACCCAAAAAGGTCTAGAAGAAAGAAATATTCCAATTTATTATGATCACACACATTCTATTGATAAAGACACAATCGTAACACATAGTGTAGCATTTAAAGAAGATCATGAAGAAATAAAGAGAGTAAGAGAATTAGGACTTACAGTAAAAAAATACAGTGAAATCATGGGAGATATTATTGATTTATTTACATCAATCGGCGTATCTGGTACTCATGGAAAAACAACTACTTCTTCTCTAATAAAACATCTTTTAGAAAATACAATAGGATGCAATTACTTTATAGGAGCAGGGGATGGATATGCTAAAAAAGAAAACAAATATTTTGTAGTAGAAAGTGATGAGTTTAATAGACATTTTACAGATTATCATCCAGCATATTCTATTATAACCAACATTGAAGCAGAACACCTAGAATGTTATAAAGATATTAATGACATCAGAAATACCTTTGAAATATTTGCAAATCAAACAAAAAACTTAGTAATTGCAAACGGAGATAATGAAGAAGTAAGAAAAATAAATTATAAAACCAAAGTATTATTCTATGGATTTAATGATAACAACGACATCGTAATAAAAAATATGGAATTATTAGAAACAGGATCTGTTTTTGATTTGTATATGAATAACGAGTTTTTTGGTCATTTTGACATTCCTTTATATGGAAAGCATATGGTAGCAAATGCAGCAGCAGCAATCACAATCGCCAAAGAATTAGGCTTAACACAAGAGAAAATTCATAATCTATTAGAAACTTTCCATAATGCGAAACGTCGTTTTGCGGAAGAAAAAATAGGAGACTGTGTAATCATTGATGACTACGCTCATCATCCAACAGAAATAAAAGTAACATTAGATGCAGTAAAGCAAAAATACCCAAATAAAAAGCTAGTAGTTATTTTTGTACCAAACACTTATTCTAGAACACAAGACTTTAAAGATGAGTTTATTGAATCATTTAAGATAGCCGATAAAACCTATTTAACAGAAATAGATTGTAATAGAGAACGTCCAGAAGATTATCCTGGAATCACGTCACATATCATTGTAGATAACTTAGAAAATGGCGACATGATTAGTCTAGATACAATAGATAAATTAAAAGAAGAAAAAGATTCTGTTGTATGTTTCATGGGTTGCGCTCCTGTTGACAAACTAATTGACAAATTTAAAAACGTGATAAAATAAGGAGAATAAACTCCTTTTTTCTTTGCTCGAATTTTTTTTCGATTTTTTTCGCTCTGTTCGATTGATTTATACGAACAAATGTATTATATTTATATCAGATAATGAAAGGGAGGAAAAATATGCAAAAAAAATATTTAGTATTACAAATAAACTCTAAGAAGAAAGAAAAAGAGCAAAAAAAGGAAGAATGGTTTAATGGCTACAACGAGCAAAAAACAATCAGTAAAACAAATCATTTCTATGAATGGTTAACAGACTATTTCTTTTATGAAGACATCTATTGTTACAGTGAAAAAGAATTTTTTATTGATATTACTAATTATCCAGAATTATATCAAAAAACACCATATCAATTAGCATTAGAAATGAAAAACAATATCATCAGAAGATGGAATATAATGCCAACAATAGGGATAGGAACAAACTTATTTTTAGCAAAAACAGCATGTGATATAATAACGAAAGAAAAGCATACACAGATTGCATATTTAGATGAGAAGGAGTACCTTTCTATTTGTTCCAATCACAAACCATTAACAGATTTCTGGCAAATTAGTCATAGTATGATGTTAAAACTTAAAAAGCTAGGAATTACTTCCATGAAAGATATCAGATCTTATCCATATGAAAAGCTTTATGAAGAATTCGGCTATAATGCAGAATATCTAATAAATCATTCACTAGGATTAGAAGCTAGCACAATCAAAGATTTAAATAAAAAGACTCTACCAAAAACAGTATCTTCATCCACAACATTTGAAAGTATAAAATCCAGAAAAGAAACTTACTATAAATTGCAAAAATTATTAGACTTTAACATTTTAAAACTAAAAGAAGAAGGACTATCTACAAAAACCATCTATCTTTATATTAAATATGCCAACAATGTTATCCCAAGAGATATTATTCATATTAAATTAAATACATCAACCAATTCTTATTGGCTATTAATGAAGGAGTCCCTAGATGCATATATGGCAAAATCTAATCTTTTTTTCCCAATCGAAAAGTTAGCAGTTTCTTTCGCAGAAATTTCTAAAATACCTAATTCTACATACCAAATCAAACAGAAAAAGAATAAATTATCTCTGATACTACCAAACATTTTTCAAAAAAGAAAAACACCATCGCTACCAAGTTCAAATCTAATGACATTTTTACATACATAAGACATATTTTACTATCCAATAAATCGTTTTTTTGCTATAATAGTACTAGTGGTGAAAGAAATGAAACGAAGTGAAGTACAAAGAGAAAAATTAAGTCCAATGATGCAACAGTATATGGAGATAAAAGATAAATACGAAGACAGTATTATCTTTTTTCGACTAGGTGACTTTTATGAAATGTTTTTTGATGATGCTATTATTGCATCTCGCGTTCTAGAGTTGACTCTAACAGGAAAACAAGCAGGACTAGAGGAACGTGTACCTATGTGCGGCGTTCCTCATCATGCTTACGCATCTTATGTAGACGCATTAATAGAAAAAGGTTATAAAGTAGCAATATGTGAACAACTAGAAGACCCAAAAGAAACAAAAGGTATGGTAAAACGAGATGTAATACAAGTAATTACCAAAGGAACAAGAATTGATGAAAATATCGACTCCAAAAGTAATAACTATATCGCTAATATTTATAACTTCGATTACTGTTATGGAATTAGTTTTGCAGATATTTCAACCGGTGAAGTATATGCAATGCTAATTGAAGGAGAAAAAGATAAGGTAATTAAAGAAGTATCAAAACATGGTTTTAGAGAAGTAATTGTAAATGATTCTATCAATCGTGAAATTATAGAAATATTAAGAACCAATTACAATGTATTAGTAACAATTACCAAAGAAGAATTAGAAGATAAAAATTACGAATACATCTACAAAGATATTGAGGATGTAAGAATCACATCGACACTAAAACACTTACTTTACTACATCATTGATACAAAAAAAGGAGACCTACATCACTTACAAAAATGTAGAGTAATCAAAAATAGTGAATACCTAGAATTTGATAATAACACGAAACGAAATCTAGAACTAACAGAAACTCTTAGAAATAGAGAACGCCAATATAGCTTATTATGGTTACTGGATAAAAACAAAACTGCCATGGGCTCAAGATATTTAAAATATAATATTGAAAATCCATTGACAAAAAGAGAAGACATCGAAAGAAGATATCATATGGTAGAAAAATTATCTACCGAATTTATATTGCGAGATGACCTAATCAAAGAACTAGGAAACGTCTATGACTTAGAAAGACTAGCAGGAAGAATCACTTACGGAAACTTAAATGCCAAAGATTTATTGCAACTAAAAAGTTCTCTAAAGTCACTTCCCAACATAAAAGAAATACTAGAACAAATTGGTTATGATAAAAAACTAGAAACATTAGAAGAGTTATACGAACTCCTAGAAAAAACCATTCTAGAAGACGCACCATTCTCTCTACATGAAGGGCACTTAATCAAACCAGGATATAACGAAGAATTAGATGAGCTAAAAAAAGTAAGCTCTGGCTCTAAAGATTTTATCTTAGAATTAGAACAAAAGGAAAAAGAAAGAACCGGTATTAAGAATCTAAAAGTTGGATTTAATAAAGTATTTGGTTACTACATAGAAGTATCCAAAGGTCAAACACATTTAGTAAAAGAAGAGTTTGGTTACGATAGAAAGCAAACCCTAGCCAACTGTGAACGATTTACAACACCTCTTCTAAAAGAAAAAGAAAATATTATTTTAGGTGCCGAAGAAAAGATAATTAATCTAGAATACAAATTATTTATGGATATCAGAGAAGTAGTAAAAAGATATATCGGAAAACTACAAAGAATTGCTAAAATTATTAGTGAAGTAGATATGCTACAATCCTTCTCTGTAGTAAGTGATGCCTATAAATTTGTAAGACCTACATTAACCGATGAAAAAGTAATTAAAATGATAGAATGTCGTCATCCTGTAGTAGAACAAGTAATGAAAGATAAATACATTCCAAACGATATTATTATGGACAAGACAACAGATGTATTATTGATTACAGGTCCAAATATGGCAGGTAAATCTACTTATATGAGGCAATGTGCAATTACAGTAATTATGGCTCAAATTGGTTGCTTTGTACCATGTAAAAGTTGTACCATGCCAATATTTGATAAAATATTTACAAGAATTGGAGCAAGTGATGACCTTGTCAGTGGAGAATCTACTTTCATGGTAGAAATGAAAGAAGCAAATACCGCCATCAGCGAAGCAACAGAACACAGCTTAATCTTATTTGATGAACTAGGACGTGGAACAGCTACTTATGATGGAATGAGTCTAGCACAAGCCATACTAGAATATATTCATGACAAGATAAAAGCCAAAACCATGTTTTCTACTCATTATCATGAATTAACAATACTAGAAAAAGATTTAAAGCATCTAAAAAATGTCCATGTATCAGCCGTAGAAAAAGATGGAAAAATCACATTTTTACATAAAGTAAAAAATGGAGCAATCGATAAAAGTTATGGTATTCATGTTGCAAGTCTTGCACACCTTCCAGAATCTCTAATTAAAAGAGCTGACGAAATATTAAACATCTATGAACATAAAAATGTAAAAAAAGAAACATTTACACAAACGTCACTATTTGAATTAACAGAAAGTAAGGCGGAACCAAAAATAAATCCAATTGAAGAAAAAATAAAAGGAATCAATCCTTTAGAAATGACACCAATGGAAGCCTTAAGCTATCTTTACGAATTAAAAAAGGAAGTAAGCAGAAAGGAATAAAGTATGAGATATGACATTTATTACATATTAGAACACTGGGCACCAAGTTTAACAAAAAACAAAATATATCAAGAATTAATCAAAGATATAATTTCAGCTAAAGAAACATTTAGAGTGAAAGACATTGATAATGAAAATAGATATATTGAGCTTAACCCTGCAGAATATCAAAAAATAATTAGAGTAGATGTAATCGAACAAGACTTTGAAAAAAATGAAGAAGAGCAAAAGAAAAAAATAGAATATAGTTGTTTCATTGATAAAGATTCCTCAACATATACAGCAACATTTGCTATAAGTGAAGATGAAAGCACAGATTTAGTTTGTTCTTATATAGAAATTTATAACTTAGAAAAATATGAATATTTTAGTACCACAACCGTAACTATATCAAAGACAGATGACGAAGATCACATACTAAAAGGTATTCAAACAGAAAAATGTATTTACGACAAAGAAACATTAGAGTTATCTAGTGAATTAAATAGAAATCTAAAAGAAATATCAAATGTAAATGGTTATACTGATTATACAAAAGAATTAAGAGAAATTATTAAAGAAACAAGACAAAAACATTTTTTTATACCTGACTTACAATTATCTATGGATGCAGTGATGGATTCCGAAAATAGCGATTATTATCAAATATCATACGATGGACATAATGATTTTCCAACAAAACAAACACAAGAGGAAATAACACCATTAAATGACTTATCATTAGATGCAATAATAGGAAGAATTAACCACCACTACCTATTCAATGATGGAGAGTTACCCAAAGCTTGGAAGGAAAAAGCCCAAAAAATAATTTCCGGTTCAACTTCCGATAACATTGCAGAAATCGTTATGACAGCACCAAGCTATGGTATTGATGAGTTTATTGAAAAAGTATCACCAGAAACAAAAATAGTAAAACAAAAAAAATAGAAAGGATGGATAACATGAAAAATAGAAGTGAATTAAGAGAGATAATTATGAAAGTAATTTATCAAACTTATATATTAGACAAAACAAACAATGAATATAACATTGATGATTTAATAAAGGAACAATTAGAAATAGAAAATGAATATGTAAATACTTGTGTAGAAGGAATTATTAAAAATCAAAAAGAAATCAACGAATTAGCAAACAAATATATGAATAACTGGACAATAGATAGACTAAACAAAGTTGATAAAGCCATTTTATCACTAGCTATTTATGAATTAATGTATACAGATACACCAAGTGTAGTAGCAATCAACGAAGCAATCGAATTATCTAAAAAATATTCAGAAGAAGCAGTAACAAAAATGATCAATGGCGTACTAGATAAAATCTATCATGAAGAAGAAAAATAGAAAGGGATTGCCATATGAATGATAAATATATCACAGTAACACAATTAACTAGATATATTAAATATAAAATAGATAATGATGTAAATCTAAATGAAGTATTCTTAAAAGGAGAAATATCAAACTTTAAAGCACATACCAGAGGACATTTCTATTTTACTTTAAAAGATGAAGGCTCTAGAATTAATGCGATTATGTTTGCATCTAATACAAAGAAAATAAAATTTATGCCACAAGATGGAATGAAAGTTCTAGTGACCGGTAAAATTAGTGTATTTGAAGCTAATGGAGGATATCAAATCTATGTTAATGATATGCTAGAAGATGGTGTTGGTAATTTATATATTGCCTATGAACAATTAAAAAAGAAACTAGAACAAGAAGGACTATTTAGAAAAGAATATAAAAAACCAATCAAAAAAATTCCAAATAGAGTAGGGGTAGTAACAGCATCAACAGGGGCAGCCATCAAAGATATCATATCAACCATTAAAAGGCGTTGGCCTCTAGCAGAAATCATACTATTTCCATCTCTTGTACAAGGAGAAAATGCCAAAGATGATATTGTAAAGCAGATAGAAAGAGCAAAAGACTATAATTTAGATACTCTAATCGTAGGACGAGGAGGAGGATCTATCGAAGATTTATGGCCATTTAACGAAGAAATAGTAGCTAGAAGTATATTTGCCTGTGACATACCAATAATAAGTGCAGTAGGGCACGAAATTGACTTTACCATTGCTGATTTTGTTGCTGATCTTAGAGCACCCACTCCAACAGGAGCAGCAGAACTTGCAGTACCACAAAAAGCAGATGTAGAAAACTACTTAAACCAATTAAAAATAAGACTCAATAAAGCAATGCAACATAAAATTAATATTAATACCCAAAAATTAGAAGAAATAAAAAGTAGATATATTTTTCAAAATCCCATTGCTATCTATCAAGCAAAAGAATTACAATTTGATAGTATCTTAGATAGATTAAGATTTGCAAGTAAAACTATAATCACAGAAAAAGAAAAAAAATTTAACTTAATCATGAGTTCTTATATTTTAAAAGATCCTAAAAAATTAATAGATAACAAACAAAATAAATATCTGCAATTAATATCAAAATTAGAAACACTAAGCCCTCTATTAACCATAAAAAGAGGATATTCTATGACTAAAAAAGAGGGAAAAGTAATTACAAAAGTAAAAGATTTAAATAAAAAAGACAAAATAGAAATCACTTTGACAGATGGTACAATAAATGCAGAGGTAATATAACATGAAACAAAGTAGAACTTCATCAGAAACCAGCACAATGTCAAAAAAATAAGAGTATATATGGATTTTAAAAGCATAGATAAACCATACAAAATAATAGAACAAAAACTACCCAAGAATACTAGAAAAGGTTTCACTATAGTAGAATAGGGAGGAAGAAATTTAAATAAAGAGGAGAAATAACATGGCAAAAACAGAAGAAAAAGAATTAACTTTTGAAGAAAGTTTAGAAAAATTAGAAAACATTGTAAAAAAATTAGAAAGTGGGGAAGTCCCATTAGATGATGCTATCAACGAATTTAATGAAGCTATGCTTCTAGCAAAAAGTTGTGATGAAAAATTAAAATCAGCAGAAGAAGCAATTACCAAAATTGTAAACCCTGATGGATCATTAAGCGACTTTAAAGTAGAAGAATAATATGAAAATAAACTATATCAATATTCAAGGCTGTCTATTAGCAAAATATAATAATGAAAACCTAAATCACTATATTAATCAAGCTGAGCAAACATTTAACTTAACTATATCGGATATTAAAAATGCTTGTATCGAAGGGTATAACGCTATCCTTGCCTGTGATAGAAAAAAAGTAATAGGAATAATTACCTATACAATGGAAAATCAAAAACAAGAAATTATAGATATCGCAGTAGATAATCAATATAAAGAAGAAAATATATTAGATGACTTAGTCAATCAAGCCATCTATGACTTAAAAAATGAACAACCAATAATTAATATTCCAATAACTGAATTAGAATTATTTAAAAATATTATAGAAAAGTATCACTGGCAAAAGACATCGTACACAGAATCATTTACTACTCCAAAAGGAATGTACGGATTCAACGAATTTAAATTAGAAAATAAAAAAAATTTAAGTCCACAAAAAAAGAAGTATTATCAGTAACTACTTCTTTTTTTAACTTTCCTCTTCTTTTAACTTTTTAGTTACAAGCAGCAATAATGCTTTTTCAAATTCTTCATCAGACTCAAGTGGTAGTAAAGTTTCTTCATCATCAGCATCTACTTTTCGAATCATCATATCATGATCATTTTTTTCATTAGAAAGAAATAAATAATCTTCAATTCTATCTAATAAAACATAATTTTTATCATCAAATGTATAGATATCAACTTCTTTCATTATTTACCACCCATACCTTTCATACTAGATTCAATCTGATTTCCTGTATCTTCAAGCATAGAATTTAAACTTTGATTATATTCATTAATCTTAGTAGTACGAAGTATATTTCTTTCTACATCTTTTTCTAAGTTTTCATCTTCAATACTATCATACCCATGCTGCTTTGCCCATTCATCAGGAGTAGCATTAAAAAGACTACTAAAAACAGCTGATCTTTCATCAGTCTCATAAGTATAAGAAAAACTATTAGCAGTAACATAAGCAATAGCATCTTCAGGAACACCATTTTTAAGCATATCTTGAAAGTCTGCAGAAATATCACCAACATCATACCAAGTTCCATTACTATTCTCATGCTCATGTTCATGAATGACATCATATAAATCAGATAAATATTCACTTGTTATTTGCCACTCTTCGAATTTTTGAGGAATTTCTACGATATTGTCTTTATTAGCAAATCCAACAACCCCAAGTGTAACTCCAACACCTAAACCAAAAGCGATACGCATTCTTTTAACATCAGACATCTTCGATACTTTTTTCTTAGACTTTTTAGCATGAATTGGTTTAGTATCACGTGAGTGATTCTTAGTATTTTCAAAATCATAGCGTATTATTTGAGCTCTTTCTTCAGGAGATAATCTCCTTCTAGTTTTCCTACTATTATTTGTATTATTCATATAAGAAGGAATTTCAATGTCATTATCCTTACTCATCATATCACCTCTAATATTACTATAGCTAATTTAAAAAAAATTGTCAAAAAAAATGTAAAAAATTAGTGTAAATGGTAAAAAATAATAAACATAAACAATTAAAAAAAATTAAAACTATAAATGTAGTAATAAAAAATGAGGTGATGCTATGAAATTAAAAAATAAATTACTACTAGCTATCCTTCTTTTAGTTACTATTCCCATAAATGTATTTGCTTATTCTAATTATGTAATAGCATCCGGAGAAACAATTGGGATTGAAGTAAATTCAAAAGGTGTTTTAGTAGTTGGTTTTTATGAAATTGATGGTAAATATATGGCCAAAGATGCAGGATTTGAAGTTGGTGATAAAATTGTAAAAGTTAATGGTAAAACAATAGAGTCAATATCATCTATGATAAATGCTATGGAAAACTTAAATACTAATGAATTTGTATTTCAAGTAATGAGAAATCAAACAACAAAAGATATAAAACTAAATCTAGAACAAACAGAAGATAAAGTAATAAAGACCGGATTATATGTAAAAGATCAAATCCATGGTATAGGAACATTAACCTATATAGACCCTGAAACAAAACGATTTGGAGCTTTAGGACACGAAATCGTAGAAAGCACAACAGCTCAAAAATTTGAAATTAAAGATGGAAAAATATATGATGCAACAGTATCAAAAATTGAAAAAAGTCGTGATGGAAAAGCAGGAGAAAAAAACGCAACTTACGACAATACAACATCAAGTGGAGAAATTGATACTAACGAAATAACAGGAATATATGGTACTTATATGGAATCTATTGAAAATATGAATACAATAGAGGTAGGAGAAATAGAAGAGATTAAAACAGGACCAGCAAAAATTAAAACAGTAGTAAATAATAACGAAGTAGAAGAATTCGATATAACCATATTAAACATTGATACAACTAGTAAGACTAAAAATATTTTATTTGAAATCACAGATTCTAATCTTTTAACAAAAACTGGTGGTGTAGTACAAGGAATGAGCGGATCTCCAATTATTCAAAATGACAAAATTATAGGTGCTGTTAACTATGTAATTGTAAACGATACGAAAAAAGGATATGGGATATTTATAACAACAATGTTAAAGGAAGGAGATAAATAAGAGACAAAAGTCTCTTTATTTTTATAAAACTTTATGTTAAAATATTAAGACATATAGGGGATGAGGATATGAAAGTATGGACTAAAGTAAAATTAACAGATAAAAATACAGAAGTAGAATTAATTGCAAAATCATTAACTAACTATTTATATGGATATGGTCCTATCCAAGCACTTACTAGAAAATACCACATAACAGAAGAAGATAGAAAAATACTAGATCAATATACAGCAGATCGTATTGCCGGTATTTTAATGCTATATCTAGCAAAAGATATAAATAGAATTAATGACATCGTAAATAAATATAACATTCCAAATGGAATTGTAAAAGAAATCGTACCTGAATTAGAAGGATATATAGAAAAATAAAACGACCTCCAAACCATGGAAGTCGTTTTTCTATAAATAAAGCAAAACACTTAAAAAGGATACAACCATAACAACCACTAAAATAATAGAAACAATTTTTACAACTTTTTTATTCATAAATTACACCTCATTAACAATTATAAAATAAATGTAAAAAAAAGTAAATTTGTTTTTTACATAGTTTCAAGAATTCCATAATATATTTTAGCAAGGTGAGACTATGAAAAAACTAATAAATAAAGCAATGAAAAACAAATTATTAACAGCACTAATCATCCTAGGATTAATAGCAATAGTTTTAGGAGTATTGTTTCCAGCAATCATAACAAACGATAACAAAGAACTTATCAATCAATCGATATCATCTTTTATAACAGGAATAAAAGACGGAAAAACCAATTATATATCTGGATTTATCTCTAGTATTACCAATAACATTTTAGTATTTTTTTTCATTTGGATATTAGGAATTTCTATTATCGGAATTCCAATTATACTATTTATTCTCTTCTTTAAAGGATTTCTTGTAGGCTTCTCTTTTTCTAGCATTTTAATTACATATGGACCAAGCGGAATATTAAAAGCTATTGTTTATACACTGCCAAATATAATAAATGCTCTTGCAGCATTTCTACTATGTTATTATGCCATTTCATTTTCCATTATGATATATAGATCTATATTTAAAAAAGAAACAAGAAACTGGCAAAATATAGTAAGAAGATATATAAAGATAGGACTATTCTATATTGTATTTTCAATTATTATTTCAATTATAGAAAGTTATATTATTCCAAATCTACTATTTTTTCTCTAAAAGATATTCAGATATCTTTTTTCTTTTGCAAAACTACGATATAATAAATCATGGTGATAGTATGAAAAAAGAAATTGTAGTAATAGGAATGAGTGGAGGCGTAGATTCCTCTGTTGCCGCTTGTTTATTAAAAGAAGAAGGCTATCAAGTAATAGGTGCTACTATGAAGTTATTAGAAGATGAAAAAACAAAAGAAGCAATAGAAGACGCTAAAAAAATATGTACTATATTAAATATTCCTCATTACATATTTGATTTAACAAAAGAATTTAAGACAATAATCATAGAAGACTTTATTGGTTCTTACAAAGAAGGTACAACACCAAATCCTTGTATAGTTTGTAATAAACACTTTAAATTTGGCTTGTTTTATAAGAAAGCACAAGAATTAGGAGCGACATATATTGCTACAGGTCATTATGCAAAAGTAAAGAATAATCGTTTAATTATGTCAGATGCAAAAGAAAAAGATCAATCATATTTTTTATGTCAAATAGACAAAGAAGTATTGCCAAACGTCCTTTTTCCACTAAATAACTTTCACTCTAAAGATGAAATTCGTGCACTAGCAAAAAAATACAACTTACCTGTAAGTGAAAAAAAAGATAGCCAAGAAATTTGTTTTATACCAAATGATGATTATAAATCATTTTTAGAAAAAAACAATATAAAAAACAAACCAGGCAATATCATCTTAAAAAACGGTACAATATTAGGAAAACATAATGGATTATATAAATACACTATAGGACAAAGAAAAGGGCTTAATATAGCTTATAAAGAGCCTTTATATGTTTTAGAATTAGATACAGAAAATAATAATGTAATTGTAGGTACAAATAAGGAATTATTAAAAAGAGAATTAATCGCAACAGATATAAATTATTTAATAGATAAAGATGAGTTTTTTAAAACAAAATTATATGCAAAAATTCGCTCTAGAGGTTCTCTAGAAGAAATAGAAAAATGCCAATTAGATAAGAAAAAAAATTTAATAATAACATTTGTAAAAGACCTACGAGCAATAACACCAGGTCAATATATTGTATTTTATAATGATAAAAATGAATGTTTAGGTAGTGGATGCATTAAAAAGTAATAGACATAAAAAAGTGTCAATTTACACTTGATTATTTTACACATAATGTCTATAATTATATTAGGAGGGTAAATAAATAATGAAAGAATTAAACGTAGTATTAACAGAATTAGGAATTAGCAAAGTTCGACTTGCTAAATATTTAGGTGTATCCAGACAAATGCTATATAACTATTTGGCAATTGATAATCTAAATGATTGGCCAAAAGAAAAAGCTGCTAAATTACTAAGTTTATTAAATATAGAAAGCATCGACGATATTAAAAACTTAAAAATTAATGGTGAATATATTATTGAAGTTGAATCTAGATTAAAAGAAGGAGTAAAAGATTCTTCAAATAAAGAAGTAATTGCTGATTTAAAAGGTTTTAACAAAAAAGAACAAGAATTATTATCTGATATTATCAATTTATTAAAGGAAAAACTAGCAACAGATAAAACAAAAGATACTTATAATACTTACTTATATTTATACCATTTCTTGCAATCAATGGAGACAACAGAAGAACTAAAATATATATTATGTTATATGTCTAAGTCTCTTGGTTTTACAGATCCTATGGAATTTGTATTTAACAGTGACAAACAATATGTTTTTGAAAGTATTATGTTTAGTGCTATGACATTATATAACAATGGTAGTGCTTCAAAAACTAAAATCAGCGAAACACATAAAAGATTTGTTCAAGATATCGAACATAAAAATGAAGAAAAATTATCTAGAACTCAAGAATTAAACACTGCCAAAGTACAAGCCTTAAAAGAATTAGGATATACAGAAATTAATGAAGACAATGCCAAAGAAGTATTAGAAAAAATAGCAGAGATTCAATCAAGAAAAGTATAGATTCCTAAGGGAATCTTTTTTAGTATAATTAACAAGAGGGGAGGGGAGATAAGAATGTTAACAATAATAAGTCTCCTTATTACTTTTCTGATAATACGTTACATATATAAAAAGCATACAGAATCTGATTTAGAAAAAACTTTAGTAGAAATCATTGGTGCTACATGTATAATAATATTAGCTATATGGTATTTAGATAAATATAATATTCCAACTACATTAGGTATAGCTAGTAATATTGAAACAAAAGAATGGTTTGATTTTATTATGAACTTTCTAACTACGATGTTAGGAACCTTCATAAGTGCAATACTTGTTCTAGCAACAACCATAGGTCAATTAGAAAGAACAGAAGAGAATGAGCAAGAAGCACATAGAATAAACAATATGCCATTTTTAGAATATAAAGTAAGTATAACCAATAATAATACATTAAATATAAAATTTAAAAACATTGGAAATAACACAATAAAAAAATATATTATTAAAATCAAAAACAAAAACATTTTATCAGATTATCAAAATTGTTTAGCTGTAAATGAAGAATCTAAAATTACATATAAATTACCATTAGATGAACAACAGATTAATATAGTTGTAGAATATCAAGATTTATTGTACAACACATACGAACAAAAAATAAGCGATAATAAAACTACAATGATAGATAAAGTATTAATAGAAGACGAAAAAATCAAGAAAAGAAAAAGAAGTTAACATAATATCAAAAAAAGAAAAAGACTCTTAAATGTCTTTTTTTTGTTCATTAATAAGTATTTCTGTATTATTTATTTGTATTTCTAGTAGATTGTTTTGATTTCTGATCAAATCTTCTATATTAGATAATTTTTTATTTATCTTAGATATTATTATCATCATTACAAAAGGATATACAATTAAAACTATAGTTAATATAAATACTATTATTCCTATTATTGAAAATGTTGTTTCTAAATCTGAATAATTATTCATTTTTTAACTCCTTTTTATTTCTTTATAAACTTAATTATATCTTTATCTTCTATTTTTAAAACTTTTATTAATTTTCTAAACAAATCTAAACTTGGTTCATTTTCTCCCTTTTCGATTCTTTGTAGATGTCTTGTTGATATTTGCAATATTTCTGCTAGATTCTCTTGTGTATATTTGTTTATTATTCTATACTTTTTAAACATAACACCACCTAGACATATTATGTCATTTTTATTTTTATATTGACACGGTTTTAAATGTCATGTATACTGTCTTTAACGACATATAATGTCACTATATTATGAAAGGAGGGCTCAGAATATGAACGCAGAATTAAGAGCGTCTATTAAAGAAGCAACTTCACAAAAAGGTAATACTTATAAGTATCTTTCAATCATGCTTACAGATAGCCTTGAAAAGAGGGTATTCTTAACACAAGCTGAACTTGAACTTTTAGAGTTGAAAGCTAAAGAAGTAAATCCGTTTAAAAAATAATGCATAATCGAATAATAGTTATTTGGCTTAATCTAAATACTGGTCAGTATTATCACAAAATATATCGTTCTTTTTTTCACCATGAAGTAGGATATATAAATCAATATAATCATCAGATTATTGATATTGTCGAGCATAAAGAAATAGTTCAAAAGTATAAATTATTAAGACGTCTATTAAGGAAGTTAATTTCCTTTTTAGAAAATATATTGAAAAAGTTATAGAAAGGGGTAAGATAGATGTTTCCATTTTTAATTGGTGCTGATCAAGCGGTTCAAGTAGATTTATCTAGTTTTGTTACAAAGTTAACTAGTTCAATCTCTCCAACTGATATTTTAACCGTTTTAGGCTCAGTTGTCGGCGTTGGTATGGCTTTTTTCCTAATGTGGTTAGGTGTTCGTAAAGCTATTGGTGCTTTTACTAGTGCAGTTCGTTCTGGTAAAATCCGTTTATAAATCGATTAAACTCTTTTATTACATTAATTTGGTGGAGGTAGGTTAATAACCTATCTTTTATTTTTTAGGAGGTATTTTATGGAATTTTTTTTAGGTATTGTAATTTTATTTTTATTTTATAAGTTTTTAAATTGGTTATGGTCAAAAATGCCGTGGAAACATTGAAAGGAGGCCTTTAAATGTGGTTATGGATATTTGAGTTGTTTATTGCTTTTTGTGGCTTAGAATACCTTTTAGAGCACTTTATTAAGGAGTTGATTAATAATGATTAGTTATAAAGCTTGTAGAGTTTCATTAAATCCTAAAAGAATTATTGATTGGATTTCTTTTAAGTTTAAGTTTTTTAAAGAACATCCTGATTATTTCGCTCCTGATGGTCT
The DNA here is from genome assembly GCA_944332295.1 of uncultured Bacilli bacterium. Taxonomy (GTDB): domain Bacteria; phylum Bacillota_I; class Bacilli_A; order RF39; family UBA660; genus Faecimonas. The sequence goes on along the minus strand of CALVJR010000003.1, from coordinate 22,662 downwards.
TATAGTTTTTACTGGTGGTCAAGGAAGCGGTAAGTCCTTATCAGCTGTCAATTATGTAGAAAATCTTTTAAAGATGTATCCTAAAGCACTTCTTGTTACTAACTTGAAATTGTATAATTACCCGTTTGATCATGAGCGAGTTTTTCAGTTCTTCAATGGTGATGACTTAGCGAAATATTCAAACGGTGAATACGGTGTAATTTACTTAATAGACGAAATTCAACTTTATTTCAATTCTTTAAAATCAAAAAATATTAATCCGGAAGTAATGGTTCAGATATCTCAACAAAGAAAGCAAAGAAAACATATAGTCGCTACTAGTCAGGTATTTGGTAGAATGGCTAAACCATTAAGAGAACAATTTTCTAGTGTACTAGTTTGCAAAAAACTTTTTGGCTTTGTTCAATTTAATAAATTAGTTGACAGGGATAGTATTGATGATAATGATAACGGTACGACTTTAAAGGGTAAAGTTTTAAAAAAGTTTCTGTGGTTTCACAGTCCTAAAGATTATGGTAAGTATGATACTTATTATGTAATTAAACAAAATAACTTCGTAGCAGAAGAAGAAAAGAAGGTGGGAATTTATGGAACTGAATTATCAAGTTGTTATCGACCTTGTGAGTAATATGATGTTGATAGCTTTTCCAATTGCTTTAATTTTTATGATTGTTCAAAAAGTAATTGGAATTTTTGTATCTTTTGTTTTTGGAAAGGAGATTACTTTCTAATGGAAAATGAAATTATTGAAAATGAAGAACTAGTGACTACTGATAGTGAAATTGCAGCACAAGAAATTCAAGAAACTTCTGCAGATACTAGCGAACAATTTTATCCGACTATGGAACAATACTTTTTAACACCATTTTTGCTTTGTATTTTGATTGTTATGCTGTTCTTAAAATGGTGTTTTCCGATGAAAGGTGGAAAAAGTTTATGAAAAAAGTTATTTTTGTCTGGTTTTTATTAGTAGCTTTTTTCTTTTTTCCACAGAATATAAAAGCTGATACCATATATGATATACCTGCTGATGATAGATTTATTAATTCGCTAGAGTGTACTCATCATAATCAAGTTGTTGGCTTTGGTGATGTTACTTGTGAAGGTCTATCGTCTAGATATTTTTCTTGGGATGAATTTCAAAGTAATTATGATTTATTTGGTTCACGTGTTAATGCTAATAGTTTACCACTTGGCGAAATGTATTCTTATACTGTCGAAGTAGGTCCAGCTACATTATATCGTTCTTATTTAACGGTTATCACTAATGGTGGCTGGTACTTTGAGGAGCCTTATAATTCTTATTATTATAATTTTAAAGCTGATAAGCTTTATTCTATCAATTATCAATTCTTAGTCCCTAAAGATTACAATCTTTATTTGAATAAAGCAGATGTTCAATTTACTGCTTTTGATTCAGATAATAGTATTTTAGAAGATGCAATTATATCATCTGTAGTTATTGGTCATTCAAGTTCTGATGATATACACAATATAAGTGATTTGCCTGATGACTACTCTGGTGGTTTACCTAATACAGATGAATTTTATGTTTCTTCTTTATACATTCAATTTCAACCAAAAGTTGATATTCATCATCTTGATTTTATTCTAGGTTTTCCTTCTATCGGAATCAATGATGTACAAGATGATAATAAACATTTAGGTACTAATGAATATTATGATTATTCTGTTTACTTAGGAATATCTGACTTTTCAGTTACTGAAATATCTGAATTTTTTGCTGTCCCACATGGTGGTGGAGGTATAAGTTTAGATAAACCATCGAAAGATGATGAATCGATTTTTTCTAATTTGAAAACTTGTGACAATTTAGATATTAGTTGTCACGTTGATAATATTTTGACTATGATAAAAAATGTTTTTGTTCGAATTGGTAATTTTTTTGTATCTATTTGGAAGGCTATTGTTTCAATAGGTGAGTTCTTTGCTGATTTTTTTACTGTTTTAGGACAAGTTTTTATTGAAATTGTTACAGACATCATTATTCCTGACTCAGATTATTTATCTACTAGGTTTAATGCTTTTTCAAAATTCTTATCTGATAAGCTTGGTTTAATATCTTTTCCTTTTGAGTTTACCGCTCACTTTTTAAATAGGTTTCTTGATATTCCAAATACACCAGTGAAAACAATTACTGTTCCAACCATTTCCATTGGTTCATTTGGTACTTTAATTCCTGGTTTTACATTCAATATTGCTGAATATTGGGAAAAGCCACCGTTTAATCAGATTTATAATATTTATTTAATTTTTGTACATTGTTTCATTGTCTTTTGCTTATACCGTTTATGTGTTAAGAAATTCAATGAAATTGTAGGAGGTTGTTCAATTTGATTTTAGAAAACTTTTTAAATATTTTACTTTCATCTATAGAAGTTATCTTATCGATACTTCCTGATATTCCTTCATTATCTGATGAGTTACTATCAAGTGCTTATAGTTTTATTGATTTAATATTTGATAATGTTGGGCTATTAGGTTTATTTATACCTATTAGTACAATTAAAGTTGTAGTTCCTCTTGTATTAGTCATTGTTAATTTTGATAAAATCTACAAACTTACAATGTGGGTATTGAATAAGATACCTAAGCTTGATATAGACTAGTGCTCAGCCTTAAGTAGCGAAATTGTCAATTTCGCACTAGGCGAGCACTTTCTTAAGAAAAAGTTTGCTTTAAGGAAATTGGAATACCGCAGACTTTTTGAAAAAAAGTTGAGGATATGCCGAGAAAACTTTTAGCGAACTTATTTCTTAATATATGCTTTTAATTTGGCTAGGAATAACAACGTTTTTCCTAGGCCTTGCCGCCAATGAGGCTAAATAAAGAAAGGAGCAACTTCATGATTAAGAAACCTTATGTTTTATTTTTTGACTGTGGAGTTCTGAAGTGTTGGCCTTATCCCGAAGTACAAGAATTTTGTCAATTTGATTTATCTAAAGAGGTTATTTATTTAACAGATTATGAGGTAAAAAAAATATTTGAAGATGTCGAAGAGTAGGGGGGTACTACGACACCCCCCTATGGGGTCTGTGTGACGCGTGACAAATTTGGAGGTTATTTATGTTTAATTATTTATATGATATTTTTAGAAATTTTATAAGATTTAATTTTAAATGTCGTAGATGTAATAATAAATGTTTTTATTTTTATTTTATAAGGGGTGACAAAAAATGAGTCTAAAAGGTAGAAACTGGGCTTTCGTTATGTATCCTGAAAGTATGCCAGAAGATTGGTTTGATAGATTACAAATGACAGGCTTGCCATTTGCTATAAGTCCTTTACATGATAAGGATGTAAACCCGACAGGGGAGGTAAAGAAACCTCATTATCATGTAATTTGTTATTACGAGAATAGTACTACCCAAAAGAGTGTTAAAGAATTAGTTTGTGATTTAGTAAATGCTACAATTCCAATTAAGTTGGAAAGTATGCAAGGAATGTATCGTTATCATATACATCAGGATAATCCTGAAAAATATCAATATGATGATAGAGACAGAACTTTTATTAATGGTTTTGATACGAATAAAGTTAATTCTTTGACTTATACTGAAAAATCAAAACTTATGGTTGAAATTCAAAAACTTGTTATGAATGAGCATATTACTGAATATAGTGACTTAATGGATATTCTTCTTGATAACGACTTATATAATATGTGGGACGTTGCAAGAAATGAAACTATTTTTCTTAGTACGTATATTCGTAGTAGAAGATTTAAGACAAAACAAGAAGTTAACATAATATCAAAAAAAGAAAAAGACGCTTAAACGTCTTTTTTTTGTTCTTCAACGAACTTAATTAAAATTGTGTTTAAATAGTTATTTAAACTTCTATTTTCTTTTAATGCTAACATATCTAATTCTTTTTTTAATTCTTCAGGTACACGTAAAGTAATAATAGTCGTATTCATATAAACACCTCTTGTATTTATTATGACGTAAAATGTATACAATTTATACTTGCATTTGTATGCATAATGATGTATTATGTATACATACATATGATAGCATTTGTATGTATAGAAAGGAGAGTGCTTTGTTATGGACGAGATTGTTTTAGATTGTGAACTTCAAAAGAGAGAGTCAAAAAAAGGTAATGATTATTATTGTGTTGTTATTCATTTGACTGATAACTTAGAAAAAGTCGTTTTTCTAGAGAAAGCAGAAGCGGAATTAATTAAATTAACTTACGACAAGTAATAAAAGAATTTGATGATGACGAAATACATTGTTTTTTATTTAAATCTTAATACGAATGAGTATTATCACAAAATATATAAATCTCATTTTGTACATGAAATAGGTTACATTAATCAATACAATCATAAAATAGTTGATATTGTAACTTATAAAGAAATACTCGAAAGACATAAATCAATTAAACGGCTAATTAGGAAATTAATTTCCTTTTTAGAAAATACATTAAAAAAGTTATAGAAAGGAGGTAAAACAATGGGAGAGGAAGTTCCTGTTGTTGCACAAGGAATGGAAGACATTGTTACTCAATTAACTACTGGAATTACTAGTGACGGTTTATTTGGTACTGTTGCTGAGATTATACCTTTTGTCATTATCATGATTGGTTTTGCATTTGGTTACAAGGTTTTACGTAAAGCCGTTAAAGGTGCTTCTAAAGGTAAAGCCAACATTTAACACTAGGGCTTATGCCCTGGTTTTTTTTTAGAAAGGAGTTTTATATGTATTATTTATTTTATCAAAAATTGTTGCTATATCTTAAACACCATTTTAAGACTTATAAACACATCAGGTGGTTTTATAATACTTGGTATGATTGCTATTTTAGTAATTTTGATTTTGAAGGTGGTGTTTTAGATGTTTGATATTATGTTGCAGTTTATGAGTCAACTTGTTGATTTAATAGTACCTTTAATAGCTTTATACATTTTATTTGATTTTATTGGTGCTTTGTTATTTGGAAAGAGGTGATTTTATGATTTATGTACCTGACACTTCTTATGCTTGTTATGTAGTACAGAATGAAGATACTATTCGAGCTTATGAAGAAGTACCTAGAGTTAATACAACTGTAAATTATAGAGACTATTATATACATAGTGATTATATGTACAAAGACGCTGAACAAACATTTTCTAGATACGAAAATAATTTACCTGTTTGCATTGCTCAATCTAATATTACTAATGATTATTTTTATAGAGTTGATATGCCTGATATATTAATTATGTTTTTAGTTTTTTGTATTTTTTGTTTCTTAATACCTTTGAAAATCTTTAGTCGTTTATTTAGGCGGTGGATAGTATGAAAAAATGGTTTCTATTTTTAATACCTGTTGTATTTCTTTTAATGCCTAAAAATGCAAATGCAATGGTAACAGGACAATTGCCTACTGAAATAACATTATATAAAACAGGTCAACCTTTTTATACAACTACTAGTCCAACTAAAATGTCAGAGCAAAACGGTTTTGCTTATTATGGTACGGCTACTACTGAAAGCGTTAGTGGTGTAACATATAAATACAATAATTTTATGTTAAATCAAAATTACTCTAGTGCTACACTTGGATTTCAAGTTATTCAGTCTAATGTAGTATCCAATAATAATAACGTTCCAATTGTCATGTTCGATAACATGCCTTGTGACGTTAAAGTCTCTAGTTGGTCTAATATCACCGGTGCCGGTTGGACTAATATTTTTGGTGTATCATGTCCAAACGTTAAGAGTACTTATTCTACTTTTAATATAACTGTTATTACACCTTCAGGAAACGCAAATAACGCTTTGCAAAACAAAAATCATTATGCTATTTCTTCCGGTTGGGATGTGGTCTATCATTCAGATATTTCAAGTTCTATTGACGAAAACACTGAAGCTATAAAAGAAAATGGAGAAAAGCAAGATGAAACAAACAAAAAACTAGACGACCTAAATGATAATTTAACTAATTCTGATACTTCTGAAAGTACTAATACTGCAGGTTCTTTTTTTGAAGACTTCCAGTCTGATGATTACGGACTTAGCGATATTATAACTATGCCTTTAACTTTTATTCAAGGTTTATCAGATAGTACATGTTATAGTTTGAATTTACCTCTGCCTTTTGTTGAACAAGATGTTTCTATACCTTGCATGACTTCTATTTATGAAAAATATTTTGGTAGTTTTTTAACATTGTATCAGACTATCACGACTGGTTTTATTGCTTACTGGGTATGTGTTAATATTTATAGTCTGGTGAAAGGTTTTAAAGATCCTGATAATGATAATGTCGAGGTGATGGATTTATGATTAATGCTATTTTACAAGGTATTATGAGTTTAATTATTGGTCTAGTAAGTGTTTTACTTGCTCCAATCGATTTGGCTATTTCTGCAGCACTTCCTGACCTTTCAAGTGCTATTAATGCGGTTGGTTCTTATTTTAATTTAGCTTTGCAGAATATTGGCTTTGCTATTTCTTTGACTGGACTTTCTAGCACTGCAATTTCTATTATTATTCTATATTATACTTTTAAACTTACTTTACCAGTAACTTTTTATTTAATTAAATTAGCTATTAAATGGTATGACAAAATTAAACCTTAGGAGGAAATATGTTTATTTATATTTTAATTTTTATTGTAATTATAATTGCTATTAGTTTTTTTAATAATAAAGTGCATATAAAATGGCGAACGTTTTTAAAAAGAGGTTTTAAAATGAATAAAGGAAAATTTGGAGTATATTGTTACCATGGTAAGCAGGGTAGCGGTAAAACTTATTCCGTTGTTGAATATTTACTCGAAAATTCAGATAAAAAGATTTATGCAAATATAAAGAGTCTTAAAGGCGTCAAATATACGCCGATAGGCGATTTTGACGACTTGTTAAAGCTTCGCTCTGAACATGATTGTATAATTTTTTTTGACGAGATTTTTACTGCTTTAACCAAAAATACAAAAATGACTACTGAAATTTTAGATTTTCTAAGTCAAATGCGAAAGAGACGTATTATATTTCTTACTACTGCTCAAGAATGGCTTGAAATTAATATGACATTTAGACGTTACTGCAGGTATTCGATTTCTTGTGAAATGAGGAATATTTTTGGTAGAGCTTTTCTTATTAAAAGATTTCATGATGCTGAAAATATGAAATGGTCTGTACAAGATAATGAATATGTTGCTCCTCTACTTGAAACTACTATTTCAAAAGCTAATTTAGACGTGGCTAATTCTTATGATACTTTCGAGCAGATTAGAACAACTTAATTGAAATCTAAAAAATAATTTAAACTTTGAAAAAATGCTATAATTTTGAAAAAAATTGTAGATTTTTTCGAAGTCTCCGGGGTCTGGGGTGGAGCCCCAGTAATCGAAGACGAGTAGGGGGGGTACTACGACACCCCCCTATGGGTGCATTGTGAATTGTGAAAAAATGGAGGTTTATAAATGTCTAAAAAATATATAAAATCTAGGATATGGGCTTGTGTTGGATATCCTGAAAGTTTACCTGCAGATTGGTTGGATACATTGCGAGAAACTGGCTTGCAAGTTGCTATCAGTCCTTTGCATGATAAAGATACAGACCCGACAGGGGAGAGTAAAAAGCCACATTATCATATTATATTTAATTATGATGGTCCTACTACATATGAGCACGTAAAAGAGTTATGTGATAGTTTAAATATGACTATACCAATTAAATTAGAAAGTTTACGTGGTATGTATAGATATCATTTACATCTAGATAACCCTGAAAAATATCAATATGATGATAGAGACAGAATTTTACTTGGTGGTTTTGATAGTAGTTCTGTCAATGCTTTAACTAAAACTGAAGTTGATAAATATAAAAATGAAATATTGTCATTTATTGAAGATAATGACATTCTAGAGTATTGTGATTTATTAACTGTTTTATTAAATAATGGTATGAATGAAATGTTGAATATTGCTAGTAGTCATACTTTATTATTTAATACTTTTATAACATCAAGAAGACACAAACGAAAAACAGAAGTTAACATAATATCAATTATAGGAAGTAAGATATATCTATAAAAACATGATAAATTAACTATATACAAATTATAATTACCAGATAAACTGTATTTATTACAGTCTTTTTTTATTTATTATTTAATAAATATTTATATAATTAAATTAATTTACATAAACATTTATTCATACATAAATAAACACATAATTATTAAACATATATATATCTTATCTTATTTATTTATATATACATACATATGTACTATATTAATATACTATCATTAAATATAATACATCATTAAATAAATAACTCCCCTTTTATTATATTAAAATTTTAAAATGCTCTAGAATCAATCAAAAATAAAAAAGATGGATAATTATCCACCTCAATTCATTTTAGAGCACTTTCGTAAAATGAATCGAATATATAAAAGATGAGTAATTGTCCATCTCCATTTAAAAGAGAGAAATCTAAAGTTACATATTTTCTTTAAATTAGGAAATAATATAATTGAGGAGGTAAATAAACACATGAATAAAGGAACGATTAAATGTGATGTAGCAACATGTAAACACAATAACTGTGATAAGGGTTGCTGCGAGTTAAATGAAGTAAAAATAAGTTCTACTTGTGATGGTGATTGCTGTAAAAAAACAGAAGAAACTATCTGTCAAAGTTTTAAAAAAGCAAAGTAGGGGAAGAACACATTAATTTAAAATAAAAGCGTCTATAAAATATAGATGCTTATTTATATTGTTCCCCTACTTTTTCCGTCGTCTTTAAACTTTGCATAAGAAATAGATATATTTTCTCGAAAAGATTCTTCTTCTCCTTCTAAATTACCATTAGAAAGAACTCTAGCTGAAAAAACATTAGTATACTCATCTGAAAAAATATCAATTCGATCAATAACTTCAGATAATTCATGATACTGCAATTCATTCACTTTCTCAGGAATAAAAGAAAATACATCCCCTTCTCTAAAAAATAATACAGCAACCGATAAATTAGTTACTTCTTTCATTAAACTCTTTTCTTCTTCTCCGACATCTTTACCAGTCATTTCTAAAAGCATATGATTTAAAACCTCTTGATGACCTGTTTTCAGAACAGTAGAAGCATAGCTCTCCCCTTCACCATTAACAACCATAACACCACAATAATTATGATTAACAGGATAACGATAAAGACTATCATCACTACTAAGTAATGTTTTCATATTAAATGTTCGTGCCTCATCAAACATTTTAGCTTCTTCTTCAGACAATTCATGAAAACTATCACGTAAAAAAAGTTTAACCGCTTCTTGAAAAGAAAATTTAGGACCTTGCGTGCATTGTGAAGGATAACATTCGTAATCATATCCATATTTCAATTTATCTTGCACATAAATGAGATTAGTATAATAACTTTCTCCGTCAAAAGAAGCCGTAATATCATCTAATTGTTTTAACAATTCTGATGCATTTTCCCTGCTAACACTATTAGGTAAAAAAACAGTAAGGTTTTTCCCTGGAATCATATCTACATGACCATTCCGTTCCTTGAAATCATTAGTAACATGAATAACAGGAATTCCACGTTCCCAGTAATCGGTATATTCTTGATGAACAAAAGGAATATGGCTAAAAACACCATGATAATCTTGATATAGCAATTTAAAAAGCTCTCCCTCTGCACTAATCATAAAATTAGAAGGACACGTACTATCTACAATATAAACTTTACAAATATCCATACTACTTCAACTCTTCTAAAATACTTTTACCAATAGAAGGCATATCTACATCAAAATTATCAGCGATAGTTGCTCCTATATTAGCAAAGGTCTCAAATGCTTCAAGTCTTTTTGGTTCTAAAAAATCTCTGCTATAAATAATGACTGGTACATTTTCTCTTGTATGATCCGTACCAGGGAAAGTAGGATCATTTCCATGATCTGCAGTAATAATCAATAAATCTCCAGTATCAAGCTTATTTAAAATAATAGGAATTTCCACATCTAATTCCTCAATTGCCTTACCATATCCTTCAACATCTCTCGTATGTCCATATAACGAATCAAAATTAGCAAGATTTACCATACAAAGACCTGTAAAATTCTTATCAATAATATCAGTAAACTTATTAATTGCTTCCATATTATTATTAGCTTTCATTTGTTTATTAATACCCTGACCATCAAAAATATCATTAACCTTACCAATACCAATAACATTGTAATTATGTTCTACTAAACTATCCAAAATACTCTTTTTTGGAGGTTTTACAGAATAGTCTTTTCTTCCACTTTGAATCAATTTATAATGACCTGGTGTACCTGTAAAAGGTCTAGCAATCACCCTACCTATTCTCCACTCTTCTCTTAAAGTTAAGGCGCGAATTCTCTCGCAATATTGATAAAGCGTTGCTACCGGAATGCAATCCTCATGAGCAGCTACTTGTAAATCAGAATCAGCAGACGTATAAATAATTAAAGCACCATAATTTTGTTGTCTTTCACCAAGTTCTTGAATAATAGCATCATCATTGCAACATTTGTTACCAATCACTCTACGTCCTGTAACCTGTTCAATTCCATTTAAAATATCAAAAGGAAATCCCTGATTAAAAGTTTTAAAAGGAATATGATTTTCAATTCCCATCATCTCATAATGACCATTTAAACTATCCTTACCAGCATTAGTAGGTCTAGCAATTGTATAATAAGCATCAACCTGTTTATTTTCGTTCATATTAAGAGTATCTAAAAAGCCAATCTTCTTTAAATTAGGAATAAATAAATCATAATTTTCCTTAATATGTCCTAAAGTATTAGCACCAGCATCCCCGTAATTAGCAGCATCGATCGTTTCACCAACACCTAAAGAATCCAATACCATTAAAAATATTCTTTTAAATTTCATCAACTTTCTCTCCTTTATGTTCTCTTGGATGATATTTTTTATAATCAGCTTCAACTTTTTCATCACTAACATGAGTATAAATCTTAGTAGTAGAAATATCAGAGTGACCAAGCATCTCCTGAATACTTCTCAAATCAGCGCCATGACTTAACAAGTGAGTTGCAAAACTATGTCTCAAGGTATGAGGAGAAACATCAGGATTTAATCCTTTATCTAACAACAATTGCTTTAAAATCTTAAAAAAACCTTGCCTAGTAATCTGCTTACCATGATTATTTAAAAACAAAGCATCTTCTTGTCTATGATTCTTAATAAGCATACCACGATGTTCTAAATAAAGTTTTAAATAATAAACTCCATACTCACCAATAGGAATTTCTCTTTCTTTTCTACCTTTTCCCATGATACGAATTAAACCATTCTCTAAATCAATCTGATTCAAAGTTAAACTTACTAACTCACTCACTCTAAGTCCTGCTCCATACATCAATTCTAACATAGCTTTATTACGATAGTCAAACGGAGTATTTAATGTTATATCTAATAACAGATCAACTTCCTCTACAGTTAACGCTCTAGGAAGTCTTTTTTGCAGTTTAGGCCGAGAAATAAATAAAGACACATCTTCTTTTACAATATTCTCTTTAATTAAATACTTATGAAAATTCTTAATAACCGTCAAGTTATGAGCAACCGTACTAGTACTTTCACTATCACCACGTATTTTTAAAAACTCTTTAATATAATCACTAGTAATATCTTTTACCAAAAACACATTTTTATCCTGTAAAAAAGAAAGATAAACATCTAAATCATTTTGATAAGAACTAACAGACTGATCCGTTAATCCCTTTTCAAATAAACAATACTGAATAAAATCAACAATAGCATCTTCTATCCTCATATAATCTACCTTCCTTTCTCATATACTAAATAAAAGATAAGAGTAAAAACATATATAAATAATAATACATATGATTACCAATAAATAGTATAAAGTAAATTTAAAAAAAAGACAACTGAATACCCTTTGAAAAATATATAAGAAATACCTTATAATAATAGAATTTATCACAAATTTAAGATATAATAATAATGCACTAAAGAAAGTAGGGATGACATGAATAAACCTTTAGCCTTAAAATTAGCACCATCTACCCTATCAGAAGTAATAGGACAAAAACATTTAATTGGAGAAGGAAAAATTTTAACAAATTTAGTAAAAAATAAAAGAATATTCTCTATGATTTTATATGGAAAACCAGGAATAGGTAAAACATCGATTGCGAATGCTATTGCTAACGATTTAGGAGAAAGATATCGTTTTTTAAATGCCACAATCAATACGAAAAAAGATTTAGATGTCGTAATAGAAGAAGCAAAAATGTATGATGGTATGATTCTAATTATGGATGAGATACATCGTCTAAATAAAGATAAACAAGATATCTTACTACCACAATTAGAAAGCGGACTAATTACATTAATTGGTATGACAACATCAAATCCCTATCATGCTATTAATCCAGCCATACGTAGTAGATGTCAATTATTTGAATTAAAAGAACTAGAAACAGAAGATATTATAGAAGGCCTAAAAAGAGCCATAAAACACCAGGATTTAAAAGGAATAGAAATAGATAATAAAAGTATCGAGCTAATAGCAAAACTCTCTGGAAATGACTTAAGATACGCTTACAATCTATTAGAGGTTGCCTTCTATTCTACAGATGATAAAAAAATAACAGAAGAAAAAATAAAAAAGATCAATAACAAACCAGTATTTTTCTCTGATAAAAACGGAGAAGGTCATTATGATGTCTTGAGCGGCCTACAAAAATCAATTCGTGGTAGTGATGTTGATGCTGCCCTACACTATCTAGCAAGATTAACTGTAGAAGGAGACCTAGATTCCATTTATAGACGATTATCAGTCATAGCCTATGAAGATATTGCCCTAGCCAATCCTGCTATTGGTCCAAGACTAGATGCTGCAATTAACGCTGCTGAACGTGTAGGCCTACCAGAAGCAAGAATACCATTAGGTACCATTGTTGTCGAAATGGCACTATCACCTAAAAGTAATACAGCTCATATTGCTTTTGATGAAGCTATCAAAGATATCGAAGAAGGAAATGTAGGAACCATACCCGCTCACATAAAAACAAACTCCCCTCTTTACAAATATCCTCATGATTATAAAGGTGCCTATGTAGCACAACAATACCTACCTGATAAACTAAAAAATAAAAAATACTATCATCCTAAAGATATTGGATATGAAAAAAACATAAAAGAAATCTATGACCGTCTAGAAAAACTAAAAAACCAAGGAAACTAATTCTTGGCTTTTTTAATATTTTAATGTAACTTACTCTGCAATAATACAATGAAACTAGTAATAACAGATACAACTAAATATAATAAATTATTAAATAAAAATAACGAAATAGAAAAAGTAATATCACGAAATAGAAAAAAATAACTAAATATAAAAATAGATGACCTAATAACTATAGTAAAAATACTCACAACAACAAGTAGATGAATAAAATTCTTTTTATAAGATTTTCGTAATAATAAAAACTCAAAAGAATGTTCTTTTTCATTGGTAAAAAAAGTATAAGTAATATAGATATGACAACATACTTGGAATAACGTCCATAGAATTTTAATACCCTCCTGATATGGAGGTAATCCTATTAATATTGTAAATAACGAAATATTAGTTGGTAAAACCGCCATATAAAGCATAAACATAAAATATAAAAAGATATAAACAACAAACAATAATATATATTGCTTTTTTATAGACTGCAACAAACGATAAAAATTATATTTCATAAATATCCCTACTTAGTATGAACTTCTCCTGCATCAAAATAGTAAATGAAATCTGATAGATTATCTAAATCTTCTTTGATATGAGTAGATATAATAATAAGTTTACCTTTTTCTTTTTCTTCTTTTAAAATACGACTTATTTTTTTTACACTTTCATTTTCTATTCCATTAAATGGTTCATCCAAAATAATGATATCAGGATCTTCCATCAACACTTGGGCAATCCCTAATTTTTGTTTCATTCCCAAGGAATACTCAGAATATCTTTTATCTTTTTCCTCATATAAATTAACTTTTTTTAATGCTTCCTCTATTTCTTTTTTTCCTATTTTATTTTGAATTTTAGCAAGCAATTCTAAATTCTCATAACCAGTTAATTCTGGAAAAAAATTAGGTTTTTCAATAATAGCTCTCATATTCAAAAGATATAAATTATCTTTATCATAACTTTTTTGATCAAATAGTATCTCTCCGGTAGTTACTTTATAAAGTCCGCACAATATCTTTAAAAACACACTTTTCCCAGAGCCATTTCTACCACTTAATCCATAGATATGTCCACTCTCAAAAGATGCATTAACATTATTTAATACCATCGTTTTCCTAAATCTTTTACTAACATTCTTTACTTCTATCTTCATAATATCCTCCTACTTATTTTTCTCGCATTGTATTACTAATTTTTCTTTGTTTTTATATGCCAAATAAACAAAAACAAACGAAATAATCAAGAAACTAATATTTACAAGAAATAATGAACCTATACCATATAAATCATTAAAACCAAAAATATCCATAATATTAAATATCATTCCTAATTCCGTATGAAATATTCTTTGTAAAATGATAACTCTAACAACTGTCTCCAAGAATATCTCAAATGAAAAAAACACAATATAAGATAAGATGATACAAGGAATAAATTTATGCTGAAATCTCGCAACTACTAAAGAAATATTAACATAAATCATAGAAAGAATTACAACATTTAATAAATAAAGAATGAAAAACAACACAGGATAATTAATAAGATTAGTACTCCATCCCATATTATAAACTACCGAATATTCTGGAACCAAAGAATAATTCATTAACAAAGGAATTATTAAAATGATCACCAAAACAGGTAATATCCAAAGATATTTATAAGCAGTAAACAACATTTTTTTAATAAAACTTCGATAACTTTCTCTTAAATTAGTATTCATAATATATCTATTTCTTAACATTTTACAAATCGGAATCATCGGTGGAATAATAACAATTAAAAATAGAAAATAAGCAACTGTCTGTATATACCATACTAACACTTCTGAAAACTCAGAATAAAAATCTGGCTCAATTACTCTATTTGTAAGTATCTCATGGCAAAACTTCTTTTCTTCCTCATCTGTAATCACCTTAGTCTTACACTGTTCTTTAAGGTTATTTGTAAGTTCAACAACATCTTGATTATTTTGTATAACTTGATAATCTCCATAAAGAAAAATAGCTCCAAATACTAAAAGTATAATTATCACAACAATATTTCGCTTCAAAAACCTTTTCATAATCCACCTCATTAAAATAAAGAGTTTATAGAGTAGTCATTCTAATAAGTACACGTAAAAGTTACCGCAGATGAAAAAAATATCTTCTACCATTCTAATTTTTTCTTCTAGGAATGATATCTGTATCTTCAGAAAAAGAATCTGTCAGCTCACTTTTAAACGAAACTTACTCTTTACTTTTCCCATTAATTCACTATTTAAAACGATAAACTCTCTACATTACATTGTACTATTATAAAATCTTATTTTCTAAAAAGTACGAATAATACCTCTACTACTATAAATGGTTACTAACCATCTTCTTATTTTCATATTATCACGTACCATAAAAAAAAGGAAGAAGAATTTGGATAAATTATCCCAAGAAAAAAGTCCATTTACAAAGTATATGTTAAATGGACTAAAATACTACGTATTCTCTAATATAAATAACTCAATTAAAAAACTTCCATCTACATCCGTAGTTTTAATTTTTAAGTCAATATCCGCAAGCTTTCTAAAAATATCTCTAAGTTCTTCTTTACTATAATACCTAGTTAACTCTCTAGTCTTTTGAATACGATATGGTTTTTCTCCTAACGTATCCGCAATCTCTTGATTTAATTTAGTCTTGCCTTCTAATACCTTTACTTGATACATAATTAAATACTGACTAGCAAGTAATCCTAATAACGCTAAAGGTTCTATAGAATAATTACAAAGTTCATGATATTTTTCTAATGCCTTTTTTTTATCCTTTTCTGCTAATACTCTAACAAACTCAAAAGTTAAATCCTTAGGATCACCTAACTTCTTAATTACTAATTTTTCTACATCCTCTAAAGTAATTTTCTTACTATCAAGAGAATACATCTTTAACTTAGAACACTCTTGATGAATTCTTCCAATATCTTCTAAACACTCTGTAACTATCTTTCGAATAACCGAAGAATCTACTTGATAACCTTGTAATTCTTTCTTTGCAAATCCAATAGCATCAACATCAAAAGAGATAGTAGTCAAATTTTTCTTTAACTCTTTAGTAATCTTCTTGGTATTATTTAATTTCCTTGCTGTAACAAATACTAAAATACTATCTAAAGGATCTTTAAAATATTTTAGAAAATGTTCTATTTCTTTATCATTAGTATCACTAGGTAAAGATTCTATATGAGAAATAATAATAACTTTCTTCTCTGAAAACAAGCCATAGGTATCCAAATCTTCTATTGCAGCAGACAAAGGAACTTCTTCCATATCATAAGAATGTACAGGACTAGAAGAAAATTCCCTAGACTCGATAATTTCTTTTATTTTTAACTCAATAAGATATTCATCAACTTGTTCTAACAAATAATTATTTTTCATCTCTTAAAACTTTCTCAATATGTGTATAAATTTTTGGTAATGCATCTTTCGTCTTACCTCCACCTTGAGCAAACGTAGGACTACCTCCTCCATTACCCAAAGAAGATACGCTAGCATCTTTTACAATAAGTCCACTGTTAGCATGGCAACTACTACGAGACAAGAAGTTAATACTTCCATCCTCTTTGATATTAGCAAAGAATACAAAACCAGTTCCCATCTCATCAATCATTGCATCAGCAACACTCTTAAGTAAGTTAATATCCTTATTTTCAACAGTCATTAAAAGTCCAAAAGTACCATTATAGTCTTTAATATGTTCACGATAAATATCTAAATTAGAAAGTACTTGTTTTTCTCTTAAATCACGATACTTCTTCTCTAAATCTCTTACTTCTTGTTGTACATATTGTAATTCATTTCGATTAAAGATAATATCTTTATAAGACTCTGGTTTACTATGATCAATATCAACATCAAAATCTAGTTTAATACCTACACTTCTAGCATCATCTACTATCTCTTTTGCTTTTAATAATAATTTAATCATTTCATCATTATAAGGTTTAATAATATCAAACAAAGTATCTTCTATCTTACTTCCAGTAACACCTTCAATTCGGTATAAATTACTTCCTTTAGATTCATAAGAAGAAATAGCAAATCTTCCAATATCTTTTGTATTAGTAGCATGAGTACCACCACAAAGCTCGATAGATTTTCCAATTTTAACAATCCGAACAATATCTCCATATTTTTCACTAAACAATGCCATAGCACCGATTTGCTTTGCTTTATCAATCGGCATAACTTCAGTAGAAATAATAATATGTTTATTAATCATATCATTAACAAAATTTTCAACTTCAACAATCTTATCATCAGTAAGTTTTCCAGCATAAGTAAAGTCAAAACGTAACTTATCTCCATCAACATAACTACCAGCTTGCCTTATTTGACTAGATACACATTGTTGTAATGCATACTGTAACATATGAACACTAGAGTGATTTGCTTCTGTTCTCTTACGACGATCTTTATCTAGAATAATTTCACATTCATCATTAGCACTAATAAATCCATCTAGTAATTTTACCTTATGAATATGTTGACCATTAGGAGCTTTAAAAGCATCAAGTAAACGTGCCTTAAAGTTTTTACCAATAATCATACCAGTATCACTAACTTGTCCTCCGCTCTCAGCATAGCAACAAGTTCTCTTTAATGCGATATAACAATCATGATCCACTCTATCAACAATACTATCTTTAGAAAAAATTGCTAACACATTAGTCTTCAAACGATAAATTCCATAAACAAATTGACTATCTTCTTTAAAGTCTAATAACACTTTTTTCTGACTTGCCATAGCAGACTTATTTTTAGCATTCTTTTTAGCAAGTTCCTTTTGAATATTCATATATTTATCAAATTCTTCTCTAGATACTTTATATCCAACTTCAGTCAAATATTCTTCTGTAAGTTCAAAAGGAAAACCATACGTATCATATAATTTAAAAGCATCTTCTCCACTAATCGTTCCATCCATAGATTCATTAACTAATTCTTTTAAACGTCTTTCTCCTGCCTCTAAAGTTTTTAAAAATAATTTTTCTTCTTCCAAAACAAGCGTTTCAACTTTTACCCAGTTTTCAGTTAAGTAAGGATACGCATCTTTCATAGTTTCTACAACCTCAGAAACTAATTTATAAAGAAAAGGTCCTTCTAATCCCAAATTTCTACCAAATCTTACACTTCGGCGTAATAAACGTCTAAGTACATATCCACGACCATTATTATCAAAGAAAGCACCATCTGCTAAAGCAAACGTAATAGCACGAATATGATCTGCTATAATTTTAAATTCCTTTTGTCCATCATAGCTAAACCCTACTAATTGCTCAATATGTTCAATAATTGGTTGGAATAAATCAGTCTCAAAATTACTATCAA
Source organism: uncultured Bacilli bacterium (assembly GCA_944332295.1). Lineage (GTDB taxonomy): Bacteria > Bacillota_I > Bacilli_A > RF39 > UBA660 > Faecimonas. Next base: position 4,072 of record CALVJR010000003.1, on the reverse strand, counting down.
CATTCTGAAAAACACAGCACCAACGTTCAAGTCCTGCACCAGTATCAATATTTTTACTAGGAAGTTCCTTGTATTCAGAACGAGGAACTCCTTCTTTAGAATTAAACTGACTAAAAACATTATTCCAAATTTCTACATATCTTTCTTGGTCTTCATCTTTTTTAAATTTTTCCAACGCATCACCATTAGGATCATATTTTTCTCCACGATCAAAGAAAATCTCAGAATCAGGACCACAAGGACCTTCACCAATTTCCCAAAAATTTTCTTCTAATTTTACTAAATGATCTTCATCTAATCCAACTTCTATCCATTTTTGATATGCTTCCTGGTCATCAGGGTAAACAGTTACATATAATAATTCCTTAGGAATAGCAAACCATTCCTCACCAGTTAACAATTCAAAAGCATATTCAATCGCTTCTTCTTTAAAATAATCTCCAACAGAAAAATTACCCATCATTTCAAAAAATGTTTGATGACGTTTTGTAATACCAACATTTTCAATATCGTTAGTACGAATACATTTTTGAATATTAACAATTCGTCTACATTCAGGTACTTCAGTTCCATCAAAATACTTCTTTAAAGGCGCAACACCAGCATTAATCCATAACAAACTATTATCATTAACAGGAACTAAAGAAGCACTCTCTACTTTTTTATGCCCTTTACTTTCAAAAAATCGAAACCACATATTTCGAATATCATTATGACTCATATATTTCATTTTACTTCTCTCCTTCATGTATATTTATATCTTCTAGTATTTCTATCAATCTCTTATGATAATCATCAATACTTCCATTATTAAATAAGAAATAATCACTATAAGCGATTGGACCACCTTTCGCTAAATTTTCAATTTCTGAAATATCGCGATAAATAATATCCTCTCTTGTAAAAGGTCTATCCGCTCGGCTTCCTACTCTCTTATAACGTAACTCTTTATCTACAACAATACAAACAAGTTTTAAACCAGGAAATCTTTCTATTAAATATTTATATTCATACCAAGAGTATAATCCATCTAAAACAACATTTCCCTTCTTTAAAGCATCTCTAATTTCGGGCTCTAAAAATTTAGCATAACATTCAGGTCCATGTTCCCGTCTTAAATTTTCACGAAACTCTTTTTCACTTTTACCATCTGGAGTTCTTTCAATTCCAGCTTCTGCCATAAGTTTATAGGTAATACCCCCAAAATATAATTTAGTCCAACCATCTTGTTCTAAATAATCAGTAGCAATACTCTTGCCACTACCACTCATTCCAACAATTGCAATTAATTTGTTCATATGACTTCTCCTTCCTCCCCCTCCTCGGACTTCATAATTCGATCTGCTTCTAAAAACAATTTATCCTTCGTCGTATTTCGTACAACATAATCATAATCTTGATACTGTTCCATTTCTACTTCTGTAACATGTTTTTTCTCATCATCTGATAACTTATTATCATAATTTTCACGAATAACATGAACAATTTTAATACTAGGATATCTACGTCTCAATTCTTCAAACTCAAACAATAATCGTCCATCAGTAATAATAAAAACATCGAAGAAATGTTTTAATATATCAATATCTTCACATAACCTATCTAACAAAAAATATTTCTTTCCTAATCGTTTTTGAATAACCTCAATTCCCATCTCTTGTAAAAACTCCCGAGGTTTTTCAGCCATATTACCATTCCAACTAAAATAATTTTTAGCATATTCATAAAGAGGCGATGTTATATGTAAAATACAAGCATTATGACCTGCATAATCATATTGCGTTTTCATATATCTGCCCATCATATCCTTACCGCTCCCTGCTTTACCAGCTAACAAATAAATTTTCATAAATCCTCCTTAAAACAAACAAAAGACCTGGCTAGGAGAACATTAGTCCGGTACCATCCTAGTCTGGTCTTAATTAACATAACGGCATGGCCGATAAAGCTCCTAAAGTAGCTTCTTAAAGTAGAATAAATCGTTTTCACCAACCACGAATTCTCTTATTATTCTATTCCTTTAATACTAATCTTCAGTCCCTGCTTTATATTCATCATCACCTGTAACTTTTCCAACTACATCCACCTTTTCATTGATAAAGGTAAGAATAATTTTACCTGCTGCTATCACAGGTGTTGCAACAATCATTCCTATAATACCAAAGAAATGTTGGAAAATCAAGAGTCCTAGCATAATTGTTACAGGATGCAATTTCATAGTATGTCCCATAATCAAAGGCTGATAAAAATTATTTTCCAAAAGTTGTACTACAATAATAGAAATGACACAACAAATTCCAACAATTGGATCCATAGTAAATCCTACTAAAACAATCGGTATAGCACCAATATAAGGTCCAAAATAAGGAATAATATCAGTTAAAGCACAAAAGAATGCAAAAACTAAAGGTGCCTTAATACCACTTAAAGTAAGACCAATACTTTGTGTAATAAATACTAAAGTCATAATTAACAATAAACCTTGAACATAACTTCTTAAAGAGTCATTTAATCGTACACATAACTCGCTAGCACCTTTACGCCAATGTCTTGGTAACCAAGAAATAAAAGAACGATTTAACTTATCAAAATCAAACAACATATAAAATCCAATCATAAGTCCTAAAAAGAATGATACTCCTCCACTAACCACAGAAGAGACAATTCCAATGGCCATATTTGGTAATTTAGTTGACATACCAATACCAAACTGTTCAATTGCTTGATAGATTGAGTCTTTCACACTCGAAAAATCATAATCAAAAGTATGATTTAAATTTTTCACAAGCTCATTTGCAAAATGTTGAAAGTCCTGAATCAAAGCCGGAAGGCCACTAATAAAATCCTTAATTTGACTACCCATGGCAGGAACTAATAACGCAAGTATTAAAAATAAAAGTGCTAAAAATAACAAATACACAATAATACAAGCTAAAATTCTAGGCAATTTCTTTCCTTGAAACCATTTCACCAAAGGATCCAATAACCAAGCAATAATTAATCCAATAAATATTGGTGAAATAACAATCAAGAACTCCCCTACAAAGCGTAGTGCATGCCATTCTTTGACTAGATAAGTACCTAATAACACCAAAGCGATAATAGCCATAATATAACCAATATTAATCAATTTTTTTCCAGTACTCAAAATATCATTCAAACTACCAATATCAATTTCTTTATCTTTTTTTCTTCTAAACATAAAACCCTCTCCTTATCACTACCTCGCTATCTATAAATTTATTATAGCACAATACCAACAAAATAAAAGGTAAAAAACATGAAATTACTAACAATATAACCCTTTATGTACAAAATAATACATGATATAATATGAATGGTGAAAATTATGTATACCATTAGTGAAAATGTAAAAAATGAAATAATAATTAAAAATTCAAGATTCATTACAATAATAGCAAAAATAAAAACAAAAGAAGAAGCAATCTCTATATTAAATCAAGTAAAAAAAGACTATCCTAAAGCAACGCATTATTGTTATACTTACAAAATAGGAGAAACAATAAAAAAAGCAGAAGATGATGGTGAACCAAGTTCAACAGCAGGACTTCCCATGCTAAATGTATTAGAAAAAGAAGATATTACAAATGTAATAGCTATCACTATTCGTTATTTTGGAGGAATTAAACTAGGTGCTTCCGGACTTATTAGAGCATATAGTAAATCTGTAAAAGAAGCGTTAAACAAAGCACAAATACAAGAATTAATAAAGGCTGTAATCTGTGATATTACGTTTCCATATACCAAAGAAAAAGAAATTACATATAAAATTCCTAAAGAAAATATACTAAATAAAACATACTTAGAGACAATTACTTATCGCATAATTACACCCAAGGATAATCCCTTACTAACTCGATATCAAACAACATTAATAGAAGAAAGTTATATAGAAAAAAGAAAATAATTCCCAAACTCTTTAGAAAAAAGAGTTTTTTTATCGTCAAAAAAAGAAAGTCGAAACTTTCTATACAGGTTCTATAATAAATAGTGTTGGTGAGTAAAATTGCTGACACTATTTTAGTCTATAAAAAAGAGTCATTTCAGAAAC
>CALVJR010000002.1 GCA_944332295.1 uncultured Bacilli bacterium | reverse complement strand
CAATGTTTTGTGAATTAACTCTACTTGATTAGTTGTAGGATACAAACGAAAACGATAAGATTTATACATAATATTCCCTCCTGATGAGAACACTATATAATACATTTGTTCGTATGTCAACTATTTTTTATCAAGTTTTCAAATTTGCATTTTGAGAAGCAAATTCCTAATATATAAAAAAATTATTACTTTATAAATGTCAAAAATAATTTCCTACTGACATCATCATATTCTAACATTCTCTCAGGATGCCACTGTAGCCCTATTTGAAAATATTGACTACTATCTTCTATAGCTTCAATTAAACCATCAAAAGACTTCCCTACTACTCTAAAACAAAGACTATCAAGTACTGTCTGATAATGATAAGAGTTAACTTTAATCTGACTTGAACCTAAAATCTGTTGTAACCTACTATCTTCTAAACTAACAGAATGAACATAGCCTTCCTTCTGATGATGAGCATCTCCTCCAATAGACACCAAATGATTATTGCTTTTCCAAAGAGCCATAGACTGCATTCCTTGACAAATACCTAATAACCTTAATTGATGAGAAACTGCATACGAAATCAAAAAATAATCAAGTCTACCAACATCATAACCACCTAGTAACAAAATACCTACTACATCATCTAAAACTTGTAAAACAACATCATAAGAATCCGTATCTCTAACAAATACAACTTCTCCCTCAAACATTTCTATTGCACGGATATAATACCTATTTTCTTCTTCTGTATTTTCACTACGCAACAATAATAAAAACTTATTCATAAAGAAAAAAAGAAGTTATCTTAACTTCCCTTTCATACCTTTTAATCCTTTCACTCCACCATGAGCAGCAAAACCCTGTAAAATATTAGTATCAAAAGAATGTGTTTTGCTAACACGTTTCTTATAATCTTTAACACCAATATTAATCATCTCATCTAATACAGAAGAAAAATCAATATCTTTAGCATCCCATAAATAAAATGCTAAACTTCCTGGAATAGAATTAATTTCATTGATATAAACTTTATTTTTCTCCTCATCAATCAAAAAGTCAATTCTACTATTACCAGATGATCCTAAAGCTTTAAATGCTTCTACTGCAACTTCCTCTACTTCTTTTCTAACTTTATCATCTAATTCAGCAGGCAATTTTCTATTAGCAGAAGCCATACCTTTAGAAGTACTCTTAACAGGTACCTTTCCACCTTTTAGTTTTCCATTACCATCACCAACATACTTATCAGCATAAGTCAAAAATTTATTAGAAGAAATAACTTCTTCAATCTCACTAACTTTTTGATGTTCATAATTACCCATGACAGCAATATTTACTTCCTTTAAATGTTGTACTACTTCTTCAACTAAAATCTTTTTATCATATTGAATAGCATCATCAATACCACTAATTAACTCTTCACGTGTACTACATACAGCAATACCAACACTAGAGCCAGTGGTTGCTGGTTTAACTATAACTGGATAATCTAATTTCTCTACTTTCTTAATTACTTCTTCACTATCTTGTTTATAATCTACATCATAAAACCATACATAATTAGTAACAGGAAGCTTACTAGCCTTCCAAACATCTTTCATAAAAACTTTATCTTGCCCAACAACAGAAGCATATACATCGCTACCTACAAATGGTACCCCAATAGTTTGTAAATACCCTTGTAGTCCTCCATCTTCCACATTAGTTCCATGTACAATAGGGAAAATAATATCAACATCTGTAACAATAGATTTAGGAAAATTCTTATTTTGTAATACAAATCTCCCTTTCTTATAATATAAAACAACATTCTTTCCATATTTTTTAATTAAAGATAAATCCTGATATACCTCAATATCTTTTAACATTTCACCTGTATACCATTCTCTATCTTTTGTAATATAAATTGGAATAATATCATATTTATCTTGATCTAATTTATTCATAGCCTGCATAGCAGAAATAACACTAACTTCATGTTCTACAGACTCTCCACCAAAAACAACGCCAACTTTAATTTTCATAATACATCTCTCCTATTCATTATAAGTATCTGGTAAATCATTTTCAAACAATGCATAAACCTCCTTGTTTTTAGCCAATTCTCCAATAAAAGGATATGCATCACGAACATCGTTAAATACCACAATTTTTTCTTTATCAAATCCTTTAGCAAGTAAACCCTCTTTAATAGGTTTCGTCCTATACTCACCAACTAATATAGCATAATCAGCAACACTTGCTATCTGTTCTCCAAACTTCTTATTATATTCAACTTCTTTTTCCCCTAACTCTATCATCCCGGGTGTAACAACAACTTTTATCCCAGGCATCATTCCAAGCACTCTAACAGCGCTCTGAGCTCCAACAGGATTAGAATTATAGGCATCATCAATTTGATAGAAATTATTTAATCTCTTTAATTCTAATCGATGCTCTACTGGTCGCACACCCTTTACAGCATGTTGTAAATCAGAAATAGAAATACCAAATTCATAACCAAAAGCAAGACCTGCTAAAATATTATAAACATTATGATCACCTAATAACTTAGTTTCAAAATGGTACTCTTTCTTATCGTTAGGAAAAATAACATCAAACTCTGTTCCTTTACTAGAACATTTAATATTAGTTGCTCTAACATCTACATCAGGATTATCTATACCAATCCAAATAATTCTAACTTTATTTTTTAACTTATAATTCACTTGTTTTGGATCATCACCATTAAGTACAGCAAAACCATCACTTGGCAACGATTCAATAAGTTCAAATTTACCATCTATAATATTTTGTTCACTTCCAAAAGACTCTAAATGTGCAGTGCCTAATCGTGTTAAAATACCATATTGCGGTTTTACTAATTTACAAAGACCTTTTATTTCACCTTTTACATAAGCACCCATTTCAGCTATAAAAATATCATTAAACTTAGTCAAATGATTATTAATAGTCATAATCAAACCATTATATGTATTTAAATTTCTAGGAGTTGGTAATGCATTATATTTAATATTTAAAATATCACTTAAAATATTTTTACTACTAGTTTTACCATAACTACCAGTAATACCTATAATTTTTAAATTAGGCATACTCTTAAGTTTAGATTGCGCTTTATGTTTATAATAATGATAAACTCCTCTTTCAATCGGAAAATTAATAATATTTGCCAAAAATACAATTAACGGATTTAAAAAAATCATAATGATTAATACCGTAATCATAACCCAAACAAATTGAGAATCAGAATTTTGTAAAAGTAAAAAAACAACTGGTATTAAATATAAAATAGAAGTTGTAATAATCAAACGTTGAACTCTTTTAGTAATAACTAGAGGCTTTTTATTTTGATCATGTTGTAAACGACTTCTCCACAAATAAGCAAGAGCAAGAAAAAGTCCACCCAATAATAGCATTAATAAAATAGAAACTTTTTCTAAATCATACACAACCAACATGCCAATCAAAGAAACAAAAATAGCTATAAAATCTAAGTCCAAAAACTGCTTACTATTACGAAAAACCCATTTTATATAACGATTATTTTCATTATACAAATTTTGTTGTAACATATGAAGATATCTTTTCGACTTAAAAATAAGACATACAAACATACAAAAAAGTACGAAAACATAAACTAGTATCATAGACTCCTCCTAAATAAAATTATTCAAAATAGCTATTACACGTGACAAATTTTCAATATAAGCATAATGAGTTCCTGGTAACACTATCAACGCCCCATCATATAAAAGTCCTTCTAATATCTTTGCTTCTTCTAAAGGTGCTTCTTCATCTTGCTCTCCCCAAATCAAAAGAGTTGGCTCTTCAATTTGTTTCGCATATTCAGACAAATCCTCATTGACAACTTGAACCAAAGTTTGTCTCATAATTGGACTAGCCGCTTTATAATCACGAGATCCAATGTATTTTTTCATTTTTTCTCCAAAGGCATCCAAACCAGGTAAAGTTTTTAATTTTTTTAAAATTTTAACTGACAAAGGTAATTCTTTTTGAATTCTAACACAAGGACTACCAAATAAAACCAATTTTTCAATAGGATGGTTAGAAGCATATCGAATCGCAACTCTTCCACCAAAAGAATGTCCCATAACAATTGGTCGTTTTAAATCCAATTCATTAACTAAATCTTCAATTAATAATGTATAATCAGCAATAGTCCAAGGAACCGATGGTTCTTCACTTTCTCCAAAGCCTGGAAAATCTAAAATAGTAATACGAAAGCGATCACAAAAAGCATCGCCAATAAACTTCATCATTTCAATATTCTGTCCCCAACCATGAAGAAGTAAAATATCTTTACCTTCACCATATTGTATGTAATTAACAGAAACTCCGCGAATATTTATTTTCATAGCATCACCACTAGAGATATTATACCATAAATCAAGAAAACCAAAAGAAAAAAAGAAAAAAAAACAAAAAAGAACAGTCAATCAGACAAATTTAAGATATAATAGAAAGAAATTTAATCTATCAAAAGGAGAACTACATGAATAATAATTATGAATATGTTCAAAAACTAAAACAAAATTTAGAAGAACAAGAAAAAATAAAAGAAGAATTAAAAAAAGAATTAGATTTTCTCTTAATCCCTACCAATGAAAAAGAAAATTTAATTACAAATATATTAAATACAGCATTAGAAACATATAGTCCTACAACAATTTTAAATTTTAATAAATTTGTAAAAACAAGATTAATAAAAGAAGTTGATAAATTATACTTTAAACCTTCATCAATTATCCCAATAGAAGAACAAAAAATAATCTATTTATATTTAACTCAAGAAAATAATCACTTTTTAACAGAAGAAGAAATAAGAAAAAGATTACATACTAACTCTGGAAATATATATAATGTATTAAACAAATTAAAAACAAATGAACAAAAAACAAGTGAAGAGTTAAAAAAGATTTTTCCGGACTATAAAAAACAATTAATAAAAAGAAAAAAAGAACAGCAACCATCCTCTCCTCTTCTATCAGAAACAGATTTACGTATTCTAGGCTACTACATAGGTGAAATTAACGATATTTGTCTAGGGATTGACGAAATTGCTAGAAAAGAAGGAAAAAAAGAATCAGAAATAGAAAAAAATTTAAACTTCACCTTCCATCTTTTAAAAGAAAAAAAAGAAAATATAGCATTAATAAAAGCAAAATACCCTAATTGTGAAAAAATGCTACAACTAAAAGCTACGAACTTTGGAATAAAATTAAGCTTAGTAAAAGAAGATAGTCCAACTCTCAAACCAAAACAACCAAAAAGCAAGAAAGAAGAAAAAACATTAAAACCACAAAAAGAAATACCAATATTATCAAAAAATCAAGAAAAATTACTAACAGAATTAGCAAAAAATCCTAACATTGAAAAGGAAGAACTCTTAAAGTATACAAATTATAAAAATAAAAATAGCATGTTAAATACATTACGAAATCTAAAAAAGAAGTGTAAAACAAATAAAGAAGTAAAAGCAAGAGTTCTAGAACTATATCCAAACTTCTTAACCTCAACATCTAAAACATTGTTAACAAAAAAACAAGAAAGACTGCTAAAAGAACTTGCAAAAAATCCTAACATAACAAAAAAAGAATTAGCCGAAATTATGGGATACAAAAATCCAAAAACACTATATCAAGCAATATTCATACTAAAAAAGAAATGCGAAACAAATGAAGAACTAAAAGAAAAAGTTTTAGAACTATATCCAAACTTCTTAGATTCAAAACCTAAACAAAAAAGAAAAAAACAACAAACATTAAAGCAAGAAAGACCACTATTAACCAAAAAACAAGAAATAATATTAAAAGAACTTGCAAAAAATCCCGCAATACCAAAAAAAGAATTAGCAAAACTTACTGAATATAAAAATGCACATTCTTTACGCCAAGCAATAGCCATGTTAAAAAAGAAATGCGAAACAAACGAAGAAGTAAAAGCAAAATCACTAGAACTATATCCTAACTTCTTAGATTCAAAACCTAAACAAAAACAGCAAAAGTCATTACTAACAAAAAAACAAGAAATTCTACTAAAAGAACTAGCACAAAATCCTAATATATCAGGAAAAGAACTAGTAAAACTAACAGGATATAAAAACAAAAATACTCTCTGGACTACATTAAACATACTAAAAAATAAATGCAAAACAAATAAAGAAGTAAAAGAAAAAGTTTTAGAACTATACCCTGACTTTTTAAATCCTAAGCCTAAACCAAAAAAGAAAAAAACACAAAAACAAAAAAAATCATCATTAACAAAAAAACAAGAAATTCTACTAAAAGAACTAGCACAAAATCCTAATATATCAGGAAAAGAACTAGTAAAACTAGCAGGCTATAAAAACGAAAACAGTATCTGGTCGACATTAAGTATACTAAAAAAGAAATGTGAAACAGACGAAGAACTAAAAGCAAAAGTCCTAAAACTACATCCTGATTTTTTAAATCCTAAGCCAAAGCAAAAGCAAACAAAAAAATCAGTATTAACAAACCAAGAATTACAAATATTACAAAATATATACTTAATTACTCCTCCAAAAACATCATATATTACATATGAACAATTATCATCTGAACTTAACTATTGTGAATCTCAGATACATCATATAAAAAAGAAAGCTTTAGAAAAGATTGAATCAAATCCAAAAGCAAAAGAAGAACTACAAGAAATTTGGCCATCTTTTGAACAAGATAAAATAATCCGTGAACATTATAAAAAAGGAAGAAGTATTAAAATACCAAGTCAAGAATTAGAAAAAATAAAATCATGTATTAGACAATATGATATTCCCGAAAATAATATACAAGAAGAAAAAAGAAATAATATCTTAACAGGCATTCATAATCTAGAAAATTCAATATTTAGTCCTTACGTTTCCAAATGTACGGAGGAACAAAAAGCAATGCTTGCTTTAAGATTAGGCTTTATCAATGCACCAGCAACAACAGAAATAGTAGCAGAACTATTTGGTGTAGAACAACAAGAAGTGATCACACTAACAAAAAATTGCCTACAAAGTGCAAAACCTACTCTTACAGCAAAAACATACCAAAAGAAAAAAGAGAATTAGGAATGAACTCCTAACTCTCTTTTACTTCGTCTTCGTGAATTTTATCAATAATTTGTTCAATATGTTCACCATACTCAATAGAGGTATCATAAATAAATTTTAATTCTGGAGTATGTCTAATATCAATACGCTCAGCAAGCTTACTACGTATAAAAGCACTAGCACCTTCCAACGCTTCTAAAACAGAAGCTCTTTTTGTATCATCAAGTACTGTAAAATAAACCTTACAATAACTATAATCACTACTTGTATCACAATCCGTAATTGTTACAAATTTCAAATCTTCATCTCTGACTTCTTCCATTAAAATAATACTAATTTCTTGTTGAATTAAATGATTAAGTCTTTCTATTTTAATATTTGCCATAATAGTTTCCTCCTATCTGGTAACTTCCATATTCTAAGTATTGTTTATAAATATTATCTTTTAATTTCTACTAAATCGTAAATTTCAATGATGTCTCCCTCTTTATAATCTTGGCAATTTTCTAAAGTAATACCACAATCCATTCCCTTAGTAACTTCTTTTACTTGATCTTTTTCATGTTGTAATGTATTAACAGCACCATTATAAACAACAACATCATCACGAATAATACGAGCTTTTTCATTATTTCTAACAACACCAGTAATAACATGACATCCAGCAATAAGTCCCACTTTAGAGAACTTAAAGATTTGACGAATCTCAAGCTTACCAGTTACCTGTTCTTCATATTCTGGATCAAGCATACCTTTCATAGCATCTTCCATGTCTTCTACTACTTTATAAATAATATCATAAGTTCTAATTTCTACACCATACTGTTTAGCATCATCCATAGCTTGACTATTCGCACGAACATTAAAACCAATAATAATTGCAGAACTAGCACGAGCTAACACAATATCACTTTCTGTAATACCACCAACAGCACCACGAATAATATTAATTTTTACGCCTTCTACATCAATTTTTTCTAATGCACCACGAACAGCTTCCAAACTACCATTAACATCTGCTTTTAATACAATGTTAATTTCCTTAACACCTTCTTGAATACGACCAAATAAATCATCTAAAGACATACCACTAAAATTAGTATCTGCATCTCTCGCTCTTAAACTTCGCTCATCAGCAATATGCTTAGCTTGTTTCTCTGATTCAAAAGCCATAAACTTATCTCCGGCATTAGGAACATCACTAAGACCAGTCACTTCTACTGGTGTAGATGGAGTTGCTTCTACAATATTTTGACCTAAATCATTCTTTAAAGTACGAACCTTTCCATAAATAGTACCAACAACAATAGGATCCCCTAAACGTAACGTACCATTTTGAATAAGTAAGGTTGCAACAGAACCAACTTTACTATTTTTCTTAGATTCAATAACAACACCACTAGCATAACGAGATGGATTTGCTTTATATTCTTGCATCTCAGCAACTAATAAAATATTTTCTAAAAGTTCATTAATTCCTTCTCCTGTAGCAGCAGAAATCTTATTAACGATAATATCTCCTCCCCATTCTTCTGGAGTAAGACCATTTTCAACTAAACCAGTCATAACACGTTCAACATTAGCTTCAGGTTTATCAATCTTATTAATCGCAACAATAATCGGTACACCCGCAGCTTTAGCATGATCAATAGCCTCTTTTGTTTGTGGCATAACACCATCATCTGCTGCTACAATAATAATAACAATATCCGTAATAGAAGCACCACGTGCTCTCATCTCAGTAAAAGCAGCATGTCCTGGAGTATCAATAAAAGTAATCTTCTTGCCATTACAAGAAACAGAATAAGCTCCAATTGCTTGTGTAATTCCACCAGCCTCTCCTACTGCAACATTACTCTTACGAATAGCATCAAGTAATGTAGTTTTTCCATGATCAACATGACCCATGATAGTAACAACAGGAGGACGTTCTACTAAATCTTCTTCCTTATCGTCAATCTCAAAATTTTCAAAATTAGAAATATCAGCAGTTTCTTCTTTCTTTAATATTTTATTATAATCAGCAACCAATACTTCAGCAGTCTCAAAATCAACAGACTGATTAACATTAGCCATAACACCTAATCCCATAAGCTTTTTAACTAACTCTACTGCTGCAACTTCCAAAATACCAGCAAGTTCTGATACAGTCATGCCATCTTTATATAAAATAACATTATCATCTTGAACAGCTTCATTCTTCTGTAATTTTTCGCGATGCTTATAAATTTTCTTTCTCTCTTTAAAAAAGTCTGACTTTTTATTATCATTTTTCTTTTGAGACTTAGGTTTTACTTTCTCAAAAGAAGTAGAATTATCTAAATCAATCTTAGTATTCATCGCTAACTCTTCTGCCTTATCATAAACTTCTTCCTCATAAAGTCTAGATTCTAAATCCTCAATATCACCTTCAACATAATCTTCTTGATCTTGAATTTCATTATCAAGCAAAATAATATCAGTCTCATCTAAAACAGTGCTCTCATCTTTATATTCAATCCCAATCTTATCACATAAAGCTTTAATTTCATCCACTGTTTTTCCTACATCTAAAGCATAATCTTCAATATTCATGATTACCTTCACCTCCATTTATTTTTCTAATACACTTTTTATTTCCTCATATACACTATCATCTATACTACATTCTAAGTGTCTTTCCAAAACTTTTTTCTTCCTTGCTTGTTCTAAAACTTGAACATCTCTTTTAATATATGCACCTCGACCATTCATTTTTCCACCTTCATCAATCATAACACTACCTTCCGGTGTACGAACGATACGAAGTAACTCTTGTTTAGGCAATTTTTCTTTCGTAACAACACAAGTTCTTAAAGGTATTTTTCTAACTTTCATAAAACCTCCTCAAAAACAATTATCTAAAGTTAATGCCAGCTTCTCTAGCTTGTTCTGTAGTTTTAATATCAATCTTATAATGAGTAAGTTTACTAGCAAGACGAGCATTTTGTCCTCTCTTACCAATTGCTAAAGAAAAATTATCTCCATCAGCAATAACCATAGCTTCTTGTTTTTTAGGATCTGTAATACATACTGTTAAATCTTTAGCAGGACTTAAAGCATTCTCAATAAAAATTGCTGGATCCTTATCATATTTAACAACATCTAACTTTTCTCCATGTAACTCTTCAATAATACGAGCAATTCTACTACCCTTCTCACCAATACATGCACCAATTGGATCAATATTAGAATATTCTGAATAAACAGCAACTTTACTTCTATTTCCAGGATCTCTTGCTACACTATATAACATAATAGTACCATCAGCAAGTTCAGGAATCTCAAGTTCAAATAATCTCTTAACAAATCCATAATGACTACGACTTAATAAAATAAGTAAGTTCTTACCATTATTATCTACTTTAGTAACATATACTTTAATTTGAGAACCCATTTCAATTTTTTCTCCTGGAATAATATCTTTCTTAGGTAAAATACCATTAGTACGACCTAAATCGATAAAGTAATTATCTGTATCTTCTAATGCTACAGTACCAATTAAAAGTTCATCTTGTTTATCACCAAACTCTTCCATAATACTATTTCTCTCTGCTTCACGAATTTTTTGAATAACAACTTGTTTAGCAGTAGAAGTAGCAACACGACCAAAATCTTTTGGAGTAACTTCTTTATCAATAGTATCTCCAACCTCTAAAGTTTTATCAATTTTCTTAGCTTCACTTACTTTAATTTCAGTTTCAGGGTTAAAGTAACTTACAGGAGCTTCCTCTTCTAAAGTTTCTTCTTCCTCTTCTTCGTCATCCTCATCAGTATAATGTTCAAACAAATAATCTTCATATTCTTCTTTTGTCATCTTATCATCAGGAACAACAGTCAAATAAGAATACACTTTAATTTCACCAGTAATACGATCAAACAATACTTTTACATTCGTCTTAGAATTAAAGTTTTTCTTATAAGCAGAAGTAAGTGCTAATTCCATAGCATCATACACCACTTCTGGATCAATATTTTTTTCTTTAACAATATTATTTAATGCTTTTAAAAACTCTTTTCCGTTCATATTAATCTTCTCCCTTCTCTTTAGAATAAATATCTACTTCATAAATATCATCATCTAACACATTGTTTTTATCAATAATTTGGTTAATAACTCTAGAAGCCTCCGTAATTAGATTTAAATCAATAATAACAGAATTACTATCCAAGACAATATTTAATAACTTTTTCCCTTCCTCTACAGATACAAAAACATCATCAATATAGACTTGAAATTCAACTAAATGATCACTCACCAAATCAATTATTTTCTCTTTCATACTTCACCTCCTAGAAATAATAAGGAGCGGGACCTTTTTCTTCCCACTCCTTTCTGTACATAGTATAACATACTTTTTGTAAAATACAAACAAATATCTTTAATTTTAATAACTTTTATGCTATTCTTGAAGAAGGAATTACTTAATAATAATTCACAATTTATAAGAAAGGAAAAACTATATTATGAGCAAATTTAAAAAAAACGAACTAATAAATATTAAAGGAGTAATCATTGGTATCGCATTATTCATTCTATATTATTTTAGTGCATATCTACAACTAATCCCAATATATTTATTTAATATTAAAAAAATCACTGGTTCAACTCAAGTACTATTATCTCTATTTTCAAATACAATCATATTAATCATTCTAATCATCATATTCAGAAAACAATTACTACATGAATGGAAAATATTTAAAGAAAAACTTTTAGAAAATATTGATACTGGAATAAAATATTGGATTATTGGCTTAATCGTAATGATGGTATCTAATACTATTCTTACATTTGTATTAAAAATGGGACAAGCAGCTAACGAACAAGCAGTACAACAATTAATCTCTTACTTACCCTGGGTAATGGTAATAAATGCTGGAATTATTGCTCCTTGTGTAGAAGAAATTATATTTAGAAAATGTTACAAAAATGCATTTCCTAATAAATGGTTATTCATCGGACTATCTAGTTTAGTATTTGGTTCATTACACGTAATAACAAGTATGACATCCCCTATGGATTTATTATTTATTATACCATATGGAAGTCTAGGAGCAGCATTTGCCATAATGTATCAAAAAACAGACACAATATACACATCAATGTTAATGCATATGCTTCATAATACAATATTAATAATATTATCAATTATCACATAAAAAAATCGCTATCAAGCGATTTTTTAAATTTCTAAGCCCGGCTTCGTATTAACATCAAAGAATGTTAATAACAAACAAATAATACCTTGAAGAAGAAGTGTTGAAAAATATGATGTCCAATAATTATCAAATACTAACAGATTCATATAAAGCAATGTATAGAATAAATAAAAAACAACAAAAGCAAACATATAAGTTAAATAAATTAAAATAAATGAACCTGTAGTATTTACTAATAAAAATTGATAAATAGTCAAGTTAACAAACTGACTAACAACATACCCGCAAAACTCACCACTAATATCATAAAAATTAAAACTTTTACCTATTACAAAGCTCATAATAATACTAAACAATACTAACAATAATCCTGACATAGCAATACTAACAACAGATTTCGCATAACCATATTTCTTAGTAATATAATTAGTAACAAAATATACCACTGGTAATACAAATAAAGAATATGTCAAAGTTATATTATCAAAAGAAAAAGTATAATCTTTTAAAGAATGAGCAAGTATTACTATAGTAGATAATAATAAAATATATACCCAGCATCCTTCTTGTTCAACTTCCAGAACTTCCTTTTGTTCTTTTGTATATCTCTTTGGTACATTTCTTCCTCTTCGTTTAACTTTTCTTATATTTTCATCAGTCATACTATCCTACCCTTCCTATTATGAAATCATTGTATCATAATTTTAAAAAGATGAGAAGTAGTTAATTAAATTTTTAATAAAAGAAAAATATGATATACTTTCATTAAGAAAAGGATGGATAACCATGAAAATAGACCAGATAAACGAAGATTTAAAAAACTCTCTTTCACCAAAAAGATATAATCATAGTATTATGGTTGCAAAAGAAGCAAAGTCTTTAGCAAAACATTATCATATAAATGAAGATAAAGCATACCTAGCAGGATTAATTCATGATGTTGCAAAAGAATTAACAGAAGAAGAAAATATTTATTGGATAGAAAAAGGAAAATTATCGAAAGATTTAGAAAATAAAGAAAACATAAATATTAAACATGCCGATATTGGAGCCGTAATAGCAAAAGAAAAATATAATTTAGATGACGATATTTGTAATGCTATAAAATACCATACAATAGGAAATAAAAGTATGGATTTACTAGCAAAAATTATTTATATTGCAGATAAAATCGGTAGAGAAAAAATTCCAGAAGCATTAAAACCAGTAAAAGAGATAGCATATCAAAATATAGACAATGCTCTACTCTATTGTCTAGAAAAACAAAAAATAAGACTAAAAGAAAAAGAAATCAAAATGCATGATGATACGAAAGAATTATTAAAAGAATTACAAAAATAGACTAGCAACCTTTTCTTTTAAACTGATATAATCTATAATACTTCATAAACAGCAGAAAGAGGTAAATAATCAATGACAACAAAATTTATAGAGCAAGTTATTTATTGCCAAGAAATACTAGCGGATATGAATAAGACATTAATATCTTATTACACGTCACAATATGGTAAAAAAAATAAAGAACTGATAGAACACAGAATAAATCATACTTTCTATTTAATGAGTTCTACACCAGATTTAATATACGAAGAACTAAAAGATTTTAATAATCATTTTAAAAGTCAAATAGAATATGATAACATGATTACAGAATATTTAGATTACATAAAAATTAATAAAGAATTAAAAAAAATGAAAATAATGAACATAAGAAGATTATTATGTAAAGAATATGGAATCTCTGAAGCAGTATTAAATAAAAAAGATATACCTATTGAAGAATTATCTTTAAGTAGCTACTCTAGCGATGTAATTAACATATTAAATAATCCATATACGCTTGATGATATGAAAAATCAAATACACAAATCACAGCAAAAATATTTTACGCAATGCAACAATTTAGGATGCAAGCCCGTAACTAATACTCACATTATCGATTCAATATTAGATAAAATGAAGAAAATAGAAACAGAATATCAAATATCCTTACTAAAGAAAACATTATGGGGACAAAGACTATTTAGATACTTTACAAAAAATAATGGTATTAGTGAAAACGATCTAAAACAGACAAGCCTAGAAGATTTATTATACAGAATGTTACAACAAGATATCTTTTTACAAAATGGACAAATGCAATGTGCACATTTCTACATTAAAGAAAATAATATAGAGACAATAAATAATTGGATTATATCTCCTATATTAGAAAATAAAGGATTTAATCTAAATCATAATTTCTATCATGAAATAAGGCATGCTGTCGAAAACGGAGGTATTGACTATAATGTAATTAATGAACTAAGAACTGATAAGCATGCTTTCGAAGATAAAAATATTTTACCACAACTATTTGATAATAATGGAGAATGTCAATCTGTGTATCTTTCTATATTACCTTTATCAGGTGACTTGTTTACTACATTTGAAGGCTTTTTTGATGAAATCGCAATCAATAATGACACCGACAAATTAGAAAGTATAGTAAGTAAAAACACTCTAACAGAATATAATAATATGCTAAACAATATACTTTCGTTAATGATTAATCCAAATGTTCCTAATATATATTTAGAAATAAATAGCAAACCATATAAAGAAAAATGTGACCAGATATCAAAATCTTTAAAAAAACATTTACAAAAAAAATAGCTAAACTACAATTGCACTTAAAAATGCAATAAAAATGCATTATAAAAAACTCATACCAAACAGTATGAGTTTTAATTGCTCTTATGGAGCGTTTACTAAAGGGGTTACGCACACTTTAGTAAAAAGTTCATTCGTATTTGATGTATTAATTATACCGTATATATTTTTTTATTACAACAACATTTTTAAGTATTTGAATTATCATCTTTAAGTTTTTTTACTAAAGACGGTCCTTGTTTATCCATGTTAGCTTGTTTTGTAAGTGTTCCATTAAAACATAGTTCTTTAGCTCTATCATTATATAATCCTTCAACAATTTCAGTTAATTCCCATCCATATTTATCTATTATTGGTTGGAACATAGGTAATTTATAATCTGCCAAAGTAATTAGTGGTTTTGTAGTTTCTAAAAATTTCATAGAAGCTTCCACCATTCTTGTCCCTAAATGTTGACCTCTACATTGATCTGACACATATAAAGTACAAATCTTCTTTTCTTCTTCATCTTTCTTTAAGCATGACATTGCCAATATAGTGTTATCATCTTCATTTGATCTTGCAAACAAAATCTCGCCACTTGGTGTAAAAATTCTAGGTAGTTGTTTATGAAAATACCATTCTTTATGTTTTGGATAATCTTCACAAATAAAATCAGTAATATCATAGATTCTTTTAGCTAAATCTGCAAATTCTTCATCACTTATTTTTCCAATATAACTTTTTAAACTTTCAATATAAACCATAAAACCAAGCCTCCCTCACAATATGTTGTTTATTCTAACACTTTTTTGTTATTTTGACAATAATAAAAAGATAGACTATCAGTTAATCTATCAATTCTATTCTTATACCTAATACACCATATTGTTCCTGTTTTTCTTTAGTATAAAATTGTTCTAGCACTTTAATTAATTCTTCTTTTGTCATTGATTTATCAGACAAAATAGAAATATCAAAATCTTTAAACATATCTTTGAAAGAATTATATCTTAATAAACCTATAACTTTTGCATTAAAAGATTCTGATAATTCAGGCTCCTTTAAAAATTTAATTGTATCTCCTAATTTTATACTTTGTCTTTTTTCATCATATAATCTTATTTCAATTCTTTTTGTACCATTCAATATAAAATTGTAATATTCTGGTTGTAATTTCATTTCATGAATCATTTTATTTTCTCCTTCTTTCTATACCTCTTTGTAAAATCAATTGTTTCTGTTTAGTTGGATTTTTACACAAATTTCCATCTAAACTAAATGCTTCATCCCATTCTCTAATAACATCATATAAAGGATTACTTTCATAAATATAGGAATAATATTGTGGTAGATTAATATTAGGATCAATTTTTCGCATATCTCTTAATGTAAGATATTCTTCAAATTCAGTTACGTCATATAATTTTAAAGCACAACATCTTTGAAAGTCTTTTCCATAATAATCAACGATTTCATGACCATCTGGTCTCACATCATAACCGGTAGATTTTAAAATTTGTGTAGTATTACCCTTTAAAATTTCTGAAACTTTCATGTATCCAATTAGAGCTTTATCTTCTTTTGCAGAATAAACATAAATTTTTTTATCTAAATCTTGGTCCTTTAATGGTGATTTTCTAAACTCATATCCTTTGGTTTCATCAAATATTTGTCGTGCATAGTAAGTCATAATAGACATAACTATAATTCTGTTTCTTCGCGTTTTTTCCATGCAAATTCCCCCTCAATCGAGTTTTATTATACCATAACATTAATTTAATAACAATGTTTTTTGATTTTGACTTTGATTTTAGATAAATTAACGATTAATCGCGATACTTTTTATTAGATCTACCAAGTACCCAGTCAATAGAATAGTTAGTAGATTTGCATAATTCAACTAAAAATGGACTTAATATTAAATATTTTTCGTTTTCATAATTACTAATAGCAGAAGAAGATGTATTAAACTTACTTGCTAGTTCTCTCATAGTTAGTTTGAGTGATTTTCTTATTTCCTTAATTCTGCTTGCTACTACATGAATATCAATATTACAATTAGATTTGATATGTGTTCTATTATTTGAAATGCCTAACATATAATCAATATTTACCTCAAAATAGTTTGCTAATTGAAATATTCTTTTAGTTGGAATAGATAGCTTTCCATTTTCCCATTCTGAATAAACCGATTCCACCACACCAATGTCTTTTGCTACTTGTTTTTTCAATAAGTTCTTTTCGTCTCTTAAATCTTCTAACCTTTGATTCATTATTTTCACCTATCCTCAATAAAAATAATGACATTAAATTCGGCTATTTTTAATTTTCTTCGGTGTATATGAGCAAAAATATGATATAATCATTATGACAACAATAGATAGTACATTAAGTATAAAGAAGTAAATGAAGTGAAAATAAAAAAAAGAAACTATTTCTTGCGAATAATAATTTCTATATCATGTGTCTTACAAATTTTTAAAAGTGTAGCAAGACTAACATTAATTGTTCCATATTCATAACCTTCAATAGTCTTTCTACTACGGTGTATAGATTTTGCAAAATCATTTTGAGTTAATTCTGTCCATTCACGAATGAATTTAATGATTTCTTTTGGTTTATAATCAGTCGCCTTAAGTTGCATATCTACACACCTCCAATTCTTTGTTTAAAATCATAAGTCAATGATATACTAAAAATATTTTTTTGGTTTGAAATTCCTATTAGTACTAGGAATAGGGTTTGCAGAATTGGAAAAATTATTCACAAAAACAAAAGGTGGTCTATATGAAAAAGAAAAAATGAAATACTATCTAATGAAGTAATAATAGATAAACTATTTACTATACAATTCATTCATTTAAGAGATAGTACTTTAACTTTTGCTAATTTCTATGATAATCAATGTAAAATCATTAGAGAACAATATGATGTGTTAATTGATAATGAGCCTTGTAAATTATTTCGTAAATCTCATAGGGAATGGGAAAATGAGAAACTACAACTTGAGAAAAAATATGATGATACATTTAGAAAATATCTTGAAGAATGTAAATCTTTAGAAGAATTGATGAGCATACAATATGAATAAAACTAATAATAATATTTTTCTCGATGAAGATACAGTCATTTCATATAATGTCATAGAAGAAAACGAAATAATTAATTTTATCATTCTTACTAAAAACATAAAAACATTAAAAAAAATAATTCTTGATATTACTGATTTGCAGAAAAAATACGAACATAAAGTTTTTAATGTTTTTATATCTAGTAATTATGGAAATTTACAAAAGTTATAAATATTAAAATGCAAACAACTTGCTAGTACAGGAGTTGTTTTTTACTTCACAAAAAATCGAAAAAATGTTGCACCAATATTTTTTTGATCGCATATGCTTTTTTGGTAAAAAAACTCATTTTTATACCTAAAAAAAATACAACAGGATATGGGAATTGCACCAAAAAAAAACGAAAACCCTTATTTTATAAGGATTTTTCGCCGTTTTTTTGGTGCAAAAATTTTTCGGCACTTGCCGAAATAACCACAATTTGACACATTTGGTAATACACACCTTCGATTTTCCCTTATTTTATAAGTCTTTAGAGGTATTACCTTTTTATAAAAAAGTGTTTAAATTTCCATTTCTCGCTCATTTTCCAAATTCTCAAAAAAGTCTATATTTTTGGTGCAACTATTATATTTAAAGTACCCAGTTTCTAGGTTTTTATCAATGACTTTTATTGTATCTTTGTCATATAGATAAATTTCAAATTCGTTAATGTTAAGCTGCCTTTTTAGATAATCTAATACATAATATTGAGAAATAGTATCCACATGATTTTTATTAATATCTTCATTTGTTAATTTCATCATCTTTATTCTCCATATTTTCTTTATTATTTGGCTCATACGGAAGCAATAGATTTCCGTAATGATTTTCTATTGCTTTAGGTATAAAGTCCTCTAAAACTAGTTTTTCACTACCAAAATAACTTAATAACTGTGGTAGTAGATATTTAAAAAATTCATTCAATATATAACCCCCTTTTAAAATAAAAAATTGAGATAGTTTTATACCTCAATTTGTAAAATTGTAAATTTATTTTTATCAAATTTTGAACTTTTTTCATGTGGTATGATTTGCACAATATCGTTTGTATTAAATTCACTAATATCAAGTATTTCTCCTGTGATACTTGTTTCTTTGATATTATAGAAATTTCTCAAATTAGTAATATAGTCTTTTGTATTTTGCTCATTTTGAAAATTAGATAAAATTAGGTCTTGTTCATTTACATTAATTATCATATCAAAACAATCATTACGAAACATATAACCAATGTTTTCAATTTCATTCTTATTAAACACAATATTTACAATAGAAACTTTTTTGTTTTTATCAATAGTCATTTCTATTTCGTCGATATATTTGTTAATAATATATTGCTTTTGCTCTCTGGATAATTTAGACCATACATTATGTTTTTTTACATATTCGCCCTTTAATTTTAGTTTTTCAATTTCTTTTAGATTAAAGAATAACTTGGCATCTTCTTTAAAATCATTATTTTCTTTTATTTGCTTTAGTTCTTTAATTTTATTATTAGCAAATTCTAATTCTTGTTTTAATGAAGATAGCTCTTTACTAAAATCTTCAGCTTCGACAATTTCGTCAATAAATGCCTTTTTAATTTTTTTAATTTTTCTGTTTAAATCTTCACTTAATTTTTCATATTTTTTAATTTCTATATCAGTATCTTTCGTTAGTGATGATTTAAAAGTATTATCAATGATTAGGAAAAAGTCTAACATATCATTTAAAAATTTCATTAATTCTTTTTCAATTTTCTTTTCACTAATTCTTTTATTACAAGCATGACATTTATAATAGGTGTGCTTTGTACCATTTCTACTAGTACTAGACTCACCACCCATTATTTTATGACAATGTGGACATAATATTTTTTGCATGAAAATATAAGTTATTTTTCTCTTAAAGTTCTTAAGGTTTTTCTCTTTTCTCTTTTGTACCATGTCAAAAGATGTTTTATCAATAATTGCGGGTACAGCATTTTCAAAAAGTTGTATTTCTTCTTTTCCACGTTTTCCATATTCAACGGTTCCAATATAAAGTTTATTAGATAGTATTTTATCTACTGTGGTAGTAGGCCAACGTTTATTTAAAACATTTTCTTCTGTAAACTTTTTACATATAAAACAAACAGAAGAACCATCTAAATACATTCTAAATATTCTTCTAACAACATCAGCTTCCATTTCGTTAATATAAAGTTTTTTACTTTTTTCTTTCTTCATATAACCAAGTGGTGGTTTACCTGGTAAATGGCCTTTCTTTAAAGCACCTGTTAAACCGAATTTTGTTCTTTCAGATGTTCTTTCAATTTCTAGTTGAGCAAGAATAGTAAGCATTCTTATAAAAAATTTACCATTGGCATTACTAGTATTAATTTCTTCGGCCACACTTTCTAAATCACAATTATATTCTTCGAGAGTATTACAAATTACCTCTAAATCTTTGATAGAACGAGTAAGTCTATCTAGTTTGTAGACAATAATTTTATTGATTTTTCCATCTTTCATATCTTCCATCATTTCTTGGAACTTTGGTCTATTGGTATTTTTGGCAGATACTCCTTCTTCACGATAAACCTTATAAATTTCATAGCCTTTAAGTTCACATAATTGTCTTAATTTTTCTTCCTGTTCATCTAAGCTATGCCCAAACCTAGATTGATCTTCTGTACTTACTCTTGGATATAGTCCAGCTATAACTTTAGTCTTTTGTTTTTTCATTTATTTTTTACCAACTCCTTTGCACACGAAAAAACACAAGGGAGTAATTTTCCTTGTGTTTCAAACAATAACTAAAAATTATATAAAGACTAAGTCCTAATCATTATTAGGTAGAAATTTGTCTACCTTACTTAATTATAAAACTTGACAATCGAAAAGTCAGTAGGGAATTTTATAGGAATTTTAGTAGGAAAAATAGTCGAACTGAATTTTACAAAAATGTTTAAATTATTAAGCAAATGGTTAAAATAAACCATTAATTAAACTATTAAATAAAAATATACCCCCAAAAATTTTTTTAAATTTTATTTATAGAGTTTAGAATGGAAATGTATTTGGTTAAAGTAATGATGATATTATTATTTGGTAAATATATTTTATCTTCATTATTATAAAGCATAGCAAGTAATATCATATTATCTTTCTTTACAATAATTCGATGCGGTTCTTCTATACTGATATTGGTATTATCGATTTTGATAAGATGTCCCGACAAAAAATTAATTTCCAAATTTCCTGTACTAACTTTCATTTTAATTTTGTTTTTAATTTCACAAGGAAAAGGTAATTCTGTTATGACTGTTTTCATAAATATTCATCCCTCCTTTGAGCATGAAAAAAGTCCATAGTATCAAATACTATGAACTTTTCTTTATATAGAAATCGCCAAATGTGCGACTTTCAACCTCAATGGAGCCTAAACTATACACGTATGAGAAAATTATACTCCCAAGATTGATTAAATCTCTCTGATGAATCAATTATATCATTTTCCTAGATATTTTCAAGGTAGTATAGAAAAAAATGTCAAAATATAGTATAATTTACTTGTAAGAAAATACTATGTGGTGAGGATTAAGATGAAAAAAAACAACATTAATTTTATATTTGGATTATTAGACAGAAAAAAAGTTTTTTTATGCTTGTTTATTGAGGCTTTTTTAGATTTTATTTACTACGTTATTCCTTATACTTTTGCTCTTTTTTTAACAATGCCTTTTACTGTTGAAAAAGCAATAATTGTTGCTTCAATATTTATTGCTTCTAAATCAGTTAGATGTTTTGTATTATATTTAGAAAGAAAAGTTATGGATAATTATTTATATGATTATTCTAATGTTCAATATTTAGAATATTACAAGAAATTAACAAAAGTGCCAGTAGAAACTTTATCTAAGTATCAAACGGGATATTTAGAAAATATAATAGAAAAGATATCTGAATTAGTTAAAAAGATTCTTAGTGCAGAATACATAGGAATATTATTATCTTTTGGATTTTTCTTTTTTACTGTATTTCAACAATCGAAAATTTTATTCTTAGTATCATTAGTATTAAGTATTTTATGTGTTATGATAAGTGTATATATATTAAAAAAATCTAATAAACACGTTGAAGAATTGTATGATAAAGAATATGAGTATTCATCTGTATATCAAGATTTTATTAGTAATATTAGAACTGTCAAAGCATTGAACGATAACAAATATTTTGAAAAAATTGTATCAAAAGAAGGAAAAGAATGTTATAAAAAGCAAAATAAGTATGTTAAATGCTATTCATTAGAAGAACTTATAAGAAATATTTTAATAGTGATACCTTTTGCATTAGCAATTATAAAAGCAGTTGTAGATTTATCTAATGGAATTGATACACTAGGAATAATTACATTTTATATATCTATTTATTTAGAAATGGGATTTATATTTGATGAATTGTCTGGAACAATAGTTAGTGGTTTTGAATTAAAAGCATTAAAGAAAAAATGTGTTCAATTATTTAGTAAATTGGATGAAAGAGAGTTATTAACTAATTTTAATAAAATAGAATTATCAAATATAGATTTAAAATATAAAGAATCTAATTTTAATATTAAAGTTGATAATATGATAATAAAAAACAAAGATAAAATTTCAATAACTGGGAAATCTGGTCAAGGCAAAACATCTATAATAAACTTGATTTTAGGAAATATAACTATCTATAAAGGACAGGCTAAAATAGATGAAAATAATATGAGAGATTATAGACTTGACATAGGTGTTGTAAGTCAAGAAATAGAATTATTTAATATGACTATAAAAGAAAATTTATGTTTAGATAAGAATATTTCAGATGAAAAAATAATAAATTATTTAAAAGAATTAGAACTAGATGAAATTCTAATGTTTGAAGATGGAATATATACAATAGTTGGCGAAAAAGGATTAAAGCTTTCAACTGGACAAAAAAGAAGAATAAATATTTTAAGAAGTTATCTAATGGGAAAAGATGTTTATATTTTAGATGAACCTACATCTAATTTAGATAAACATACGGAAGAAATTGTAGTGGATTTTATATTAAAACACTTTAAAGATAAAACATTAATAATTGCTACACATAATGAAAAAATAAATGAAATATGTAATAAGTTTTATCACTTTGATAATCATAAATTATTATTAAAAGACAATGTTTAGTTGGCATTGTCTTTATCATTTTCAATAGGAATATATTTTTTTAATGTGCTATTTTGCAATTTTAAATATTCAATTTTAGCTCCGATTGCTCGTTCATCTTCAAAATATCCAAGATAATGAAATTTATTTTTTACTTTAATTAAGCATTCAATATTTTCTTCTAATGATTTGGCAATATTCTCTATAATATATTCATCTTTTTTAGACTTTTGTTCTTCTTTGACTTCTGGAATTTTAATCTCATATCCTATAATTAAATTTCTAATATATTCAGATTGAGATAATTTTAGTTTTGAAGAATCTCTTTTTAAAATAAATTTTTCATCATCACTTAAAAATACATTAACTTTATTATTTCTTATTCTCATAATTTAAGGTCTCCTTTCTAAAATTTAAGGGTATGGGAATTCCCATAATAGAATTTGTACGGGAGTACAAATTCAGTGCTTGCTTATAGACAACATCATACATATATTAACTCCTTTAAAATTATTTCCTCAGCCATATTTTTATAATTATTCATCAATTTTACCCATTCAAGTTGATTAATTTCTTTACTTTTTTCAGATAGTTTTTCATCTGATTTTTTATAACTTTCCATCATATTATTTAATAAATTTTCTGCATCTTTACTTACTGAAACAAGATGATTAGTAAGTTCATCTTTCATTAAAAGTGTGATATAAAGTGCTTTTTTATGTTGCTTTAAATAATCAAGCCTTAACATTCCATACTTATTAATTGTTCCTTTTTTATTATCATTTAAAGTTAAATTTGGTAATTCATAATCACCAGTTTTTGTATATTTTAATTCCATAATTTAATCATTTCCTTTCTTATTTGGTTTATTAGGATTATAAGTAACAATTCCATATTTTGTTTCAAAATTTTCTTTATTTATAATTGATTTTGTTTTTATTTCAGTAGGTAATATTGGTACTATTCTTATAATTTTTTCATCTTCTTTAGGTGTGAATTCGCCAATAATATTACCTGTATCTTCATCAACCTTTTCATAAAGTTGATACATTTTTGTTTCATAAAATTCATTTAATCTATCTAAATATTCTTGCACTTGTTCATTAGAAATATTAGGACTACCAATTATAAATTCTTCTTTATCATTTATTTCAACTGGTACTAATACATCTAATATTCCTTTATCTAAAAACTTCATTAAGTTATTTATATAACTCTTTCTAAAATTAATTTTTTCTATATAAAGTTCATTGTTTTTATCTTTTATTAAAATAACTGATTCAATAAATTTAGATATAAATTCTTGCTTTTCATCTTTTGTTTTACTTTCCCAATTTGTTTTAACAACATCATTTAAGGTATCTAATCTTATCATAGTTTCTCGTTCAATATCTCTATCTGCCATTAACTGTTGTGGTGTAAAAGTTATATTATCTAGATTTAAAAGTTCTGATTTCTTTTGCTCTAAAATTTCTAATTTTTCTTCAATAAGTTTATAATCTTCTGAGAAATCCTCCATTTCAACAATACCACTCATATATGCTTTTTTAATGCGTTCTTTTTGTTTTATTAGTTGTTTAATATCTTTATCTATTTCATCAGTTTTTGTTGGTTTATGGTCTGCTAGAATAGGTAGAAAATACTTTTTAACTGCCATATCATATTCAACTAAATCATAAATAAATTGCATTAAACATTCTTCGATTTTATCTTCACGATAATTTAAATGACATTTCTCACAGTTATAATACATATACTTTTTCTTTTTGCCACCAGAGCCTTTACATTTCATTATTCTTCCGCAAGTAGGACATTTAATCTTTTGAAAGAATAGATAAACTCTATCTCTTGTATAAGTTCTTTGATTAACTTCTTTTTGTCTTTGACATTCTTCCCACATTGCACGTGATATTATTGGTTCAACAACATTCATATAAATAACAGGTTCTTTGTTTTCTTTTTTAGCAATTCTCTTATATTGCTCATAATCTCCCATATAGATTTTATTATCAATTATCTTTTGAATAGTTGTGTCTTTCCATTTCTTTGGATTTAATAATTTTTCTTCATTAAAGATATTTGATATTTGCTGAAAACTTTTGCCTTCTAAATACATCTTAAATATTCTTTCAATAACAGGTTTAGTTGTTTCATCAACAACAGTTTTCTTATTGCCATCTTTCTTATATCCTAGTGGGGCAGGACCTGGTAAATGACTTGATTTAATTGCTCCATTAAGTCCAAATTTAGTTCTTTCCGATACAATTTCAATTTCTAACTGTGATAATACTGTTAGCATTCTTACAAAAAATCTTCCGTTAGCAGTAGAAGTATTAACATCATCTCTATCACAAACTAAATAACAATTATATTTTTCTAACTCTAATATAAGTTCTTCCAAATCACGAACTGAACGAGTAACTCTATCTAGTTTGTACGCTACAATATAATTTATTTTTCCGTCCCTCATATCTTGTAGCATTTCTTGAAATGCTGGTCTATGTTCCATATCTTTTGCAGATATTCCTGCATCTTCATAAACCTTAAATACTTCATAACCTTTAAATGCACAGAGTTGTAATAACTTTCCTTTTTGTTCTCCTAATGAAAATCCTTCTCGTGCTTGATCTTCTGTCGAAACACGAATATAAACTGCTGCAATCTTCCTTTCATTATTCATAATATTTCCTCCTTTTCTTTTAATGAAAGGCACCAAAAAAGGTGTCACATAACAAGGACACCTTAACTAACATATTAATTTATTTACACGACAAAATAAACCAATATTGTGGGAGTATATAAACTCTCAATTAATTAATGCCTTGCTATGTACTCTGATAAATCAGCGATAGGGATTTTCTTCTTTAAATTCCCAATATAAAAATGTTTTTGTTCATTGAAGAATAAATATAGTGTTTCTCCAATAATTACTTTGTGTGGCTCAACATACGCTAGATTTGTATGTTCCACAATTCTTAGGTGACCCTCAATAATCTGGTAGGGTCTGTTATTAAATTTGCAAGACCAATTAATTTTGGTTTTGAGTTCATCACTCATATTGATTTTCTTTTTAATTATTTTAATCATATCACATCACACCTTTCTTTGCAATAACGCACAAAAAAATCAATCTTTTCAGATTGATTTAATCATTAACGTCACATTGGTGCGACGATTTTACCTTATGGAGCGGATGAGGGAAATCGAATCCCCGTCACAGCCTTGGCAAGGCCGTATTCTAACCACTAAACTACATCCGCATGGAGGGGCCTACCGGATTTGAACCGGTGATCAGGGTGTTGCAGACCCACGCCTTACCACTTGGCTAAAGCCCCATTGCACTTATGATTATATCAAAGCTCATATAAAATTTCAATAATATTTTTATTTTTTTCTTAATTCATTATATGAAAAAAAGAGGATTTTATTCCTCTCTAATGAAATGAGTAATATTTTTATAGTTATATTTAAACTCCAAGTTTTTAACAACAGGTTTAACACCATAAATGTCACTATAAAAATATAAAGTATCATCAACAATAAAACTAAGCCCATCGTCATGAACTTGCCATTCTTTAATATCATCGAATTGACATAATAAAATGGGATGTTCATAATCATTCTGAATAACTCGATACAATTCTCCATCTTTAGTTTTAAAATAGTAATCCTCACCATTTTTCTTAATATCAGTAGTATCATATAAAGAAGAAATTTTCTTATTATTAACCTTATTATTATCTACATGTAAAGAATCAAAAAAATCTTTACCTGCATTCTTCAACTGCGAGTTAATAATCTCTTTAGGTTGATTTACTTCCTGAATTGTTTTCTTACTTGGATCTAAGACATACTGAACTTTTGCCTTAGGATCAGTAATATAAACCTTATCATTAAATGTACCATTAAAATAAGAATCCTGTGACAAATCAACTTCTACCAACGATTTTCCCCCATCCTGTAAATTATAAAGAATAATTTGATTATAATTTAACTGCTCTTCTTCATCATCAGTATTAACAGTAACATAATATTTACCAGCCACAATAGATAAATTATTTTCATAATGATCCTCATTCAAAAAAACTTTATTTTCAATACCATCCGAATTAACTATATAAATTCCTCGATAATTCCAAATAGCAAACAAATAATTTTTAGGAATGTAATCGTAATAAATAGATAGGTTCTCTTCTTCTGTAATATTTTCTTCTAATTTATAATACCGTTCATCATAACCCTCTTCTGAAAATTTTTTTGAAATAAATGAAAAATCCGAATTACCACTTTCTAACAAATAAAAAGGAGATACTTGTTGATTATCAAGTAAACAAGCCACATCAAAAGTATGATTTCTCTTATAAATAGGAAAAATACATTGTAAATTATTTTTTTTATAATATTTAATATCGGTAATAACTCTATCTTGTTTATTGAAATCATTAAAAACCGCAGTAGTATAATGTTTATTTTTTGATTTTATTAAAAAAGAATAATAGTGTCTTTCACCATCTCTTTGATATTTCTCAGAAATAGTATAATGTCTTTGATCAGAAGCAATTAAAGAATAATTAATCTCATGCTCGGTAATAAAAAAAGTAACTATAATTTGGTAGCAAAAAGCAACAAATGCAAGCAAAATTAAGATTGGTAAAAGTTTTTTCATAAGACCACCACTGTAATTAGTATATCAAAAAAAAAGAAAGAAAAAAAGTTATTTTTGTACCGGATTAATACCGTACTTCTTTTTTTCTTCCATCATATATGAAGATATCGCATTTTCTATCTCTGCTAAAGCATCTTTAGAAATATTAGATAATGCAATAAATTCCTTCACAGTATCGATGTATATTTTTCCCCAGAGAATACCACTAGTAACTTTTAGGTCATTAAACATATCTGGAGTAATAGAATTTAGAAAATATCCTATTACTACCCTTTTTCTACCAATCAATATCCTCTTATTTGTAATTGCAATAACAGCTGTTCCTAAAATATTAAATGGATTATTATTCTTCTGAGCTACAAAAACATACAAAACTTGTTCGTCATCATTTAAGTGCTTTTCTACGACAGAGGAATTCTGTCTAATTCTCCATCCAACAGTAAGAGGATGTCTTTTTTTAAACTCTAATGCTAACTCATATACACTTTTCATAAATTACCCTTTCCTATTCACTAATAAAACCATTATCAGTAAAGAAGCTAACATAACTTTCAGTATCCACTAGCCCGCTAACTATATCAACAATTTCTCCATTTGAAACAACAAGTAACAATGGTGTACCAAAACCTCCACTAAAATATTCATCAGACTCAACTAATTTAGTTTCATCATCAGAAGACATCTCATCAGTATTAATATGATTAATAGTAAGATCATATTGATATGCTATATGATGTAAGATTGGTTCTGCAATTTGGCAATAACCACAAGTAGGTCTAGAAAATAATACAATACTATTTTTACTACCCTCGTAAAGGTCTAAGTATTCATCAATATCAATATCATTAAAATCCTTTTGCTCATCATCAGGAACATTTGCACTCTCTTCTTGAGCACGAGCAGTCATATCTGCAGCACTATTAGCAGCACTAGAACTACTATTATCAGACTCGCTATAATTATCTCCTGCTTCAGCACTAACTGCAGATGAAGCAAAATAACATAATGCACAAACTAAAATAACACCAACTGCAATTGCAATTCCTATAACTATTTTTTTACTCTTATTATTCATTATATTCTACTCCTTCCATACTTATACATTATAACATAGTTTATCAAAAATAGAATAAATCCTCAACAATTTTCACAATAAAAATTGTCGAAAGAAAAAATTATTTTTTAAAAGATACTGTCATAAAGTAAAATGAGGACGTGATATTATCAAAACTACAATTGGAATACCAAGAGCATTACTTTACTACTATGATAAAGATTTATGGATTGAATTCTTAAAAAAATTAGGATTGAATATAGTAATCAGTCCTAACACCAACAAAAAAATGGTAGACCTTGGAACAAAATTAGCACCATCCGAAGCTTGTCTATCCTTAAAAGTATATTTAGGTCATATACTAGAATTAAAAGATAAATGCGACTATATATTGATACCCAGATTATATTCATTAAAGAAAAATGAACAAGTATGTACTAATTTTAATGCCTTATATGATTTAGTAAATAGCTTATTTGACGTAAATATTTTAAATTATAATGTAGACGTCTCCACTAAAAATTATCAATTATTAGGTTTCTTAAATATTGGAGAACAACTAGGTTTTTCTTACATAAAATCTTATAAAGCATATAAATATGCAGAAAAAATAAAAAAAATGAAACAAAGAAAGCAAGAATTAATGCAAGAAAAAGAAATAGAAGAAAGTAAAAATAAAATCAAAATACTATTAGCAGGTCATCCATATAATCTATATGATTCTTTAATTGGAAAATCAGTAATCGACTTTTTAAAAGAAAATAATATAACAATACTATATAGTGACAAAATTAATCATACGATAGTAGATGAAGAATGTAGAAAAATATCAACAGATATTCACTGGACTCACAATAAAGAAATCGTTGCAAGTACAAAATACTATGAAAATATAGTAGATGGTATCATTCTAATTTCATCTTTCCCTTGTGGACCAGATTCGTTAATGAATGAGCAAATCTGTCATAAAATTAAAAAAATTCCAATCATCACCTTAATCTTTGAAGATTTAAATAATGACGCCGGGATTATTACTAGATTAGAAAGCTTCATAGATATTTTAAATAATTTAAAGGAGAATCCTCATGAATAATATAATTAGTTTTCCACATCTAGGAAATTACTATCATCCCATATCAAAATTATTGTCACTACTCACCAAAGATAAAATTATACCAGCACCACCTATCACAAAAAAAACACTAGAACTCGGAACAAAGTACGCACCAGATACAGTTTGTATTCCCTTCAAATATAATTTAGGTAACTTTATTGAAAGTCTAGAGCAAGGTGCAAATGTCTTATTTACAGCCGGAGGAGGATGCAGATATCGATATTATGCCGAAGTAACAGAAACTATTCTAAAAGACTTAGGATATGAATTTAAATTTTATAAATTAATAAAACAAGACAAAATTAATTGGAAAAACACCTATAATATCTTTAAAGAAATTAATCCAACATTAACACTTTCTCACTTCATTCATAGTGTTATTTATACTTTACTATATATTTTTTATATGGATGAGATAGATAAAATAATTAGAAAAAATATAGGATTTGAAGTAGAAAAAAATGCACATCAAACTCTTCAAAAAAAAATGTTTCGTACATTTAACAAAACATCATCCATAATAAAATTAACATTATTATATAAAAAATATAAAAAAAGATTTAAAAAAATAAAAATCAATAAACCAAAAAATTGTTTAAGAGTTGGAATTATTGGCGAATTATATACATCCATGGAACCATATTCTAATTATGACCTAGAGAAAGAACTAGCAAAAGAACATATAGAAATTAAAAGATTTACTAACCTGTCTTACTTATTATGGCAAAAACGACTATTAAGACGAAGTATGCGAAAAAAAGCAAAAAAATATTGTAAATATAAATTAGGAGCAGATGGTCTAGATAATGTTTATCGTTCTATTTATTTAGGTAAGAAAAAATATGATGGAATTATTCATATAAAGCCATTTGGCTGTACGCCAGAAATAACAGCAATACCAATCATTCAAAAAGTGTGTAACAATTATGAAATTCCTATTATATTCTTCTCCTATGATTCAGAAACAGGATCAGAAGGGATAAATACTAGATTAGAAGCATTCAAAGATTTAATTACGATAAGGAGGAATAAAGTTGACAAAAGCTTATCTAGGGATTGATATCGGTTCCATTTCCACAAAAGGTGTTGTAATTGATAAAGATAATAACATTGTAGCAAGCACCTATCTTTGGACCAAAGGAAATCCACTAAAAGCAGTAAAAGAAGTTTTAGTAGAAATAAAAAAACAACTACCAAAAAATTATAAAGTAGTAGGTGTCGGAACAACAGGTTCAGCAAGAAAATTAGTAGGTACCATTCTAGGAGCAAATATTATAAAAAATGAAATTACTGCTCATGCCATTGGAACACTATCAAAATATCCAGATATTAAAACCATTATCGAAATTGGAGGACAAGACTCCAAAATCATTTTATTAAAAGACCAAGTAGTAATAGATTATGCGATGAATACACTCTGTGCAGCAGGTACAGGAGCTTTTCTTTCTAGTCAAGCAGAAAGACTAGATATCCCTGTAGAAGAGTTTGGTTCTATTGCACTAACAAGTAATAATCCTACTCCTATTGCTGCTAGATGTACCGTATTTGCAGAAAGTGATTTAGTTCATAAAGCACAAATGGGTCATAAAAAAGAAGACATTGTTGCAGGTCTTTGTAAAAGTGTTGCTCTAAATTATTTAAATAATGTTGGAAAAGGAAAAAAGATAGCCTCCCCTATTATCTTTCAAGGAGGAGTATCTAAAAACATTGGTGTTGTAAAAGCTTTTGAAAAAATATTAAATGAAAAAATCATTACTGATGAAAATGGACACCTAATGGGAGCCCTAGGAGTAGCGATTCTTTCTAAAAAAGAACCAGAAATTAACTTTTCTTTTGACATTATAGAAGAAGAATTTGAAACATCAAGTATCAACTGTTCAGGATGTCCTAATAATTGTGAAATTATTTGCATAAAAAAAGATGATAAATTATTAGATTCCTGGGGAAACCGCTGCGAGAAAGGAAAAAAAGAACTCAAAAACGATATGTTAGAACTTTAGAAGAATCGGAAGATCGAATAATATCTTTTTCCTTAGCACGATAGGATTTCCCATCATAATAAATATCATAAATAACATTTAAATAATCATAAGATGATGTTAGCATAGCAGCTAACTTTTTTCTGGCAGAAGAAATAGAAGATGGCAAACATATTACACCAGAACGATAACTTCCATTTCTTTTAGAGGTATCCATAAACACAATATTTCCTTCCATAGCTATCTTAATAGCAATCAAATTTCTCGTATCTTGATATAAATCATCTAAACTAACAGTTTCATACTGTACTTTTGATAAATGTTCTTCCCAATATTCTAAATGATTATAATAAATTGGATTTTCATATAATATGTCAACAGCACGATAAATTGGAAATTCTTTATGAATAACAAAAATTTTAATGTCTTGCTTTTCCATATACAGGATGTCTATCTAAATAATTTTTTATTGCTACCGAGCCATCTTCATAATAATTATCTTTAATATTTCGTACCACATCTTGATACTCTTTCACTTCAATTTCTTTAAAATAATTAACATAAGGATCTAATTGCATCATCGCTTCTTTCTGAGCATTCGTTGGATTCTCAGGAATCAATAACTGTCCATGAATACCATGCAAAAAGAATGTTGGTCCCTCATAAGTAGTAGTATTATTAAATAAAATATTCCCTTCCCCCAAAAATTCAAAGATTGGAGCAAAAATATTTCCTTGCTCTATTTTATTTGCTAACTCCACTTTTTCCGGGAAAAAATTTTCGACTAATTTAGCCATATAATGTTCATGATGAGTACATTTTACTTCAGTACCATGAAGTGAAATCATTTTTCCATCATTACTAGTATCAGAATAAAGAATAGTTCCATCTGGACGAATAAGAACAAACTTAGGATGACTCGCTATATCATCTACTGTTCCAGGTTCTTTTAAATAACTACTTCCATTCATAAAATCAATTGCTTCCATATATTTTCCTCCAACTATATTTACATTATATCACATTTATCTTCGGCTTTGTCTTAATCTTTAATTAACCATAATATTTTGTTGTTTTATCATTCTTTTTATATCAGTATTAACCATTTTATAAGAATCTTGCTCTATATCCATAACTTGACTTTTATCATCAATAATCATAATACCAAAAGAAGAATCCTGTTTTTTATCATCACCTGAAAAAAGTTCAAAAATATTAGAAATAAAATCAGCACTTTTTTGATTCATTAAATATCTTAAAATCTCATCCTGATTTTCGTTGATATCATAAAAACAAGAAATGTAATCTAAAAAATACACTCTGTTACTAATAGAAATAATTGCTACTCTCATTACTTCTTCTCCAAATACTCCTCATAAGGAATAGCTCTATCAACAATTTTACCATCCTCTAAAATTTCAATAACTCGATTACTTACTGTACTATTTAACTCATAATCCCTGGAAGTAAATAAAATTTCACCTTTAAAATTAACCATACCTTTATTTAAAGAAGTAATACTTTCCAAATCCAAATGATTTGTTGGTTCATCCAAAATTAAGAAATTAGGTTCTTCTAACATCATCTTAGATAACATACAACGAGCTTTTTCTCCTCCAGATAAAACAGATACTTTCTTAAACACATCTTCACCAGAAAATAACATTCTACCTAAAAATCCTCGAAGAACCGTTTCATCCTTAATATCATAATATTGCCCAATCCACTCCATAATATTTTTATCGGTATTAAAGTACTCTGTATTATCTTGTGGTAAATACCTATAATTAATAGTCTTACCCCATTCGATAGTACCTTCATCATACTCTTCTTTTCCGGCTAATATATTAAATAATGTAGTCTTAACAAAATCATCTTGTGCTAAAAATGTAATCTTATCACCTTTTAATATCGTAAATGAAACATGATCTAAAATTGTTTTTCCATCAATGATTTTTGTTAAATTCTCAACTTTTAAGATTTCTTTTCCAGCTTCTTTTTCTATTTTAAAATCAATATATGGATACTTACGAGAAGAAGGAACAATTTCATCTAATTGAATCTTATCAAGCAATTTCTTACGAGATGTTGCTTGTTTTGATTTAGAAGCATTCGCACTAAACCTAGCAATAAATGCTTGCAATTCTTTAATTTTTTCTTCTTTTTTCTTATTAGACTCCTTCATCTGTTTTTGTAAAAGTTCACTAGACTCATACCAGAAATCATAATTACCAACATATAATTTAATCTTACCATAATCAATATCCGCAATATGAGTACATACTTTATTTAAAAAGTGACGATCATGAGAAACAATAATAACAGTATTATTAAAATTAATTAAAAACTCTTCTAACCATTTAATTGCTTCGATATCCAAACTATTAGTAGGTTCATCTAAAAGCAAAATATCAGGATCACCAAATAAAGCTTGTGCAAGTAATACTTTTACCCTTAACTTAACTGGAATATCTTTCATTTTCATAGAATGATACTCCATATCAACACCTAAACTATTTAGTAAGGTTGCAGCATCAGCCTCTGCATTCCAACCATCAAGCTCCATAAATTCAGCTTCCAAATTAGCAAGTCGCATACCATCTTCTTCACTAAATTCTGTTTGCATATACATCTTATTTTTTTCTGTCATGATACTATATAATTTTTCATTTCCCATCATAACAACATCCAAAACAATATCATCTTCATATTGATAATGATCTTGTCTCAAAAAAGAAATCCGTTCATCTTTAGAAACAATTACTTCTCCTGTTGTAGTTTCCACTTCTCCAGATAATACTTTTAAAAAAGTACTTTTACCAGATCCATTAGCACCGATTAGTCCATAGCAATTACCACTGGTAAACTTAATATTAACATCTTCAAATAAAGTTCTTTTTCCAAACTTTAAACTAACATTATTTACTTGAATCATTTTATCACCTCAAAACTCCTTAAATTTTACTATAGAAAAGAAAAAAAGACAAGCAAGTTACGCTACTTTTCTTTTAACATATGCTTCTAAATTATCTTCTTTAATTTGACTAATAACATAATCTATTAATTCACCAATATTTTTGCGTAAGGTTTTAAATTACTCTAATTTATCATAATCTCGCTTCTTCTCAACCGCTTCATTCACACAACAACAATTTGCAAAATAATCAACTAATCGTTAACTATTCAAAAAACTTCCTTTTCAGTTCATTTAGTACTTTGATAAAATTTATTGAATCAAAAAAACATAATCAAAAAATTGATTATTAATATGAAAAACTTCCACATTCAAATCAGAAATAACTACTTGTTAATTTCTCAAAATATTACAATCTAATTTTAAACAAAAATCATAAACACTAAAATTTCTAGGCAAAATAAACGCTAAATTTTCACACATAAGCCAAACAATCTTTATTCTTTCCAATAGAATTGCATGAAAATAAAATATCTAAACCATAAGCACTAACCATAAATATCAAAAATCACCATACCATTTTTATAAATAAAAAAAAGAAAAATTTACAAGGCTGAAAAATCTTTCAAATATTGATAAATCTCTTCTATTTGTTCAATTTCTTCTTGTTTTTTACCAACACCCTTTAACAAGAAAGAAACATCAATATCATTCTTCTTTGTTTTCTTTTTCTCTTGTAATTTTTCAAATTTCTTCTCAATGATTTCAATACTTTCTAAATCATTAATAATTTTCTTACTATCAATCTGCATAATACCCTGTTTTCTAGGAACATGATCAAACTGATAACGAAAATAGTCTAACTGTCTAAAGAAACTAGGACGTCTATAGTTTTCAAAAATCATAATAGCATAAACTAATAAACGTATATCACCTTGTACTCTAATCTCTTTTCCAAATTTCTGTTTCATCTTAGCATATTGTAAAACTATATATTGTCCTCTATCTGCAATAGATATTTTTTTAGAAGATTTCTCTCTAAAAGTAGTAGCATCTTTCTTATAAAAAAATTGATAGATAAATAAAATAATAAATACCCAGAGTAAAAACTTTAACTGTTCCGGATTTAAAAAGACCATGTCTACTTGACGAATAATAAACTGATTTAATAGATATGCTACTATTAAATTACTTAAATATAAAACCAAATTCCCTTCTTCTTTAGAAAAGAAATCTTTTTCTAATAAATAAGTAGTATAAATCATACGAATTAAAAATTCAAAAACAACAATTATAAAAATATTATCACAAAAAACATTTAAGTGGAAGTAACTAGCAAAACTTGCCAAAAAAACTAAAAAAATATTCGTAAATAAAACATATTGAATTTTAGTTAAAGAAAATTTTTCTACCATAAAATTAAGAAATAAAAATAACAAAAATGCAAAAAAGATATAACTAATAAATACTAAAAATTCCATCACAATCCCCCTAAAATTTATGCTTATTATACTACAATATCACAAAATAAACAAGAGAAACTGAAAATAATACTAAATTGCAAGTTCTAATGTTTAATACCTAAACGATATCTCTATATTAAGAAGCATTTTTTTCTTTATCCAATTGTTTTAATCTTGCCTTAACCATAAACACCAAATCCATTGAAGCATCTATTTTATATAAAATTAATAAACTATCTTGTAACTTAGTTCTAAGAGACATAGTATCTTTAATATTTTCTGCTTCTTTTTTATAATCAAAATTAGGAATAGGGTTCTCCTCAATAAAAGCACGAATATAATTTTCTATATCTTTTAATACATAAACTTTTAAATCATACTCATCCATTTCCATAATTCCATAATATCCACCAACCAAATACTTAAACTCATCTTTCAATGTCATTTTATCACCTCTTTTTTTATCCAACGCATAATAACATGAACAACATAATCCACTTGTTCTTTTGTTAAATCTTTATCTTTAGAAATATGATGCCATTTATAAAGACACCCTCGACAACAGGTAGCAGTAGCATGTTGAGCCACAAAAACAGGATGTCCCTTCATCGGAGTCTGTTTTCCATCATTAACTAAATTAGCAGGAGCTAATCGCTTAGAAATAAAATCATATGCATGAGATGATATCACATCCATACCTTTTTCTAAAATATATTTCTTATCTTTCTCAGTTAAATGAAATCGACTACGAAATTTAGAATGTTCAAGTCTTAAAAATAACTTATCTATCTCTATATCCTGATATTCCTCTAATGTCATAAACAAGCACCCTCCAAAATACTA
Source organism: uncultured Bacilli bacterium (assembly GCA_944332295.1). Classification (GTDB taxonomy): domain Bacteria; phylum Bacillota_I; class Bacilli_A; order RF39; family UBA660; genus Faecimonas. The sequence goes on along the minus strand of CALVJR010000002.1, from coordinate 107,229 downwards.
GAAAATTGACACTCAAGCAGCTGAACCAAATCATCAACCGAAACTTCTACTTGATATCCAATCTTTCCTGCACTAAAAATAATCGTAGAAAACTCTTTAGCACTAGAATCAATAACTGTAAAAAATCTTTTCTTCATACCAATTGGAGAACAACCTCCATGAACATATCCTGTAAGAGGAAGTAACTCTTTGGAAGGTAACATAGAAATAGACTTACAGGAAACACTTTTAGCAGCTTTTTTTAAATCTAATTCTTTATCTACTGGAATCATAAACACATAATATTTCTTTGAATTAGAAACAGTAACCAATGTTTTAAAAACTCTTCTAAAATCTTGATTTAAAACAGTCGCCACTTCAACACCACTAACAACAGAAGTATCGCCATAATAATAAGATTGATATTTTATTTTATGTTGCTTTAAAATTCGCATGACATTAGTTTTATCCATAGTACCACCCTTCCATAAAAATTATACCATAGAAAAAGTAGATTGGAATAATCTACTAAATCCTATGCTAACAAAGCCTCTACAGAATCAAGAACATATTGCCTTGTATCATCAAAAGATAACTGTAAACTGATAGATAATTCATTATATAACCGTCTTTCAGCCTGATTAAAATATTGTTCGTCCTTTTCACTAACCTTTTTATTTTGCTCTAATCTCTTAGCATTTCTCATATAAGTAGTTTTAATAATCTTTATTAAACTTTCCAAAGTATTTTCACCTAATAATCGTTTATATTCATATTCAATATCTCTATCACTTACTTGAACAGTTTCAATATATGGAATCTTAGAAATCAATTCTTCCGCTTCCTCTTTCGTAATAACATCTCGTAAATAAGATGTAGTATCTACAGGAATACTGGTAACCAAGGAATCATCATCAATAGGACTCATAATATAATAAGTTTTATCAAAAAAATAATGTTCCTTCACATCCTTTATTCTACAGACATCTCTTCTATATACAACAACATCTCCAGATTTATACATTTTAAGCCTCCTAAAAAAAGTAGCTATCAACTGGACTTACACCAATAAATAACTACTCGTTGTAATTTAATTATAACATTTTTTTGATTTTTCATAAGAAACATTTTATCTTTTTTTATATTGATAACCTTTTTTTAACAAACAACAATCTATAAACTCTGGATAAGAATCAATTTTATAATCCGTCAAAGAATCAATTCTTAATCGGTCCTTATCAGAATATTTATCATACACATTAATAGTTTCTATTCCTGCTTCCCTAGCAGCTATAACACCATGTAGAGAATCTTCAAACACTAAACATAAATCCGGAGTTGTTTGATAATGCTCTAAAACTTTCAGATAAATCTCGGGATGAGGCTTTTTATAAGTAACATCTTCTTTTCTAAGCACAAAATCAAATGTATCATAAAATGGAACAGAATTTACCATCATAATATTTTTATTAGCATAAATATCAATCTGTCTTTGTGTCGTGGCAGTTGCAAGTATCAAAGTAAACTCTTGTTCTTTCAATTGCTGCAACAACTCCGGAACACCAGGTTTATATGTCAATTCATATTTTAAAATTGACTCAACACTACCCCATCTCTCTAAAATCAACTCTTCCTTAGAAACATTCATATGATACTTTTGAATTAAGTAATCACAATATGCAACATAAATATCTTCATTAGAATGAGTTTCTAAAAACCATTCTCTTTCTTTTTGTATTTCATCATAATCAATCTTGATACCTGCAAACTTATCAATAATCCGACAATCTGCTTCATTCCATATTCCAATAGAATCAATAAGGGTACCATCCATATCAAAAATAATATACTTCTTTTTAGATAAATCTAACTCTTCTAACGTTTTCATAACATCACCTATCACTTGTTAAATATTATAGCATACATTTCTGATATGATAAATTATTCCATAAATTAGGCGTTTGCTGTATATATTTATTATTCTTTTGATTATACTATAATGAAAGGAATGAAGTAATATGTACGGAATGTATCCTTATCCATACAATTATGGAAATAATGATGGTTTTGGTTCAGGATGGATCTGGGCAATCATCATCGTTATTATAATTATTTTCTTCATCTGGGGAGGAAATAATAATTGCTGCAACAACGGAGGAAACGGTTGCAGATAAAAAGCACAACATTGTGCTTTTTTATTTGGTATTAAACTTACTTTCTAAAATAGTAAGCATTTTTTCATTAATAATAGAAGGATCATATGTAATATTGATAACTGCATCACACTTATCGTTTTCCACTATATCATCATATTCCATAAAGGCACTTATAACACCATTCGTTAAAAACAACTCATCTAGCATTCCCTTTAAACAGTATTCACAACAAAAGTCAGATATCTTCATACAATAACTTAGTAATTCTTTATTCGCATATTTATCAAAAGAAATTAAAGATGGCCTTTTAAAAATATCTAAAAACAAAAAAACTTCCATGCGTAAAATATAATCGCTAAGTTTTTGATTATCATACTCTATCATTAAGGTGCAATGATGAATATTAACATCGATAACACCTGGTATAATAGATAAATACTCTTTAATATCACGATTTAAAAAACAATCAAATACTAATAACAGTTTACTCATAAACATCCTTCCTTATATAGAAAACAAAAATAAAAAAACGCTACTTAGTAGCGTAATCATCAATATGGTGGAGCATAGCGGGATCGAACCGCTGACCTCCACGGTGCAAACGTGGCGCTCTCCCAGCTGAGCTAATGCCCCATATTTGTCTCCCTTTCTCAAGTCGACAAATTGATTATAGCAAGCAAAATATGAAATGTCAACAATTTTTGTACTTTTTTTCTAAATATTCATCTTCAAGATAATAAAAATCCCCTTCTTTAATTAAATGACGATACCCTCGACAAAATTTATCAGAATCCCGAATCAATTTACTCTTCTTAAAATAATAATGATTTAAATATCTCTCTAATAAAAATTTCTCATAAAAATAAGGAATTTGCTGATACTCTTTCATAAGTTTAATAAGTAAAAAAACAGATAAAAAAAGAATATTAAATGAAAATGAAAAAACTATAAAAATAAAAAAACAAAGTAATAACAAATAACCAGCACAAAAAGTAAAATAAAAAGCTTTTTTATAAGAAAAAATAGTATGAAAAACTAAACATAATAATTTTCCACCATCCAAAGGATAAATTGGTAATAAATTAAAAAACAAAATTCCATAATGATAAGTAGAGATTAAGACTTCTTTTTCAGGAAATAAATGAATTAGTAAGAGCCATCCCAAAATCTGAAATAACGGTCCAAATAGTAAAATAATAAATTCTTTAAATAATGAAATATTATAAGAAGTAGAAAACTTTGAAATTCCCCCCAAGGGATAAATTAATATCTTATAAATCTTTCCTCCTAATAAATAGGCCATAAGAAAATGTCCAATTTCATGAATAACAATTAAAAAAGTAATAACACAAAAAGAAAAAAAGGAAGCCGTAATAACTGCAAAAAAAGCAAGCAAATAAAACAAAGGATGAACTTCAATATAACTAAATATAGTCTTTATAATTTAAAAACTTCCCATCTTTTTGAAAAACTAAATAAAGTTTCTTATTTTCTGCCTCACCTAACAACGTCCCTTTTTCTACATAATCATAAAGTTTTATACCATCAGTCGAAATATTGGAATAATACACATCTACACCATCCACCTGCTCTATAACAACCGTATTACCATACCCTTCTTTCTCACCTAAAAAAATAACAATACCACTCTCAAGCACAGGAACCATATAATTTTGATCCACGGTTAACTTCACACCATCTAAATATGTATGAGCCTTTTTATAAGATAAAGTCTCTTGAAAAACAGCCTGTTCTTTAACAGCCAATTGATCAACAGATAAAATATTACCAAAATATTTTTGGTATATATTTTTTATTTTAGTAAACTCAAAATTCTTATCATACACATTCTCCAATATAGTATTCTTAATATTATTATCCTTCTTTATGAGTATCATACCTACTAAAAATATAATTACTGTAATAAGCGCTCTGGTCATAAATGATTTAACACTTTTTTTAAGTACTAGTTTCTTCTTTACTGTTTTCTTTGTATTCATAGTATAATCTCCTCTAATAAAGGATATGAAAAAAGAAAAGCAGATATTCTACTTTTCTTAAGAATTAATAGCAAACCTCTTATATTTTTTAGGAATAAGAATAATAATCAAATAAAGAAGTTCTCCATAAATTAAATTGAGTAATAAACTATGACTAATTTTATAAAGAAAACGATAAAATGTCATCGGAACTAATTGAAAAATCAAAATAATTATTACGTTCATAGCTTCATATCCAATAATCGCCAAACTGATAAATAATAACAAACTCAACCAATTCAAACGAATATAACGATGTAAAAACATAATAATAACACCTAATCCTAAAAACAAAATCGCATTATAAAACAATAAATTAGTATACATAAAGTCATAAATCAAACCTAATACAAAACAAATAATAAAATAGTTACGCTTCTTTTTAGTAAAAAAGGGATAAATAATAACCAAAGAGACAATCGTAAGCATAGGTGTAAATAAAGATAAATCACCAACCATATAAGGTAAGAAATTAGAAAGCACCCCATCTAAAAGAAAAGAGATAACTAAGATAACAATTGGAATCATCATACTACTCTTTCTCCTTTAAAACAGTAACATAATGAATATCATTAAAATCCTGTGACGTTTTAATATATAGAGTTTTACTTAAATCATACTTATCACTTTTTATATCTTGTACAACACCTACATAAATTCCTCCAGGAAACATACCACCTAAACCACTAGTAACAATAGTATCCCCTTTTTGTACCGTACTCATTTTATCTACACCAGTAACTGTTACACATTCAGTATCAGAATCATATCCATTTAAAATAGCATAACTATCACCTGTACCAGTTTGAATAGTAACACTAACTTTATAATTCACATCATCTGAAGTAATTAATTTTATTTCACTCGAATTTCTATATACTCTAGAAACTTTACCAACCAAACCATGTTTAGTAACAACAGCCATATCCTTTTTTATTCCATCCTTAGATCCTTTATCTATCATTAATTGATTAAACCAATAATTTTTATTTCTAGATAAAATCGTAGCGTTAACAGGTGTATATTCAGTAAGTGTTCTATTTAAATCTAATACTTCTTTAAGTTCTTGAATTTCTTGTTCTAAAGAAGCATTAACATTTTTTTGGATAAGATAACTCTCTGTCTGATCAACATCTTTTTCTCCATTTAAAGCCGTAAAAGGATACATCACTACCTTATCTATCATTGTAATTACATCTTTAACAATGCCTTCACCAAAAAAATTAGAACGATTCATCTTAATAGAAATCGTAAGACCAAATATTACTAAAAAGATAACAGCTATAACTACAATTTTAAAATTTAAATTTTTTCTTTTTCTACTCTTGTACATAACATCATCCCATTCTAACTTATTATAATATAAATAAATTAGCCTCGCAACTATAGATTTAAAATATTATGATGTTCATAAAAACTATAATAAGAATCTTCTCCTGCAATAATATGATCACGAATAGGAATACCTTGAACATAGCCAGTTTTAACTAAATGATCAGTAAGTAAAACATCTTCTTTACTAGGCATAACATGATTAGAAGGATGATTATGAATACATACAATACTAGATGCACTCAAACGATAAGCCTCCTTAAAAATTTCTCTTGGATGAACAATACTACGATTAATAGTTCCCATAAACAACAACTTCCTTTCCAATAATTCTTGTTTTTGATTAAAATAATAACAATAAAAATATTCTTGTTTTAAATCAGCAATATAATATTTAATATCTTTCCAGATATCCTCCGCACATTGAAATTTAACTAATGATTCTTTATCTCGTAAAAAAATACGTCTACCCAATTCAATAGCTGCTAATATTTCGATTGCTTTTACTTTTCCTATTCCCTTAACAGAAATAAAATCATAATAACTACACTCTTTAATTATGGAAATAGGATATTTTTGTAAAACTTCAATCGCTAATTCATGTACATTTTTATTATGACATCCGTTACGAAGAAGAATAGATAATACCTGCGAATCTGATAATGACTGAGCACCATTCATAATCAACTTCTCTCTAGGTCGTTCATCATCAGGAAGTTCTTTCATCTTATAAATAATAATCACCTCTATATTATTATAAGAAAAAACTTCTACATTCCTGTTCCAATTAATTCCTCATAATTAGCAAGTACAACTTCTTCAATAGTTAAAATATCATCCGTAGAATCTGACTCTTTTACTAACAAATCAAATTGAACTACATTATTAGAAAACTCTTCATTATCTAATTTTACTTCTTTAATATAAATCTGATATCCCATATTCTTATAAATCTTTTGGATTTTTTCTGCATTTTCACGACTTTTAGTAATACCAACATATACATAATACTTATTATCATCTAAAACTGTTAATTTATTCGCTAAATCACCGACATTCTCCTGCATAATCTCTTTAGATGAATAAACTCCCTCCTGTAAAAAATAATAAGCATTATCTTCTTGGAATACAGAAATACTATCAGGTGCTTTCTGATATAAATAATTACCACAAACAGCACCAAGCACTACAAAAATTACAGCTAATAACATTGTCTTTTTCATTTCTTCATCACCATCTACAGAATATCAAAAAGAAAGTAAAATATTTGTCGAAAAAAAAGACACTTTCAAAAATTTACAAAGCATCATAATTTTTTAATAAACTGATATGTATAAGCCTCTTCTTTTCTAGGTTCCGATGAATCAAAAGAATATCTTGAAAGAGTAATATCAAAATGTATTCCATAAGAAGTTGTCTCCATAACCACAAACCCAGGTACCCCTTCAGGCAAATTTTTATAATGAATATCATCACTAAGTGTAGGTAGTTTAATAAAATCATCAGCAAATCGGCTTTTATGTGCATGACCAGTAATAACAAATGGAAATTCTACTAACCGATATTGCAAACGAATTTTAGAATGATGTTCAAAAGAAATAGGATATCCAAAAACAGTAAAATAAGATTGTAAATATCCTAAAGGAAAAACATTACGTTTTTCTGTAGATAAAATCTTTAATATATCATAACCATTTTTCATGTATTTAGCATCATGATTACCACCAAGTATATACTGACGAATATACTTATCTTCTGGATATACATCCACAATATGATCTATCTGTTTTAAATGTGTTTGATATTCCCTTCGAGCCTCTACCATCCCATCACCAATATCCCCACCATGAAATAAATAAAAAATCCCATGATTACGACAAAAGTCTAAAACCACGGGAAAATATTCAGTATTTTCATATTTACTGGCAAAATGAGTATCAGAAACAAAAGCCACTTTTTGTCCTGTTAAATCTACCATACTATAAAATTTTAAATAAATGGATTTCAATTGTTCTCTTTGATTTAAATCAAATTCTTTTTTATATGCAAGCACCTCTTGACGTAAAAATGCTAATAATTCATACTTATCCAATTGATGTTCTACTAACACCTTATCAAAATCATCACCAGCAATTAGTTGATCCAACACTTCTCTCATACAACCACTCCTATCATAAGAATACTAAACAACCACAAAAAAAGCAATAGAAATTCTATTGCTTATCGACTATAATTGTGCTTGTAAAGATAATAGTTTTTCTTGTTCTTCTTTTAACTTTTCACGATCCATATCTACAATATTCTTTGGTGCTTTATTTACATAATTTTCATTAGAAAGAAGTTTTTCCCGTCTTTCGATAGAAGTTTTTAGTTTCTTAATTTCTTCTTGTAATTGTTCTTTATTAACCTCATTTTCAAAATAATAAGTAATCTGAACCAAAGAAGATTGGTAAGAAATCGTTTGATAATTAGTAATATCATCGTTATTAGTGATGAAATTATCATCTGCAATTTTTAGTTGAGAACGATAAATATATTCCAAATCTTTATCAGTTTCTAACTGAACTTTAGCATCCTTCTTAACACCATTTGTAACTTTTAAATTACGAATCTCTGTTAAATCAGTAATCACTTTTTTTACATTTTCATAATCCTCTGCATAAACTTCTTTTTCATTATATATAGGATAAGAACTAATCATGATAGACTCAGTATCTTTCACTGGTAACATAGAATAAATTTCTTCCGTTACATAAGGCATAAATGGATGAAGTAACTTCAAAATTGTTGTAAGAACATCTAATAAAACACTCTTAGTAGTATCATTCATCAATGCTTTACTAAGTTCTATATAATTATCACAAAAATCTTCCCAAATGAATTGATACAAAGTATTACCTACATTATGAAAATCATAACTATCCATATTTTTAGTAACTTCTTGGATTAAATAATTTTTAGCTGTCAAAATCCACTTATCTGCTTTACTTAAATGATTAAATGTAATTTTTTCTTTCGTTAAATCTTCAATATTCATTAAAACATAACGAGATGCATTCCATAATTTATTAATAAAATTCCAAGTAGATTTAACTTTTTCCTCATCATAACGTAAATCAGTACCAGGGGCTGTATTGGTTGTTAAAAAGAAACGTAAGCTATCCGCACCATACTCGTCAATAACATCCATAGGATCAACACCATTACCTAAAGACTTACTCATCTTACGCCCTTCTTTATCACGAATAAGTCCATGAATAAGACAATCTTTAAACGGACGTTTATCAGTAAATTCTAACCCTTGGAAAGTCATACGATTTACCCAGAATGGAATAATATCATAACCAGTAACTAATACGTTATTGGGATAATATCTTTTAAATAATTCAGTCTCTTCTGGCCAGCCCAAGGTAGAAAATGGCCATAAAGCTGATGAAAACCAAGTATCCAAAACATCTTCATCTTGTACCCAGCCATCTCCTTCTGGAGCAACAACTCCAACATAAACTTCATCTCCACGATACCAAGCAGGAATCCTATGTCCCCACCATAATTGTCTAGAAATACACCAGTCATAGGTAATTTCCATCCAATGGTTCATTGTCTTCTCATATCGCTCAGGTACAAAATTAACTTTTGTATCTTTATTTTTTTGATTTTCTAAAACTCGATCGGCAAGAGGACGCATTTTAACAAACCATTGCTTAGAAAGTGTTGGCTCAACTACCGCATCGCTTCTCTCACTATGACCAACGTTATGTACCATTTCTTCAACACGAATTAATAAATCTTTCTCTTTCAAATCCTCTAATAATTTTTCACGACACTCCTCACGAGTCATTCCTTCATATCCAGGAGCATTCTCGTTCATGGTAGCATCTAAATTCATAACCACAACTCTAGGCAAATTATGACGCATTCCTACTTCATAATCGTTAGGATCATGAGCAGGTGTAATCTTAACAACACCAGTACCAAACTCTGGATCAGCATGCATATCACCAACAATAGGAATTTCCTTATTAACAATTGGTAAAATAACCGTTTTTCCAATCAAATGCTTATAACGTTCATCTTTTGGATTAACTGCAACTGCTGTATCACCAAATAGAGTTTCAGGACGAGTCGTCGCTACATCCAAATAATCATCTGTTCCAGTAATAAAATACTTAATATGATAAAAAGCACCCTTATCTTCTTTATAAATAACTTCCTCATTAGAAAGAGCAGTCATCTGAACTGAATCCCAGTTGATAATTCTTTCTCCTCGATAAATTAAACCCTTTTCATAAAGTTTAACAAACACATAATTAACTGCATCATTAAGTCCTTGATCCAAAGTAAATCTTTCTTTCGTATAATCAAGACTTAGTCCTAACTTTGCCCATTGCTCGTGAATAGTATTTGCATACTCATCTTTCCAACTCCAAGCATGATTAAGCCATTCATCACGAGAGATCCCGCGAGGATTTATTCCTATATCCCGAAGACGTTTATCAACTTTAGCTTGAGTCGCAATACCCGCATGATCCATACCCGGAAGCCATAATGCGTCATATCCTTGCATTCTCTTATAACGAATCAAAATATCTTGAAGCGTTGTATCCCAGGCATGACCTAAATGAAGCTTTCCAGTTACATTTGGAGGAGGTATTACGATACAATAAGGTGTTTTATCACTCTTACTATCAGACTTAAAATAGCCTTTACTCTTCCATTCTTCATACTTATTTTTTTCAACTTCTACATGATTATATTTTTTATCTAACATAACTCATCCTCCTTACACTATTCTAATTCTAACTCAATATTTTTAACATGATAATTGCAATCTATAAGACTCATATGAATGTTTTCAATAAATAAAGTAGCTTTAAAATCTTGCATTGAACATTCAATCGCATTCTTTAATTCTTTCGTAACTTCTAATTCTAATAAGCTAATTGGTGTTTTCAAAGACACATTATGATTTGTTTTTTCTCCTCTAGCGAGACCAATAATTTCAACAATTTGATCTCCAAGTTTCATTTCTTTATCAAAGTTATTATTTAACTCTTTAATTTCTGTCAAATGAATAGATTGCTTTTCACGATACAACTCTTGATAAATTTCTTCGGTAATGAATGGAAAATATATACTAAAATCTTGCAACAACTTATAAAGTAAAGTATAAACTGTCTTTTGCCCAGAATATCTAGCTTCTTCACCAAATTCCTCAGGACGATATAACCTGTGCTTTACTATTTCAATGTAATTATCACAAAAATTCCAGAAAAATTTCTCTAAGTGATTTAAGGCCAGACCAACTTCATAATCATCAAGATATTTTAAAAATCCTTTTTCCATTTCTTGAAATTTTCCTAAAATCCATTTATCAATATATTCATAATTACTAAACTCTCTATCTTCATAATCTTGAAGATGCATTTCAATAAATTTAGATACATTCCATATCTTATTTACTAATTTACGTCCCCTTTGTAATGTTTCTTCACTATAAACAATATCTGTACCTAACCGTCCTGAACCAGCCCAGTAACGTATCACATCAGCAGAATATTGATTTATAAGAGATAACGGTTCTACTTTACTATTACCTTTACTCTTACTTATTTTCTGTCCCTTATCAGCCATAACAAATCCAGAAATCATAACATTATCCCATGGTCTCCTGCCAAAATGATAAAAACTCTTAACGATTGTATAAAAATCCCATGTCCTAATAATTTCAGAAGCATTCGTTCTTAAACTCATAGGTTTTAAAATATCTTCATAGTTGTCTTTTTCACCATAATGCATATTAATTAATGGTGTTACTGAAGATGTTGCCCAGGTATCCATGACATCGGTTTCAGAAACAAATTCAGTACAGCCACATTTAGGACATTTATCTACCTTTGGCAAATCCACTAATGGATTAACTGGCAAATCTTCTTTTCTAGCAAATATTGGTTCTCCACAATCTTTACAATACCAAACTGGGAATGGAACACCAAAGTATCTTTGTCTTGATATACACCAGTCCCACATAATATTTTCAACCCATTCATTATATCTATTTTTCATATGACTAGGATGCCAGTGAATTTCATTTCCTATTTTCAAAAAATCTTCTTTATGATTCATAGTATCTATAAACCATTGCCTCATAACAGAATACTCTACTTCCTTACCACATCTTTCATGCGTTTGAACTTCATGCTCTAATTCTTCAATTTTTACTATAAATCCACCATTTTGTAAATCTTCAATAATTTTCTTTCTAGCTTCCTTAATTTTTAATCCGCCATAATTTGGTACATCATCTATAATTCTTCCATCATTAGTAAAAATATATTTCAACGGTAAATTATATTTCTTCCACCATTCAATATCTGTCTGATCACCAAAAGTACAACACATTACTACACCCGTACCTTTATCTATAGCAACCTTCTCATCAGCCATGATAGGTACTTCTACATCTATAATGGGAATATGTGCTGTCTTACCAATTAAATGATTATGTTCATCGTCATTAGGATTAACAAATACACATACAATAGCTGGTAATAATTCCGGACGAGTTGTTGCTATAGTAAATTCTTCACCATCTTCTACTGTTTTGAAATTAATATAATTAAATGTCGTTTTAATAGTCTTGGTTTCTAACTCGGCTTGAGCAATAGATGTTAAACATTCATTACACCATAAAGCAGGAGATTCTCTGTGATAACAATGTCCCTTATCGACTAAGTCTAAAAAAGATAACTGACTAATCTTAATAGTTGAAGGACTAACTGTCTTATAATGAATATCCCAATCAGTACTTACTCCCATTTTACTAAACAACTCTTGAAATTCTTCTTCATATCTATCTGTAGTTTTATAACACAATTTTGAAAATTCTTCTCTACCGATTTCATGAGCTTTTTTACCCTGCTCTTTTTCAACAAGTCTTTCACTTGGTAAACCATTATCATCAAAACCAAAAGGATAAAAAATATTATACCCTCTCAATCTTTTATATCTAGCAATCATTTCTGTCTGTGAATAAGAAAAAATATGTCCAATATGAATTTTACCATTTACTGTTGGTGGCGGAGTATCTATTGAAAATACTTCTCTACCATCTGGAACAAATCGATATATTCTATTATCATTCCAATAATTCAACCATTTTTCTTCTTTTTCTTTCGCATTATATTTTTTATCTAACATAACATCACCCTTCTATTTACTTTTTAAATTTATTTGATTCGAACGAAACAACTGGTTTTTGACTCGCATCGTTTGTAAAATTGTAGATAAACCTTTTAAAGATATAACTTCCTGTTCCTTATTATCTTCCGAAAAGCTATAAGCAAAGACCATATTCCAAGAAGAAAATTCATATTGATGTGCTTCAAAAAAATTCAATTGCTGATCAGTTATTTCTTTAGGTAAATAAAAAATAATAATACGCGTATCATTTTCAGTTTTATAAGAAAAATGACCTAAACGTGCAATTTCTAAAGATGCATATTGAGAATCATCTTTAGAAAAAGAATAACCAAGTTGATATTTATCAGAAAATTCCTGATAAACCTCTATATGATCCTCACCATAAAATACATCTCGCCCAAAAGAATCAGCCAAAATTTGTCTATCGTCAGGTATAATAACAACTTTTCCTCTCATAGCATCACCTCTTAATAAAAAAACGAGCCTCATCCAAAGGACGAAAGCTCGTGGTACCACCTTATTTTATAGAATTAAAAACCCTATCTCAACATCGTAACGTGATGAACGGATATTTCTTACTACTATTTCAGAAATTCTGCTCCACTGCTACCTTCAAAATAGTCCATCAGCTATTTACACCAACCATAACCTCTCTAAAGACTTTCTATTTTTACTCCTCAGTATCATCGCATCTACGAATGATTATAACGTATATTAACTATTTTTTCAAGAATATTACTTATCTTAACTGTTTTTTTCAATCTTTTTAACATCAGAATATTCTTTTCCTTTTAAATCAATAATTGCTTTCTTAATAGTCAAATTATGAGTAAGTTTTCCAGAATTAGGATCAGAAATACCCTCATTTTTAACAATTCGATTAATATTATCTTTACCATCAATAACTTTACCAAAAGCCGCATATTGTCCATCTAAATGCTCTGCTTCACCCAACATAATAAAGAACTGACTACCCGCAGAATCATAATCCTCACTACGTGCCATAGAAACTACCCATTTATTATGTTTTAAATCATTTTCAAATCCATTTTCGCTAAACTCACCCTTAATAGTATATCCAGGACCACCAGAACCATTCCCGTTAGGATCTCCTCCTTGTAATACAAAATCCTTCACCAAACGATGAAAAGTATTATCATCATAAAACCCGGATTTTACCAAAGAAATAAAATTATTAACAGTATTAGGAGCAATATCAGGATAAAGCTCTATAACAATAGATCCGTAATCCTCTACATACATCGCAACAACAGGGTTCTCAGTATCATATTGATCAAGAGCAGCTTCGTTTCCATCAACATCATAAGAAATACCAAGTAAATCTTCTTCCACACCACAACCTGTTAAAGTAAACAGTGTAGCAATAGTAACAAACACTAATAATATTTTTTTCATACTACTTCTCCTTCTCCAAAATATCGCGTGCTGCAACTAATCCAGTTGCAGCAGCAACTACAATATTTCCAGCTTTACCAGCACCATCACCGATAAAATAAATATCTTCTGACTTTAATTTAAAATGATTATCTGTTTCAATCTCATTACTAAAAAATTTAATCTCAGGTCCATAAAGAAGCGTTTCATCATTATTAACACCCGGAATAATCTTATCTAATTTTTGTAAACCTTCCAAAATATTAGTAATAATACGATGTGGTAAAACCAAAGCAAGGTCCCCTGCAACACAATCTTTTAGCGTTGGTTCCACAAATCCTTGATTAATACGATGCCAAGTAGATCTTCTTCCACTCCTTAAATCTTTAAGAGATTGAATAATTGGTTTAGAATCTCCTAATACATTAGCAATTCTAGCAATAGATTCACCATAAAGTCTAGTATTAGTAACTGGTTCAGTCAAATGAACACGACTAATAAATGCAAAATTACTATTATTAGACTTCACATCTTTTAATGCATGACCATTAACACAAATATAGCCATAATAATTTTCTTTTGCTACAAATCCACCAGGATTCGTACAAAAAGTTCTGATTTCATCACCATAAGTATCTGTACGTATAAAAATAGTAGGATCATATATTACATTAGTAATTGCCTCTAAAATTTCTTTCCTTACCTCAACACGAACACCTATTTCAATACTCTGAGATAAATATGGAATATGATACTTATCAGCTAATTCTTGAATCCATTTTGCCCCTGTTCTACCAGGCGCAACAACTACTTTACGTGCAATAAGCTTCTTCTTTCCATAAATAACCTCATATCCATTATCAATAGCAACTATATCAGAAACATCTGTATTTTCATATAAAGTAACACCATGCTCTTCTAAATAATTACTAAAATCATCAATATATTCAGGCAAATGATCACTACCCAAATGTTTTTGACGAATTAATAATAACCTAGCACCTTGGATTGCAACTTTTCTCTTAATCTCTAATGCTTCCTCCATATTACTAGGAAAAACCTCACTATCCATACCAAACTTAGTAAATATCTCTTCAGTATCATCAATCAGTTGATTAGCTTCACTTTCACTCATATATTTAAATAAATCACTTTTCCCAAGTTTAGGAATAAAATTCAATTTTCCATCAGAAAACGTACCAGCACCACCATAACCAGATAAAATACGGCAAGGATTACAATTTACACACTTTGTTTTATATTTATTCATAGGACAAAATCTAGTTTTTACTTTTTGACCCTTATCCATTAAAGCCACTTTTAAACTCTTATTTTTTGTGATAAGTTCATACGCTGTAAATAACCCTGCTGGTCCTGCTCCTATAATTACAACATCATATTTCATTTTCATCACCAATATTATTGTATCATAAAAAATAAATTTCTTCTATTTTTCTAATGTCAACCCTAAAATAAAAGCATAGGAATTATTTTATACTTACTCTAAATTATGATACAATAATATTGGTGATAAGATGACGACAAGAACAGAAAGAAATGAAGAAAAACAAAAAGAAATTATAAAAGAAGAAAATAGAGAACTACGTAAAAAAATTGTTTTAACAAGTCTAAAAGTCATCTTCATAGTAATTATAATAAGTATCTCATTTTTTCTGTACACTACATACATCTCATCTAAATTAATTACTGTGAAAGAAGAACGTATCATAGATGAAAAAATACCAGAAAGTTTTGATGGTCTAAAAATCATTCAACTATCAGATATTCATTATGGTTCTACCATATTTATAAACGACATAAAAAAATTAGTAAAAACAATTAATCGTAGAAATCCAGACCTGGTAGTATTTACAGGAGACCTAATCAACAAAGATTATAAATTAAAATCAAAAGAACAAGAAACGCTAATTAAAGAACTTAAAAAAATTAAATCTACAATTGGAAAATATGCTATCTTAGGAGAAGAAGATAAAGAACAGTTTACGACAATCATGAATCAAAGTGAATTTACAATACTAAATAATAGCTATGAATTAATCTATAACAACAGTAACACACCTATTCTTTTAATTGGCCTAAATAGTAGCATATCAGGAAATATAAACATTAACCAAGCATACCAATACTTTGAAGAACCAACTCATAATTCAAATATATATACAATAACTTTATTACATGAACCAGATTCTGTAGATGATATTATCGCAAGCTACCAAACAGACCTATTTTTGGCAGGACACTCACATAACGGACAAGTGGCTATACCATATCTTGGAGGTATTCTCAAAAAAGAAGGTGCAAATAAATACATAAATGAATTTTATCAACTTGAACAATCAAAATTATATATATCAAGTGGAATTGGAACTACAGATAACGGATTTCGTTTATTCTGTAGACCAAGTATCAATTTTTTCAGATTATCAAGAAAATAATTCTTTTAACCAGGTTAGGAAAGAAAATTGATCTTTCCTTTTTAATTTGGAATAAATTAGAACTTCCCCTATCTTTTGATCATTTAAAAAGATTTCGATATTACCAATCTCATCAATAGCAGAGTCCTCAAAAAAATGAACAATTGTCTTTATATTATCTATTTCATTCAGAGTAAGAGGATAATAAAAAGAATCTTTAAGGTATACTTCTTCATCTACAAATTGTTTATCAATAGAAAAACTATTTTTATCAATTATTTTATAGCGATGATACTGTGAAAACATATTTTCATACAATTCAAGATGATTATTATATATATCTCCATCAGATAAAGTAACAATAGTTAAATTAAGTCCATTTTTCGAAGCTGTTGTAACTAAGGTTTTTCCTGCTCTTGGAGTATAACCATTTTTGCCACCCGTACAATATTCATAAGTTGTCAACAATTTATTACGATTATACCAAAGATATGTTTTTTTACCAGTAGAAACTTCATACTTATCAGTAGAAACTATATTGCGATAAGTTTTATTTTTATATGCATATTTAGAAAGTAATGCCATGTCATAAGCTGTAGAATAATTTTCGGACTCCTCATCTAAACCATGTGGATTCTTAAAAGTCGTATTTTTCATACCTATTTCTTGTGCTTTCTGATTCATCATATCTACAAACTTTTCTTCACTACCTGCAACAGCTTTAGCAATCACAACCGAAGCATCATTTCCACTCCGAAGAAGTAAACCATATAATAAATCTCGAAGTTTCATTTTTTCTCCTACTTCTACATAGATATTAGTCCCATACATAGAAAGGACTTCTTCACCAACAGTAATTTTTTCTGTTAAATCTCCTTCTTCAATAGCAACAATCGCCGTCATAATTTTTGTAATTGATGCTATTAATCTCCTCTGTTCCGCATTTTTCTCATATAAAATTCTTCCAGTATCTAAATCCATTACAATAGTAGATTTAGCTGAATCTGCAGCAACAGTGAATGGTAGAAAAAAAAGAAAAAAAGTTAAAAAAAGAAAAAATTTTTTCAAAAGAAATCACCTATTAAAGTATATGATACTTTTGATTATATAAAACAAAATTATATTTTATTTAAAATATATATTTTTAGCATAAACATAAAATTACTATTTAGATTAATTTTCATGTGAACATCCTATTTTTTCTATAATGATATATATGAGGAGGCAAAATATGGAACAAAATATAGAAGAATTCGCACTAAAATTTACAGAAATCAAAAATCTTAATTGGATAGAAGGAACATCGAATGGAAAAGGTAACGTTGGAATTACATTTGAGAATATAATTGGGAAAGAAAGAGAAAACTTTCCAATTGCAGACTATAATGGAATAGAAATTAAAACAAGCTTAAAATATAATAGTAGATTAAACATAACACTATTTAGTGCTACATTTGATGGACCATACATTTTCGGAACACAATATTTAAAAGATCAATATGGATGGAGTGATAAAGTCTTATCTCAAAATAAAATTTTCTACGCAACAATTACAGCGAACAAATTAACAAAAATAAATAATAGCTATTTTATGAAGCTAGAAATAGATTATTTTTATCAAAAAGTATATCTAGTAATTTTAGACAATCATTATAATCTTATAGAAAAAAACTGTTTTTGGAATTTTAAAACATTACAAGAAAAATTAGATGCCAAAATGAAATATTTAGCATTTATTGAAGCTGAAAAAAAGAAAAAAAACAGTACAACTTATTTTCGATATACAAATATAACCTTCTATAAAATTAAAGACTTTAGCACATTTCTATCATTAATAGAAAAAGGAGAAATAAAAATTGTATTTAATATTGGAATATATCGAAATGGCAAAAAATGCGGACAAACTTATGATCATGGGACTAACTTTGAAATAAAAAAAGAAAATATCTCAATGTTATATTATCGTTTATAAATAAATAAATATTAACTATTATTAATATTTATTTTATTAACTATTATTAATATTTATTTTTTTAAATATAAGCTATAGCACATAGTACAAATAAATCTAAAATATTCAAAATTACACCATAAACACATTAGAGCACAAAAAAACGTTGAATTATCAACGTCTATAATCAAATGGTCGGGAAGACAGGATTTGAACCTGCAACCCCTTGGTCCCAAACCAAGTGCTCTACCAAGTTGAGCCACTTCCCGAAATATGGTGCGCTCGAAGGGATTCGAACCCCTGACCTTTTGGTTCGTAGCCAAACACTCTATCCAACTGAGCTACGAGCGCAGTACGTAACCAATTTATATAAAACTAAGTTATTAACAAAATGGTGGCTCCAGCGGGAATCGAACCAGCGACACAGGGATTTTCAGTCCCTTGCTCTACCGACTGAGCTATGAAGCCATATGGCGGTCTCAACGGGACTCGAACCCGCGATCTTCTGCGTGACAGGCAGACGTGTTAACCAGCTGCACCATGAGACCAAATTGGTTGCGGGAGAAGGATTTGAACCTACGACCTTCGGGTTATGAGCCCGACGAGCTACCGAGCTGCTCCATCCCGCGATATAATGGCGGAGGAAAAGGGATTCGAACCCCTGCGCCGCTCGCACGACCTCCCGGTTTTCAAGACCGGTCCCTTCAACCAGACTTGGGTATTCCTCCGAATGCGTCTTTTCCAGACGACAAAATGATTATAACAAAACATTTTAACTATGTCAACACTTTTTAAAAATCTAGAGCATAGTTTATAAAAAAACTCATCAGTAACTAATGAGTAATTATTAAAATGGTGCCTAAGGCCGGACTTGAACCGGCACGAGGGTTGAATCTCGCAGGATTTTAAGTCCTGTGCGTCTACCAATTCCGCCACTCAGGCAACTGGTGATCTGTATGAGATTCGAACTCATGACCCTTTGATTAAAAGTCAAATGCTCTACCGACTGAGCTAACAGATCAAATAATAATGGCTGCCTCGGTTAGATTCGAACTAACGCATGTCAGAGTCAAAGTCTGATGCCTTACCACTTGGCTACGAGGCAATACAGTGGTGGAGAGGAATGGATTCGAACCATTGAACCCGAAGGAACAGATTTACAGTCTGTCGCGTTTAGCCTCTTCGCTACCTCTCCAAAAAAAATGGTGCCGAAACCAGGACTTGAACCCGGAACCTACTGATTACAAGTCAGTTGCTCTACCAATTGAGCTATTTCGGCATGGTGGGCGATATAGGACTCGAACCTGTGACCCCCTGCTTGTAAGGCAGGTGCTCTAACCAACTGAGCTAATCGCCCGTTAATGTCAGTTGACAGTACTAAATATACCAATAAAAATACTGTTTGTCAATACTATCAACATAATTTTTTTAATTTTTTTGCATCTTTTCTTTAATTTCCTCTTTTTTTGATAAAATCCATATAGGTAAGCTTTCACCTAATGTCATAAAACCTTTACTAGTCTCTACAATTTTTACTCTCCTACATTGTTTATTAAATCTATAATCCATATTCTTTATACTAAGTTTAACATGAAAAGATTCAAGTTCACTATCATCAACAACCCTAGCTCTAATTGTTTCTCCTATATGTACATAATCAGCAGGATTTTTAACAAAGAAATCAGAAATTTCTGAAATATGAATTAATCCACTATAGTAATCATCTAAACTCACAAAAATTCCATATTTTTCTATACCAGTAACACAACCCTTAACTATTTGATTTTTTTTGTATTGATTCATTCAAACACATCCCAACATAAACAGTATAGCACTAAAACAATGTAATCACAAGGAGAAGATAATACTCTTTACCAATAAAAAAAAAAGAGATATAATAACATTGGTGATAAAAAATGAAAAAGGAAACAGAAGAAAAAATAAAATTATTAATTGAAAAAATAAGACCATATTTAATTAATGATGGTGGAGATTTAAAATTTGTCAAATATGAAGAAAATATAGTATATGTACAATTAACAGGAGCATGTGAAGGATGTCCTATGATGGATATCACTTTAAAAGATGGAATAGAAGAAATCCTAAAGAATGAAATACCAGAAATAAAAGAAGTACAAAACATACCAGAAAATTAATTTTTTATCCATAAAACTTCTGGTATTTCAATAAACTTGCAAATAATAGTATAAATATAATGTAAAAAGTTATTATATTCATCCACACGTAATAATATAGATTTTAACGCAGAATAATCCGAATGTGTATTGACAATATTATCGTATATATCAAAAAAATATGAAGGAAAAAGAAGCCTTGCGTATAATAATACAAAATCATTATAGGAAAAATGTAATAATTCAAAAAAAGAAGAAAAACAAAATCCCTGATACGTATTAGAAAAAAATAAATATTTTATATACTCAGATACATCTCTAGGATAGCAATCAACAATAATATTTTGTGGATGAAAAAAATCTTTAATTGAAATGCGTTTATGACATAAGCATAAATTAGAAGAAAAAAATGCAGAATTATACTTTAAGTAAGAAATTGCATTCTCTGCCATACCAACATAATAATAAAAACAATCATTAATTATTAATGAAGTATCAACATTAAAAATATGTTTTATTTGATACTCATAATAATTAATTTTTTTTATCCATAAAAAATCCCAGGGAAAGATTTTAATATTAGGTATATGATAATTAAACATAGGCAAATTAATTATTTCTTTATAAAGAGAAAAATCACTTGACCTATGCATAAATAAAGCATAAGACTGATTATTAATAGTACAAAAGTCATCATTATAAATATTAGGAACAACCTTAAAAAACCGTGAACTAGGAATTGACTTAAGAATAGAAAGTATTACTTGAAAATACTCAATATTCTCTATCCTTTCAAATGAATAAAGTATATTTTGATATCTAAAATAATAGCAATCTTTAATTCTAGTAAGACTAAAATCATTAAAATTATAATAATATCTAATTTTATTTTTCATAATTAATAATATGAAATAAAATCAAAAATATAACTTGACTATCAAAAAACGGATTGTTAACAACCTTACTACACGCCACAATAAAAAAAGAATATCATTGCAATTCCTTCAAAAAAAAAGAATGACTGACGTCATCCTTATAATTATTACTTTATAATCCCAATATCCTAAGCAGCCCTATACTTAACAAATTGTGCAGACTCTGAATAATCCATAGTTCCAGAAATTAAACTTGTAATTTCCGCTTTCTGTTGAGCATAATCTGCAGCAATCTTTTCTTGTTGAAGACGTTTTTCTTCAAGTTGCTGAACTTCCTGTTGTCTATCCTCATTAGTTTTTTGCCAAAAAGCAATCTCTTCTCTAACTTGCTGACAAACTTTCTTATAATCCTCACGCTGCTCATTACAATTTTTAACAGCCGCTTCTAATTTTTGTTCTTCTTCTTGCTTCTTTTCATCCAAACTAGCTGCTTTTTTCTTTTCTTCCTCAATAATAGCCTTAGCCTTTGCAAAATCAAAAACATCTGTATCAACAGCAGAATTTTCTAAAACAATTGGCTTTTCTACAACTTCATTTTTATCATTATTCGTATCTTGTTCAAAAACAAACTGCTTAACTTCAGGTTCTTTTTTCTCTTCTACAACCATTATCTTCTCTTCTCTAACAGGAGCAACAATAGGAACAACTCTATCTTTATTATTTTCAACAGCATCTGCTTGAATACTAGTTGTATCTTCTACAGAACTACTAACAGTATTAGAAAAAATACCATCATTAATGTGACCAAATTTAGGAATTTCTTTTGCAACTTCAATATCACCATTATATTTTTCAACTTTAGCTTTAGAATTAGAATATCCTACTTTTTTCATATTTTCCTCAGTAACATTAAATGCATCACTAACTGTATCTTGAATTTTCTGAGCATCAATAGCACTAGTATCAATAGAATTGACGGTAACTAAACCACTACTCGTACTAGTCTCAGCTACAGAATCAAAAACAGGAGTATTAAAAGGAAACTCAGCAACAGTTGTTGCTTCTGAAGAGTTTTCTTTAGTAATTAAAGCATTTGCTCCAACTTTTAAATACATAGAATCAGTTAATCGAATAGGTTTAGACTCAATAAAAGGAAAAAATTGTAATACATAATCATTAATATTCTCTTTTTCAATATTATCTAAAGTAGAAATTTTAATAACATTTTCAGGTTTTTCATCAGAAACAGGAACTACTACAGAAGTAGAAGGAGTCTGTGTTACTTCAGGAGCACCCATATTAGTAACAGATATAGGACTAAACTTAGCCACCTTAAGCAAAAGCTGATCCATTGACATAGGTTTCATCTTAATTCGTCTACTACCCATGACAGTCTGCATCTCATCAAAAGACATCTCCTTGAAAACTACATTTTCATTCATAAATATCCCTCCTCAAACATTATTCTCCTTTAGCAAGTTCACGTAAAACATCTTTTATTCTATTCCATTCTTCTTCACTATCAACGCCTAAAAGTCTCGCACTGCCATTCGAACGATCTACATGTGAAACATAGATAGTAATATTATTATCATCATCACGTTCATTTTTTGTATAAATTACATACTCTTTTTTATTATCTTTAAACTCGAAAGCAAACACAACTTCTACATCTTCAGTAGAGCCATCTTCCGCTACGATTTTCATCATTTTCTTTTCTTCCATAAATTGTCCTCCCTTTATTATCCATATAATATAATTATATCGTATTTTAAAGAAATTACAACTATTTTTTACTAACTTTTTTTAATAAGAAGGTTTTTGCTCCATAATTACAATATTCTTTACGATAATAATCTAAATATTTGATATCATTATACTTCTTAACATTCTTATAATCACTTTGAAAAAAACCTTTTAGTCTAACTTTATCACCTGAAAAATCACCAAAAATATAATCAAAATCCTTAAAATAATCGGTAATATAATCCTTAATATAATCATATGAAAAACAACCATCATCAGATAACAATTCATATTCATTACCATTAAATGTATAAACTTTCATTCCATCACGTCCAATCTTTAACATACTCTATAAAAATTATAACATATAATGTCAATACAAATTATATTCTTCTAAAAAAACTGTCTCAGAATTTTTTCCAACAATCCCACCATAATAATCTGGAACACTACCAGAAATGATCTTAATACTTAAAGGTGCTTCTACATGAATTGTAACATCCTTAGAAGATTTAGGCAAAGATATACGCTCTTTCACTTCTACATCAACATATACTTCTAAATATAAATTATTAATTCCGTAACTAGTAACTTTTGTTCTTAAACTACTATTAACCTGACCTAAAAAAGACATCTTAATAGGAATAACAGGACCTAGATTATTTAAAAAGCCATTATTTGTCAAAGATCCAATTGGTATTTCACAGACTATTCCATTTTTAACACTTCGAAAACCAGAACCTAATAAAGAAGAAGATAAATCAAAATCCTTCACATTTCCTTCTTCTAATTTTTTCAGTTTTAAATAAATCCTTTGATTAATATCAGATAATAAAACATTAACTTCCTTAGAATTATAATCAATCATTTCAATCTCATCATTGCTATTTTTGGAAACAATAAACAATTCTTGTGTTAAGCCCTGTGCTAAAACATCATTTACTGTAGAATCAATAACATTCGAAGTTATCCTCTCTACTTCCAGATTTAAATAATTTGACAAAATAGGATTTACCTTTTCCCCCAATAATGAAACACAAAAAAAAGAAATGAGAATAGAAAAAAGAAAAACTCCCCCTATCTTCTTAGCAATTTTCATTTCATATTAACATTTACCAAAATAACATCTTCCCCTATTTTAGTAATATCCTTCCATAAAATTTTTGTATCCCCATCTCTATTAAAACTAAAAATAGATTTTCCTCTTTCTATAATTAAAGACTCAATACGTCCATCCATCATAATATTAACATCAATAATATTACCAATATTTCTTCCATCTACAACACTGACAATGTTTTTACCTTGAAGCTCTGACAAACGCATTCTACCACCTAATAAAATATATGCAACTCATTTCAAAACTTTCTTCAATTGTTTAATCGCACCCTTTTCAATTCTTGAAACTTGTGCCTGACTAATATTCAATTCTTCTGCAATTTCCATCTGTGTCTTTCCAACAATAAACCGTTCATCCAAAATATGTTGTTCCCTATCTTCCAATTGTTGAATGGCATCATTTAAAGCCATTTTTAAAGATACATCATCACTATTATTAGTTTTATCTTCTAACTGATCAAACAAATAAATGGTATCTCCACCATCAGAATAAATAGGTTCAAACATACTTACAGGTTCCCGCAAAGAATCCAAAGCCTGAACAACTTCAAATGGTTTAACCTCCAACTGTGTAGCAATTTCCTCAATCGATGGTTCTTTTCCAGTTTGATTATACACCTGTTCTTTAAACTTTAAAGACTTATACGCAATATCCCGCAAAGATCTACTAACACGCACACTATTATTATCCCTTAAATATCTACGCACCTCCCCTAATATCATAGGAACTGCATAAGTTGAAAACTTTACTTCATGAGATAAATCAAAATTATCAATGGCCTTTAACAACCCAACACAACCTATTTGAAATAAATCATCCATATTTTCAACACGATGATGAAATCTTTGCAAAATAGATAAAACCAACTTCAAATTACCTTCAACTAATTTAGTCCTTGCCTCCAAATTACCATTTTGCATCTCCTGAAACAACTCGTTCATCTCTGAATTACTAAGAACCTCTATATAACTAGTATCTACACCACTAATTTCTACTTTATATTTAGACATAAAAAGCTCCTTTCATCTTTCTTATGAGATGAAAAGAGCTTTTTTATTCAACAATATCAATATTTTTCATATTATAACTTCACACTATATCTTAAAAAAGATAAATCTACTTATCATAGTTATCTAAAAAAGAAATTTTTTCTCCATCTTTCTTAATACCTAAAACCGTTTCAATATTAACATTTTCTGAAGACTTAAATATATTAGCAGCTACATGAGGATTTCTCTTTTCAAACTGATGAATCAATTTCTTCATTTCTAATCGTTTAGAATCAATATGTGAAGAATCTGTAAACTTACAAGCACAATTAATAAAATCTAAATTGTTATATTTAGCCCAACGAATAATAGCATCTTCTCTAACTAAATAAAGTGGTCTAATAAGTTCCATACCATCAAAATTGGTACTCCACAACTTTGGTGGCATACTTTTATATTCTCCCCCGTAAAAAATAGACAACAAAATTGTTTCAATAACATCATCAAAATGATGACCTAACGCAATCTTATTACACCCTAACTCTTGAGCACGAGCATACAAAAAGCCTCTTCGCATTCTAGCACACAAATAACAAGGAGAGGAATTCTGACTATCTACAACATCAAAAATATTAGAAGAAAAAACCTGAATATCGATTCCTAAAATTTTAGCATTCTCCAAAACCTGCTCATAAATCTCCGGACGATATCCAGGATTCATCACAATATAACAAACATCAAACTTAACCTTTCCGTGTTTCTGTAACTCCTCTATACATTTAGCCAAAAGCATAGAATCTTTACCACCAGAAATACACACAGCAACCTTATCTCCTTCTTGAATAAGCTGATATTCTCGAACAGCTTTAGTAAAAGGTCTCCAAATTTCTTTACGAAATTTTGTAATAATACTACGTTCAATTTCTTCTTTTCTTGATAACATTTCTATCACTACTTTCAAATCAAATAAAATATCAAACAAAACCTTATAAAAGAACTACTCAATCTTCATAAAAAGATATAAACTTCTCTTTCAATCCCTCTTCTTCTATATAATTCCATGCATCCAAATAAACTTTCCTTGCAAAATCTTTATCTAAAAAATCACTCCTAAATTTTTCCATCATTTGCAAAACTTTAAAATTTCCTGTCCATAAATGAAATGGCTTTTTATTTCTATATAAAATATATTGATAACATCTATCAAAGTGCTCATCAAACGTATTCAATTCAGGATAATATTTAATACTTGTTTGTAGCTGTCGCTTTGCTAAGATGTAAATATCAACATCTCTATCAGCATCACTGACAATCTCACCATAAATATTTCTAGGACGCCTATTTAAAGAACCAGAATGATCTTCTATTGCTTCTTTCATAATCCGTAATTGATTATCATCAAAAAAACGTTGCAAATTATTATCCGCCATTAATATTTTCCCTGATTCTATAGCATGATCTTCTCGGTTCATATCAATAGCTAAAAGACCCAAATCATGATAACAAGCTATACAATAAACCATATTTAAATCAACATCATACTCTTTAGCAATTATAAAAGAATGATCAATCACATACTGAATATGTAACAAACCATGAGCATATAACCTATCATATTTTGGGAAAATACAACGTTCAATATAAGAAACCAATTCCTTATTTAACATCATTCTCTCTCCAAATAATCAGCACCTTTATGTTGTGCTGTAGAAGGCTCTGTAAGTAATAAACCTTCATAATTTTGCTGCCTCAAAGCCTCATAAATAACAATAGCAACACTATTCGAAACATTCAAAGCACGCACACCATCAGTCATAGGAATACGCATGCAATGCTCCAAATCACGCTTCAAAACTTCTTTTGGAATACCAGTAGATTCTTTTCCAAAAATAAAATATAAATTATCTTTGCTAGGATTACTATAGTCAAAACTAGAATGTGGCTTTTTTCCATACCTCGTAAAATAATAATAAACACCCGGATTTTTAGACACAAAGTCATCAAAGTTCTCATATACTTGATACTCTAACCTGTCAATATAATTAACACCAGCTCTCTTTAAATGAGCATCATCTAAAGAAAAACCTAATGGTTTTATCAAATGTAATTTTGTACCTGTTGCAACACATGTTCTCATTATATTCCCTGTATTCTGTGGAATTTCAGGTTCAAATAAAACTATATGATTCATCATATCCCTCCACTTCTCAAAATAATTAATCACTCATCTGAATAATTTATTTTAAACCATAAAAAAGTAAAAAACAAGACTACTCACTGAACTTATCAATAAAAAGTAGACATATTGTTATGTCTACATTTATTTTCCTTCTTCAACTATTCACCTTGTTTTTTTATTTGATGCATATCTATAAATTGCTCTGTTTTAGAAATGGTTAACTCCTGATTAGAAGTTCCTTGTAAAATTCCTTCTATTTCGCCATCTTCAAAAGAAACCAAGGCAGGATAATGTTTCGTCAAAGAATTTTTATATGGATATGTACGATTAAAAGTATCAACAAACTCTTCTTGATCAATACTACTTAAATTCAAATAAATGATACTTTCTTGTAAATCATCTTGCTTAATCAACTTTTTAAAATTTTTCTCGTAATCCCTACATATAGAATCAGAAGCAGTGCACATATAAATAACAGTAGTTGGATTTTCCATAATATAATGATC
Source organism: uncultured Bacilli bacterium (assembly GCA_944332295.1). Lineage (GTDB taxonomy): Bacteria > Bacillota_I > Bacilli_A > RF39 > UBA660 > Faecimonas. The sequence goes on along the minus strand of CALVJR010000002.1, from coordinate 79,189 downwards.
TAACTCATCCGGTAAAATTTCAGATAATGTTCCTCGAATTACAGGTATCTCACGTTGATGTTCGTCATATACATGATATAAACCACATAAATAAACAACTAAAATCACTACTGCAAGAAACATAATCGCAACTATGATATAATTTTTCTTTGGTATAATTTTCTCTTCAGTATCATTAGCCACTAAATATCACATCCTATCTAAAAATATTTTATCATAAAACGACTAATTTTAGTACTATAATTAATTGTTTTTTACAATTTCAAAAATCTCATTTTCATTCTCTTGATAAAATTGATAACGAACAGATACGTCTTTGCACAAAGAATGAAAATCTAATTTAGGCTGTGTATTATAATTTAAAATAATCGTTTGAACTCCATTGAAATAAACAGGAAATAAACGTTGATGTAAATCCTTTAAATAGTAAGAAAATACATTCTCTTTTAAGTCTAAAATATTATCTTTAATAACCATAACTTCAACCGCACCATATCGAACCACTTCAACATTAGGAAAACAACCAAAAGTATGATAGAACAAATCAACAAAATTATTCACTTCGCTAGAAGAAAGTTCAACAGAAAGTGTAATCTTAGATAACCCTAATTGATATAAATAATAAGCAGTATAAATATTACATACATTTAAAGTATAATCTCCAATGAAAGAATCTCTATTAGAAAAAGAAAACAAATCTTTAACCAAAGTCCGGGATGGAATCTCTCTTTGCATAGAAAATAAACATCTAGGAATAGAATAATAAACAGAAGAATTAGATTGATATTTCAAAAACAAAGAATAATTATTTACATAAACTCGGCTAAAACCTAATTTTAAACAAGCTAACAACTGCTTTTCATTAAAGACTGAGCAACTTTTTTCCGTATCACGCGAAAGATTTAAATGATCAAATACAACTTCACGAATCACTGGTGAATAACCTACCATCATCCTAGCACAAGATAATTTATCCACCAAGGTACGACGAATTTCATTAATATCACGTAATGAAATAAATATATCTTCATCCTTATCAATTTCAAATGCCTCACTAATAAATGGTGTATTTCCTAATTTTTCAAGTTGAGTACGAATCCTATCCGCACTAACTGGAGATGTAATAGATTTTTGTACAATGCTTCCTGCCTCCGAAACAGTATGAACCCTATCACTAATAGACACTGTAAAAGGCTCTCCCTCCCGCGCAGTAACAGAATAACTAACAGGAACTCTTCTATGAGGAAGTTTTCTCAACTCCTCCATCAATAAAGAATCAGAAGTTTTAGAAACCGTCTCAAAACCAGTAAGTCCTATTTTATTATCAATATAACAAACATTACCTTTATATACTTCCGATACAAGCAACCCTTTAGCATCATATAAATAATTTATAATAAGTCCCTTACCACTTTCTAAAAAACGAATGCCATCCCCTTGATGAAGCGTTTGCTCCAAACGAATTCCTATCCGCTTATTATCACAAGAAATAACTTTACCAATCATAAGTCCAATGTGATTGGGACTAGAAGTATTCATTAATTCACTAACACTTGATTGAAACAAATGTCCCTTAGTAAACTCCCGATTAAAAATCGTCTTTAATTTATCATTTTCTACATCCAAATCAAAATCATTAGCATTAGAATCTATCAAATGTCGATACATCCTAGTAATAAATCCAACATATTCTGGACTTTTCATACGTCCCTCTATTTTAAAACTATAAATATTACTATCAAGTAACTTACGAAAATGATAACTAGTATTTAATTCTTTCGTACTAAGCAAATATTTAGAATCCGATAACAATGTATCACCTTCATATAATTGATAAGGTAACCGACATGATCCTGCACATTCTCCTCGATTACCACTACGACCACCAATCATTGAACTCATAAGACAACATCCGGAATAAGAAATACAAAGTGCACCATGAATAAAAACTTCCTTTTCAATAGGTACATCTATTTTTTCAATCTCTTCCAAAGACATCTCTCTAGACAATACTACCCTTTTGACACCCATCTCATAAAGTAATTTTACAATATCATAAGAAGAATTATTCAATTGCGTAGAAGCATGAACTTCTAAATTAGGATATCGCTTTAAAACATAAGAAATCATTCCAAAATCTTGCATAATAATAGCATCGACACCATTTTTATATAAAAACTCTACTTGTTCTAAAAAAGAAGAAACCTCACTATCTTTAACCAAAGTATTCATTGTAACATAAAACTTAACACCATACAAATGACATAACTTAATAGCATCAACTATCTCTTCATTCGTAAAATTCTTAGCAAACTTTCTAGCTCCAAAACACTGACAAGCTCCATAAACAGCATCCGCTCCATTAGCAATAGCTTGATGTAAACATTCCATATTACCAACAGGTACTAAAAGTTCATGTTTTTTCATTCCAAATCACCATCATTATTATAACATAATAAGCCAATATTTCGACATATACTATAATATGAAAAAATACTCATTAATCAACAACCAAGTCTTCATAACCTGGGCAATCATAAGTATAGTCTTAGCAACGATATTTATTAACTATGGAAATAAACTCTTACAAGAACCTCCTTATAATCAAAGAAAAAATTTACAAAAATTAGGTTGGACTATCACAATCATCACTTTATTATGTATATACATCACAGAACAAACCATCCCTAACACCCAGGAAAGAAGGCTAATTAATAGCGTTATTATTTTCGCAAGTACCTTCTCATATTTATACTATTTAGCACAACAAGATAAACTTGTATAAAAAAACTCATCCCAATACTAACTAAAAAATCCACACCATACGGTGTAGATTTCATAATCAAATAATCCGAACTATTCGTAATTGTCAGCTTTAACTTCCATGAAGCTTTGTGGATGAGCACAAACTGGACAAACTGCAAGAGCTTCTTTTCCTGTATAAACATATCCACAATTGCGGCATACCCAAATTTTGTCTCCATCTTTTTTAAATACTCTATCATCTTTAATATTCTGAAGTAATGTTAAATATCTCTTTTCATGTTCTTTTTCAATCTCGCCAACTTTTTCAAATAATGTAGCAAGTCTTGTAAATCCTTCTTCTCTAGCAGTCTCTGCAAAACTCTTATACATATCTGTCCACTCATAGTTTTCACCAGCAGCAGCATCTTCTAAATTAACAGTAGTCTCAGGAATTTCACCACCATGTAACTCTTTAAACCAAAGTTTAGCATGTTCTTTTTCATTATTAGCAGTCTCTTCGAATATAGCAGCTAATTGTTCATAACCATCTTTACGAGCCTTACTAGCATAAAAAGTATATTTATTTCTAGCTTGACTTTCTCCTGCAAAAGCAGTCATTAAGTTTTGTTCAGTCTTAGATCCTTTTAATTCCATTAAAATACCTTCTTTCTAAATTATTTTATATTAAAGGAACAAATCCCTAATATACTTATCACCTGTATAGTAACATAAACAAACAAGTATATCAAGAGTCCCTTTATAATTATTAAATCAGTAAAGAAACTTAATCATTATTCACACTCGTGACATATGCCTTCAAGTAACAGATGAACACGATCTACTTTAAAATTACGTCCTTTTCCCACTTTTTTCAAAAACGGTACAAAACTATCATCATATAAATCATATAATTTATGACATTTTTGACACATAAAATGATAATGATTCATACAATTACCATCATAATGATCCACACCATCATTCGTTGGAATTTTCAAAATCAATCCTTCTTCCACTAATTTAGATACATTTCTATAAACTGTAGCTTGTCCTATAGAAGAGTCAAATTCCCTAACTTGTTCATACAATTCCAAAATAGATGGATGATTATGCATCTGTTGTAATGCACTCAAAATAATTTCTTTTTGCTTTGTATTTCGTGTATTCATAAGCCTTCCTTATTGATAATAATTATCAATAAAATTATATTAAAAATTTACTACTTTGTCAACACAAAAAAAGATATGCATACATTATTATAGGTGATAAAATGAAAACAAAACACAATCTCTTCTGTAGATGTAATTTTTGCAAGCAAAAAAGAAGAAATAGTCTACTATATCTTCTAGGCATAATAGCAACCATAATCATAATATTCTATCAAATCATACTATTAATTTTCATAACCACAAGACTAAATGCCATCATATTATTAATAGAATTTGTTCTCATTTGCTTCTTGATATTCTTGATTTTGTTTTAATACAAAATCCCTTGCCTTAGCGGAATACAAAATACGATGATGTACTAAAATAGTATTCTGATAATGATTGTCTGAAAGTTCAATTTTTTCATCTAATAATAACAAACATAAAAATAACGCTTTTTCATCTGATGTAAATAAAAATTTACTTTGATAAACCTGAAATAAAGAGTCCATCTCCAATTCCAGATAATGACATCTATAAAAATATAGAAAATCATAAATAGGATAACCTTTCTCCGATAAATCCCAGTGAATAAAATAAGGTGTCTTAAAATCTATAAAATTAGAAAGAGAGGGTTGCCTATGTAGAAAAACCACCCTTTCTTTTTTTTCATCTTTTTTACTCTCATACCATTCATTTAAATACTCTCTAGAAAGATTCAAATTCTCATATAACAAACTAATATTACGAATTAATAAATACTCATCAGGAGCCATATAGATATGTTCTTCAATCACATCCTGCAATTGATAATAATATTCCTTCAAACTATCAATTTTCTGTAATGTCGTTTCATAAATTTCTTTAATAGAATCCATTTGAACTTCACGATAAGAGGTAGTTTTTATATGCAATAAACTTAAAACATGTATCAAGTCAACAGCTTTATCACTAGGCTCCATAGAATCAACTATATATGGATAAACTTCATAAGAATCAGAACTCGAATTTCTCATAGGTAAAAAGAAAGGAAAATCTTTATTTTCTAAATAATCAAAAATTTTTAATTTATCATTGCACCTAGGTGTAACCAAAAACTCTCCATCAGGAGTATCTATAATTTTTTCTCCATGAATATAAAAACATCTACGAATTTTTAAATCACTCATGAATTTGCGTTGGAATAATTACTTTAGAACCGATAGTTAATGTAGATAAATCATTATAATTCTCCAATTCTTCTTTTGTAACTTGATATTTATCCATAATCATTTCTATAGTATCATTGGCTCGGAAAATATATACAGAATAAGTAGCAAAAGTCTCATCACTATCCTTAAAGGAAGAGAATAATGACCCTACCCCATCATGTACATCATCACTATCATTAACAACAGTATTATCAACTTCAACAGTAGAATCAATAGTATTAATATTAGAATTAATGTTAGAGTTAGAATTAGTATTAACGTTAACATTAACATCTACATCAACAGGCTTATCTAAAGCATTAGAAAAATTAGCAGAGTCATTAGATACTACCTCTTGTCTTGGTGAAACTATCTCAGGAGAAGTAGAAATATCTATTGGAGCAGCAATATCAGATGTTTGTACTGTCTTAATTTCTTCAACAGACGGATTATCATCAGTAGCTTCTATAGAAACAGTATCTGAACTTTCCCTAATATCCTCACAATCACTCTCTACATCATCAATAATTTCTACCCCTTCAACTAATAAATCAATATGACAAAGTAAAATGTCATTATCTTCTACTTCATATCTAAAATCTTCAATATTAACATTTCTCGTTTCAGAATCTAGTCGTTCTGTAAGAACAATTTCCATAGGTAAATGAAATGAAAAATCCTCTTCTAATCTAGATGCCGCTGTTAATTTATATTTACCAGAAACAATCAATTCACCAGAAACAGTACTATCATCTTCAAACAATAAATTTTGATCTAAAGAAATAGAAGTAATCTCACCTATCATAGTCTTAAATTCTAACTCTTTATCAAAAGAAATAACTTTTCTCATATCATCCCTCCTAACAGATTATATGACTTAAAAAAAAGAATATGAAAAAAAAGGACTTAATTTAAGCCCTTTTTGATTTTCTGAATATTATCTCTTGCCCTAATAGCAGCCATTTTATGATTCTTACGTATTAGATATCTATTAGCCTGACCATCTAAATAATCCATAGAACTTTGATAAAAATTAGAATCTAAAAAAACTTGAGGACACATCGCAGCAAAATAATTCAAAGAAGAATAAATCGTAACATCAGAAATCTTTTGATCATAACCAGATAAAAATTTTTGATAAACGAAGTAATCATCTGCCATAGTACTAATAAAATCATCTAAATCCGTAAAATAAACATCTCTACTATCTTCTTGCCAACATAAATAATGCTCCATTTTAGCATCGGCTAATTTTGACGAATCAGACTTAATAACATTTAACCGACAAATCATATCATTTACACCAGGATTATAAGAAGAATCAGTATAAATAAACCGGTACTCTTCTATCACTCTAGAAATTTTCTCAAGGAATTCCGAATCCAAACGTAAAAATCCCTCATCATATTCTGTTAATAACAAAGCCGAATCAAGAAAAGTAGCGTACTGCTTTTCATCCTTACACAATTCTATAAAATCATCCACATTATAATAATAAAGTGAACACTTTAGCTGTAATAAATTAAGAAAATCCTGTGAACCAATCTTCTCCTCATTAACCATACATTACACCTACTTAAATATCTTTTTATATACTTCTTCATATTGTTCAACAAACACAAACGTCATATCCTTCTTTACTTCTTCAGGAACTTCATCTAAATCTTTTTCATTCTCTTTAGGTAATAATATTTTTCGAACTCCTGCACGATGTGCACCAATCACCTTTTCACGAAGACCACCAATCTCTAAAACTTTACCACGTAAAGTAATCTCTCCTGTCATCGCAATATCATTAGCAACTGCCTTGTTCTTAAACAAACTAATTAGTGCAGTTGTAATAGCAATCCCAGCAGAAGGACCATCTTTATTAATAGCTCCTTCTGGAAAATGAATATGAATATCATGTTCAAACAAAGTAGAATAATCTATCGTAAATTTTTCACGATTAGATTTAATATAACTGAAGGCAATTTGACAAGATTCTTGCATAACATCACCTAAAGAACCTGTAAGAATAAGTTCTCCTTTACCAGAAAAACTAGTTACTTCAATTGGTAAAATATCACCACCAAATAAAGTATATGCCATTCCATTAACAACACCAATATCTGCTTTTTTACCCATCTTCTCATAACTAAACTTTCTCTTACCTAAAAACAAAACTAAATCCTCAGCACGAATATGATAAAATATCTGTTCCTTTTCAAGCAAAGTTTTCTTCACAATTTTTCTAAATAATGTCGCAATCATACGATCAAGTTCACGAACACCAGCTTCTTTAGTATAGTATCGAATAATATCAAAAATAGCAGCATCATCTAACTGAACCTGTAAAGATGTTAATCCGTGTTCTTCTAAAGCTCTAGGAATCAAATGATTTTTTGCGATATCTACTTTTTCATATTCTGTATAACTAGTCAATTCAATAATTTCTAAACGATCACGAAGTTCGTAAGGAATCTGCTCAATATAATTAGCCGTTGCAATAAATAAGACTTTTGATAAATCAAACTCTTCTTCAATATAATGATCAGAAAACTTACTATTTTGTTCTGGATCTAAAACTTCAAGCAAACTACTAGCAGGATCTCCCTTTATATCTTTAGTCATTTTATCAATCTCATCAATAATAAAAACAGGATTTGCCGTACCAGCCTTTCGAATTCCCTGAATAATACGACCAGGATTAGCACCAATATACGTACGTCGATGCCCTACGATTTCGGCTTCATCATTAATTCCACCAACACTAATTTTAGCAGTTTTTCTACCAAGACTTTCCGCAATACTAAGAGCAAGCGATGTTTTTCCAACACCTGGAGGTCCAACAAGACAAAGAATAGGACTACGTAAATTATTCGTATTTTGTTTAACAGCTAAATACTCTAAAATACGAGACTTCACTTCTTCTAAAGCATGATGAGTAGAATTTAAGATTCGCTCTACTTTAGCTAAATCCTTCGTATCCTTAGTATAAACATTCCAAGGTAAATGAAGCATCCAATCTAAATAATCACGAATCATACCCACTTCAGGAGAATGACTACTTACTGCCTCATACCTAGAAATCTCGCTTTGAATCTTCTCTTTTACTTTATAATTACATTTTAACTTAGAAAGTTTCTTACGTAAAATGTCAATCTCATCATCTTTACTATTAATGTCCCCTAATTCTCTTTTAATAGCTTTAAGTTTTTCACGTAAAAAATATTCTTTTTGACTCTCTTCAATATCTTGAGTAACTTCACTTTCAATTTTTTGCTCAAGCTCAATAAACTTACATTCCTCACTCATATCCTCAATCAATAAACGCGCCCTATCACAAGGAGAAATTGTAAGCAAATACTGTTTTTTCTTAGTATAATCAACAGGTAAAAAAGAACCTATTAAGTCACATAACTCATTTAATGTTTCTACCGAATCCAACTGACTAATAATAGCATTGCTCATATATGGAACTTTTTCTATATATTTATCCAAAGATTTCATTAAAAGCGTATAATAATTTTTTTCATCCTCAACAGATACAACAGGAATCTCAGATACATCTGCCTTATAAAAATCATTTTCATAAAAATAATTTGAAACCTCTACCCGTTGAATACCAGAAATTACTACCCTAGTCTTACCATTAGGAACATTTAACTTAAACTTGATTTGTCCTAATACACCATAACTAGGTAACGATGTAACATCAACTACATAATTACTATCAAGTGGTTGAACTATAACCAAATATTTATCTTCGGTAGAATCAGCATAATCAATACTTGCTTTTTCAAAAGAATCATCATATTCTATCCGAACTTCATTATTAGGAAAGACTACTATATCATTCAAAACTAAAACTGCTAGTTTTTTCATATTCATAGATAGTCCACCTCCAAGTTTTAATACTGCTTACTATTATATAATAAAAGAAGAATCACTTCAAGAAATTAACCAAATTTTCCAAAAAATGTCGAAAAAAAGAGAGAGGAAATACCTCTCTTACTTATTAGCTTCTTTTAATAATTCAATAGTTTTTCTCATCTCTAAATCATACTGAACCATATCAATTCCACCAAATTGACTTAAGAACTCATCCTTTTCCATTTGGTATTTATGAGCTAATTCCTCAGCTTCTTGCTCTGCTTCTTCTAAAGATACCTCAATTTTTTCAAGATTCATAATCTCTTCTAACATTAAACGATAAAGTACATTAGAATAAGCTTCTTTTTCTAATTGATTTCTAAGATCAGCTTCACTAGATTGTGTAAATTGATAATATAAATCTAAAGAAATTCCTTGCATTCTCATTTGTTCTTCAAAACGTTTCATTAATCGAGTAACTTCTTCTTCTACCATTTCTTCAGGAATATCTACTTCTACATTCTTAGATACACCCTCTAAAATAGCATCAATATATTTATTTTCAGCATCCATCTCTTTTTGAGCAGAAATGCTTTTCTTAATTTCTTCTTTTAAAGTCTCTTCAGAATTAACGCCTTCCATTCCTAAATCTTCGAAGAAGTCTTCATCCAAATCTCTATTATGTTTTTCTTTGATTTCATTAACTTTTACTTTGAAAATAGCTTTTGCTCCTGCTAAATCTTTAGCACCATAATCTTCAGGGAAAGTAACTTCGATATCTTTCTCTTCTCCTGTTTTCATTCCAATAACTTGTTCTTCAAATCCAGGAATAAAAGTGTGAGATCCAATTTCTAAAGAATAATTTTCTCCCTTTCCACCATCGAAAGCTACACCATCTTTAAATCCTTCAAAGTCAATAACTGCAACATTACCTTCTTCTACAGCTCCATCTTCTTTAGTAACTAATTCAGTATATCTTTCTAATAAATGGCCAAGTTCATGTTCTACTTCTTCTTCTGTTACTTCAACACTTTCAGGTTGAATATTTAATCCCTTATATTTTTTTACTTTTACTTCAGGTTTAGTAACAATCTTAAAAGTAAACTCTACTCCATCTTCATTTAAACTTTTTAAATCAACAGCAGGTTGAACAACAGGTACTAACTTAGATTCTTCCATTGCCTTAGTATAAGCATCTTGTAATACACTATCTGCAGCATCAATAAATAAAGACTCTTTACCAAAATGCTTTTCATAAATATCTCTAGGTACTTTACCTTTTCTAAATCCATCCACTTTAGCAGTCTTTTGTTTTTTCTTAAAAGCCTGATCTAAGGCATTAGTCCAAGCTTCACCATCTATTTTAATAACTACTTCATGAACATTTTTCTTAGTATCTTTTTTTTCTTCTTTTTTAACTTCTTTTTTTTCAGTTTCTTTTTTTGCCATAATATCCCTCCAACGCCTTATATTATACCTTACAATTTAATTTAAGACAACACTTTAAAATGAAATACTGCTTTTTTTGTACACAAAAATATGCTAAAATAAATAACAGAAAGAAAGTGATAAAATGAAAAAAACAATATTAACTGGATTAAGACCAACTGGAAATCTTCACCTAGGACATCTATTTGGAGCAGGACAAAATTATATAAAATTACAAGATGACTATGATTTCTATTTAGAAATAGCCGATGTACAAGCTTTAACTGATAATTTCAACAATCCAGAAAAAGTAAGAAAAAATGTAACAGAAATTACCATAGATTTATTATCTATAGGACTAGATCCAAATAAAGTAAATTTCTTCATTCAATCAAAAATACCAGAAATTGCTGAACTTACTGTTTTCTATTCCAATTTAGTAACAGTTGCAAGACTAGAAAGAAATCCTACAGTAAAAACGGAAATGGCTCAGAAAAAAGAGTTATTCGGAAACAATGGAGAATCTATCACATACGGATTTTTAGGATATCCGGTATCACAAGCTGCAGACATTACTGCTTTTGATGGTGAAATTGTTCCTGTAGGAGAAGATCAACTACCTCTTCTAGAACAATGTCGTGAAATTGTTAGAAAATTCAACTCTATCTATGGCGAAACTCTAAAAGAACCAAATGCAATATTGAGTGAAGCAAAACGTGTAAAAGGATTAGATGGCAATGATAAAATGGGAAAAAGTCTAGGAAATGCTATTTTTTTAAATGATACTGAAGAAATTATAAAGAAAAAAATAATGGCAGCAGTAACAGATCCCAAAAAAATAAAAAAAGATGATCCAGCAAACCCAGATATCTGTATGGTTTATTACTATCATAATTTAGTAAATACGAAAGAAAATAATAAAAAAATATGTAGTGAATGTAAAAAAGGCACTCGTGGCTGTGTAGAGTGTAAAAAAGAATTAATAGAAGCAATGAACGAATTCTTAAAACCAATCAAAGAAAAAAGAGCTTATTATGAAACACATCCTGAAATAGTAAAAGAAGTATTAGAAACTGGTACAAAAAAAGCCAAAGAAAAAGCAGAAAACCAAATGAAAAAAGTAAGAAAAGCAATGATGATAGATTATTAAAAAGAAGCGATATCAGTAAATATCACTTCTTATTTTTTTGAATAACTAAGTCTAACCACCTCATAAAGCTTTTGATACTTTCTATCAAAAGAATTACTTAGGCCTTGAACTAATCGTTCGTATTTACAATCAAATGAACTATTGTCATACCCGTAAACTTCTTCATACAAATAAGTTAATTTATCAACATCTTTCTGCTCAAATAAGCTTTTTAATTCTTGATACAAATATCTCTGCTGAAATTCTTCCGACCTAGTTAAAAAAGTAACCATTACTTCTTTTTTCAACACTTTATACGAAATATCAAAAACTTCTAAATCCTGAGAGCTAGCTATCACATCCCCTTCCTCATCGAGTAATAAACAACTTTTCGCAATCACGTCTCCCTGTTTAGAAATTTCAACCGCTACTGCTCTATTCAAATCACAAAACAAAGCAGCATAAGTAATAGATTTTTTCTTTTTATAAAGTAACGTTTTAAACTTAATTTTTTCTAGAAAAGAAGAATCAAACTTTACAGTACCAAAACAAATATTATCCATATCAATAGAATTAATTCGAAACAAAGGAATCTTCTTAATATGTTCCAATACATCTTGTTCAGACCATTCAAAAAACTCAACCAACCTGCCTACATCCTGAAAATTAAGTAATAAATCATAAACATATATCATACCTTTTTCTCCTTCCTAACTAAAGAAATAGTAACCAAAATTAAACCTACCAGAAAAAAATAACACTCTACATGTTGAAATAAAAATAAAAGATATTCTAAAAAGCTATATCCAAAAACAAATAAATTAAAATATAAAATAAAGAAAGTACATCCCATAATCATAAAAATAAATCCAATAAAAAACAATATCAAATGTCTCATAATTCATTTTATGAATCAACTATTTTTAGTATACTGACATTCTAAAAAAATATACAAAAAACTAATAAATAACAAAAGTAAAAAAACAAGGAATTTATTCATCCTTGTTTTCAACTCTACCGACTTCTACTTTATTAATACTATCAAATTTACGAGATATCTTATCAGTAGTAATAGAAACATTCTCAACATCCTTATTGACAGTCTGAATACTACGAGCAAGTTTATCCCAACGTTCCTTATATCTAGCAAATTCTAACCCTAATTTATTTAGTTCCTCATGAATAACAGAAGTATACTTATCACGTTCCATATTTTTAATAATCATCTCTATAACAGTAAGAGTAGAAATTAAAGTAGTAGGACTAGTAATCCAAACACGTTTCTTATAAGCATACTCAATAATATCAGAGTGATAAGCATTAACTTCTGCAAAAATAGCTTCTGCTGGTAAAAATAAAATAGCTTGATCTGTTGTCTCTCCTGGAATAATATATTTACTACTAATCGCATCAATATGTTTTTTCATATCCTGCTTAAACATCTTCTCATAATTACTACGTACTTCAGGTGCTACCTTTTTATCAACCATCATCTGATAGTGCTCAAGTGGAAACTTAGAATCAATAGCAATCGTACCAAGAGGTTCTGGTGCAAACACAACACAATCAGCAATAACACCAGTACTTAACGTATACTGTAAACGATAAATAGAATCATTTTTTTCTCCAAAAACATTACTCAAAATATGTTTTAAATTAACTTCTCCAAAAATACCACGAGTCTTCTTATCCGTTAGAATACTTTGCAAGCTAACAATATCAGTAGACAATGTCTCTATCTTCTTTTGCGCCTCATCAATCTTAGATAATCTCTCAATAACATTCATAAATGTCTTATTTGTCTTCTCAAAATTTTGATCAAGTCTCTCATTTACTTTCTCATTAACAGCAAGTAACCTTCTCTCTACCTGTTCATTCAACTTAGTAAAATCATCATTTAAACTACGAGATAAATCATTTTTAAAATCTCCCATTTCCTTCATCATATTAACCTCAAGTCTACCTAGACGATCAGTAATATTACTCTCATTAATATTTTTAAATAAAGAAACAATAACTAAAATTAAAATAATAATTAATAATCCAATAATAACGTAATCCATACTTCCTCCTAATCTAAATTAACTTTTCTTCCAACAATTTTAGAAACCAGATATGCAGCAACAAGCATAAGAGAAACAATAATAATAGTATTAATATCTGTAATACTTTCAATTAAACTTTTACTCACATATCCCCAAAAGACAATCATAAAAACTTTTCCAATAAAAATTGAAAATAAAAACTTACGCCTACTAACTCTAGCTATACCACAAATTATATTAATTAAAAAAGCTGGCGTAAATGGCAAGGCAACAACTAAAACTAAGTTAGAAAAAGAAATCTCTTGAAACTTGTGAATTGCTTTATCTACTTTTTCCAATGTCTTAGGAGACAATAATTTTTGTAAAAATTTTTCAGACAAAAAAGAAAACAGTAAATAAGATAGAAAACACCCTAGGCAAGTTGCCGTCCAAGAAAGTATAATACCAAAAAATCCTCCAAAAGCATTAACATTAAGAGCAACAAAAACACCCAAGGGTAAAACAGGCAAAAAGGATTCTAAAAAAACCAATGTAAAACCAAATAAAAATCCTCCATCACTAATAAATTGTGTACAAAAATCAACAAAAGAATTAACAACCTGCAAAGTCATCACCTTTTATTATTATAGTACACTTTTACCTCTTAAACAAGTAATTCTTGTATCCTCCTATAATTGAAATAGCATGATAACCTTTCATACGAAGTCGCATGCAAACATCTTCACTAATATATCCTACATCACAATACAAATAATATTCTTTATCAAAATCTAGGTATTTTTCCGGATGATAAATAAGCTCTGAACTAATAATATTTTTAGCACCAGGAATATGACCTTTCAAATAACTATCAGAATCACGAATATCAATCAAATAAATAGACCCTATTTTCTTTAATAATTCGTCCACTGTAATTTTCATAAAACCACCTACTATAAAATATGAAAAAAAAGAATCTATCATCATAATAGATTCCTACTTATTTTATAGTATAAGGTTTTTCTAACGTACCTTTACCACTATCCAACATAACATTAGCATCTAACATAATAACAGGTCTAGGTGACTTATAACCAGAAGCCGATCCAAAGTCTATAACCCCAGAAGTACTTACTCCATAAACATCCGAAGTATTTCCATTAGAAGCAGTAATTAACCACCATTTGTCATCATTATTTAAATAATTATAATTTTGACAAGCACGATCAGCAACAGTTTGACAGTTTTCATCCAAACTAGCCATCATATAATCAGAAGCAGTTAATAACCCGATTTTCTGATTAGAAAAAGTTTCACTACATTCTATAGAATTATCTTTACCAACATCAGAAGTACTTCTTTTAGCAATACATAAATCAAAACTTACAAGTTTACTTCTATCATCGTCAGACAAAATCGCATCATCTTCTTCATTAGATTCATAAAGTAATTCTAAAGACTCACGTACACGACTAGTACCATAATTATTAATTCCCTTATTATAACCCTCTTGAGAATTATAACGATCATCCCAAGAAGAAGACTTAAGCTTCTCATCTGCATAAATTAACATAATTTGCCCATTAGCGTTAACCTTAACAATTCTCCACAAAGCTAAATCTAACTGAACATAATTATCTACAAGCTCTCCTCGATAAATATAATTATCTCCTACTTGATATAATCCGTAACCTTCCGTAACAACTTGTTCAGTAACAGCTTCTTGCAAAGATTTTGTAGTATAAGCATCACCACATTCTAATCTAGGACTATATAAATAATCACTACCATTCGTCTGAACACTAACCTTACCTGTACAATTAGCACCATCTTTAGTATATTCAGAAAGTGGCTTCATATATTCATATGATGCTAAAGTAGAAGCATCTATTTCCACTCTTTGATTTTCATCCTCTGGTAATTTACTAGGATTATCTTTAAAATACTGAACAGCAGCATCATGCATAATCTCTTCTATTTCGTCATAACTATAATTCTTTTGTACAAAAGAAGATACAAGAAAAAGAATTAAAAATAAAATTAATACACCACCAATAATAATAGCTCCTAGAAAAAGTAATTTCTTCTTTAATTCATTATCATCACCTTTATGAGAAGATGATTTTTTTTCTTCATCCATATTAATAGCATTAAAACTACCAACATTAAAATTAGAACCCATAATTTACCTCCTAATTATCAAAGAAATCATCAAAGAATTCATCATCATCGTCATCATCATCTAAAACTAAATTAGGAGCTTGTTTTTCTTTGACTTCTCTTTGTTCTTCTATTTTATTCTCTTCTACATGGTTTTCAGCTTTATCTTGAGCTGCAACACTAGAAGTAATAGTATCAGATATAGTAGTTGGAATAGTTTCCACAAGTTTTGGTTCATCAAAAGAATCTTTTGGTTGCACTTTATCAACTTTGTTATCTTGAGTAGTATCAACTACTGTAGCATCAGGAATAGAACCAGATTTTCCTGTTTTTTCCTGCAATTCTTTATTGTTCCTTTTTTCCTCTTCTTCAAGCTCAGCAATCTTAGCATCAATTTTACGAACTAACTCATCAACATCAAAACCAAGTCCCTCATTAGAACTAGGTGCTGGCTCAGAAGATACAGGCTTAACTGATGGAGGAGAAACTACAGAAGGTTTAATATCAGGAATAGGATTTCTAAAAGGAGAAGTTTGATTTATTCCTGCAGTAGAACGATCTGTAATATCAGGAAATTCAGAAGAAATATTAGATTGTGGTCGATTTGTTGATATAAACGGATTAGGAGAAGACATAGGATTACCACCCATAGGATCTCCAAAAGGTCCACCTAGCGAACCAGACATTGGATTTGGTCTGGAATTAGGCATTGGATTTGGTCTAGAACCAGGCATCATTCCATTAGATGGAGCAAATGGATTTCTAGCCCCTCCCAAAGGAGGTAAGCCACCTGAAAACATATCCCTACTATCACCAGAATTAGAACCATTATCAGCAGCATTCATCATTTCTAATAATTTTTTCTTTTTTTGTGCTTTAACAAACTCTTTTATATCAAAAGTATGAACTTCCTGCTTTTCACGTTGTGGATATTCTGCTTGAGGATATTTATGTCCCCAATCTAATTTAAAATATGGAGTAAACTTCGTCTTAAATGGTTGCTTTCTCATACGTAAAATAATAACTTCAAACTGTTTCATACGTTGCAAATCTGATACTGTTACCAACGGTGTAGAAGCAGTCTTTTCATCTTTCTTAGACTTAACCTCACCACACATCTTAGAAATCTCTTCCAAAGCTTTAAGTTCAGTTGTAATCAAATAAATAATATTACCACAGTTGCCACGAATAGTCTCCGCATTTTCTTTTCCATATACCTGATCAAGTTGTGCAAAATTTTGGATAATCATCGTAAAACGAATATGTCTAGAACGAGCCGCCGTAATCATTGTAGTAACATCCTTCAAAGGTGGCATATTAGCAAACTCATCAAGCAAGAAATTTGTACGAACAGGAAGTTTTCCTCCATGTTCTTGAGCAACACCAATTAATGTTTCATAAATCTGTTTAAGTAAAATAGTAACCAAAGAGTGATAAGTTTTCTTTTCATCTTGTATAACAATAAATACTGCAGTAGGCTTCTCACCTATACTAGCTAAATCAATATCACTATGAGAAAGCATTTCACTTAAATTATCACGAGAAGCAAACAATTTAACCTTTTGCTTAAATACAGACAAAATAGAACCCTTAGTCTCTGTTGGAGCCATAATCGTACTAGAAGCATTTATTGCTGCTGCACTACCAGGATCTTTGGCAGCAAAATATTCTTTAATATAGGTACTACCACCAAATTTTTCTTCACCAACCGTTGTTGCTAAAGAAATACTATTAATATTAATTTCTTCTTCTTTAGCATCCTCAAAAAGACCTAAAGCAACACCAGAAAAATAATCGGCTGATGTCTTCTCCCAGAATGGATCTGCATTCTGATTTGATTCATCATACAAAATATTTAAAGCCAAGTCATCTAAAAGCTCAATAGCTTTATCTTGATTTCCAGATTTATACATTTGATATGGTAAAGACATTGGATTCCATGCATTACCATTTTGGGGATCACGGAAATTTAAAAGTAAAATTTGATATCCACGAGCACGAAGCATATTACTAGTTTTTTCATAAATTTCACCCTTTGGATCCGTAATAATCATAGATTCTTTTGCTTTAGCCAAACTATGAACCAAAGGTAAAATAACAGTTTGTGTTTTACCAGATCCAGTAGCACCAATAACTAAAGAATGATACTCACTATTATCTACCCACATCTCATTTTCATTAAGAATTAAAGGAACACCAGCAGCTTTTGAATTTTCCTGTTTAATTTCAACGCGGTCTAACTCTTCCTTAATCTCTTTATCTTTTGCCCAGCGTGAATATCCTTTATCCTTCTTATCCATTGTAATACCAAAACCTTTTTCACGTTCAAAGAAATAAGAACTAACACTAACTAACAAACCACCTAAAGCAAGAAAATAAAAAGTCAAAGTAGCCGCAATATATTTAGGACCAAAAGCAGGGAAAGGATTAAGACCATATAAACGTCCTTCGGTTGCGAAAGTAGACAAATTTAAAACACCAATACATACAATATATAATAAAAATATTGCAAACAATACAAACATCAAAATATCTTCTGGATCTGCCCTAAATTTAAATTTCATACGATTACTCCCTTTCGCCAAATATTATAACATCAAAATCATAACTCGTCATTAATTATTGATTAGAAATTGCAATTTTAAACTGATCATCAGAAAACTCATATAACATTGCAACAGGTGTTTGAACACTATATTTTGAACAAACAAGAACCAATTCATATTCCTTATCATTATCAAAATCTGCAACAGTATGTAATTGAGGTCTACAACCATTTGTTCCATCATTTTGATCTACGTCTTCATAAAGCATATATATTTTACCACTTTTCACCATAAAAACAAAGGAAAAATATTTATCAGGAAAAAAATCAGTTGCAAAAACATTACTAACGAAATAAAAATCTTCATTAACACCATCTTTATCGAAATCAAAAGAAGACATATTAGTCAATGTATAAGAAGAATCACTACTTAATTGATGGTTATTTAAAACTTGATTTACATAAGTAAAATCTTCAATTTTAGAAACTGTAAATGGCAAAACATCCATATCAAAATCAGCTTTATAAGCAAACAAATCACCTTGATAACTAACAGCCTGACGATTATCATCAAATAAATACCATTTATCATCTAACCAAACAGAATACTCACCAAAATACTCATTATTTACATAAGTAGTAAATTTTTGCCAATTAAGGGAAGAAAGCGTTTGATTATTAGTAATATTCATCCATGATCTAGAAGAATAATTCCAAACAGCACTATTACCTATCAATAAAGTAGTAGAAGCTTCTCTTTCTCTAGTCTCATCAATTCCAAAAAACAAATACATAAAAACGCCGTAAATAATTAAAACAATTATAAGTACAATATATTTCATTCTTCCCTTTTTC
The DNA here is from genome assembly GCA_944332295.1 of uncultured Bacilli bacterium. Classification (GTDB taxonomy): domain Bacteria; phylum Bacillota_I; class Bacilli_A; order RF39; family UBA660; genus Faecimonas. The sequence goes on along the minus strand of CALVJR010000002.1, from coordinate 60,110 downwards.
ATATCTCTTCTCCTATGCCGTTACTTGAAAATATGCTAACTCAATAGTATTACTAGGAATGTATTCATTCCACATATCAGTAGATTGACTACCTGGATCCATCATAAGAATTCTATTACCTTCCACGCCATCGATTGCTACCCAGTGCTCACCATCGTAACCTTTAACTTGAGCAACTACATAATAACCTTGATTTAATAAATTTTGAATTGTTGCTAATTTTTGTTGTTGAGTTTGTCCATCAATAGAAACTTTATTCTGGAATACAAAATTAGGTGCTGCATTACTAACCGCGTTCCATAATAACAATGCACCAGTAAATCCCCCTGTTTGATTTAATTTTTGTACAAAAGTACCAGGATTAAAATCACCATTTACAGTTGTTGCTACACCACTCTTAGCTATTAACATAGAAACAGAAGTCGCTAAACAACCAACACTACCAATAGTTTCACTAGATGTACCAATAGTAATATCTTTCCAAGCAGGATCCGTTTGTTTCCAACCAGAATAAGGTCCTGCACTACCTGTACTAGCACAACCACTACCCGAACCATTATTACAATTCATTTTATCGATATTAGATGCACCATATACTTGTAATAAAATTTGTCTATAATTTAATCCTTGATTAGCTAAATCAATAAATCTATTTTGAGTAGAAGATACATAACCAGCAGAAATAATATTTCCTTGTTCATTTACCAATACTTCTCCCATGGTAGCATTAGCCAACGTACGCATTTTATGGTTTTCAGGTAAAGGATCTTTTAATTTAACTGGATAATTGACACCACTACGAACGGTACCATATTGCTGTCCGTCATTCATTGCAGAACAGCCTAAATCTGGATTGCAGTACACTTGATCTGCAACACAAGAAGAAAGTTGCAAAATCCATTGACCATTTTCTTGTTCTAATTTTTTACCTTGAGCATTTCCCATAGAAAGTGGTCGAGCTAAAGAATAACTTCTAGCAGCAACCATCTGAGCCTTAATCGCTTCATCAGGGGCACCAGGTCCAATTTCTTGATAAGATACGCCTAATATATACTGTTCAAATGGAACTAATTCCTCTCCTGCCAAAGGTGTATTCCAATCACCACTTCCAAAAGAACCAGAGCATTCCATCAATCGAACTTTCAAATCAGAAATAGTCATTTGCTGTGATACATTACCACGATCAGAAAGATAAAAACCTTTAATAGAATAAACACAAGATCCTAAACTAGCACAACTAGAAGTATCTGCATCAATTAAATCTAAATAATCTTCATAATACTGAAAAACTTCATCAGCCATAGTTTCATATGCATTATTACTTTTACCAGGAAGATAACGAGGAAAAATAGAAGTAACTAGATTATATCGAAAAGTATCTTCATTATAACTATTACCAGAAAACATAGCATTAGCAATATCCGTAATAACAGAAGTTGTCATATCTTCATAAGAAATTTCTGCTCCGTTCTGATTTAAAACAGTATAAACAGCAGAAATATAAACAGCATTAAAACTCTTACCCTGCATTTGAAACTGTTGTTTAACAGAATTAACTCTATCAAAAAAATCTTGAGCATCAGGATCAGAAGTAGAATACTCTAAATCACCAGTATCCCCTCCAGTAGCACTACTAACTCCAAAAGCAGTATCATAACCTGCAACAATTCCAGTACCTTGAGCCAAAACCAGAAAAAGAAGAAAAAGAAGAAAAAAGCCTGATACGATAGAAATAATTCCAATCTTAACAGCAATATTTCCTGATAAGATTCCATCAAACATTCCTTTTTGAGAACTGGACTCATCAGAATCGTCGCCTAAAAAATTAGGTTTAGATCTTCGACCGAAAGGATTAGAAAATCCAAAACCAGACGAATCAGGCGCCTGAGAACTACTAGAAGAATCAGAAGTACTATTAGCCTCTAGATTTATACCTTCTCTCTTTCTTTGATTAGCATTATTTAATGCCTCATTCTGCCCTCTTGCAGCATTTCTATCTTTAATATTTGGAAGATTAGAAACCTTATTAGCTGCATCCAAAGCACCACTATCATTCGCTTTAGAGAGTGCTTTTCTAGTTAACGGATTTTTAGCGAAATTCCTTCCAAGTTGTTGACCAATTTTTGATTTTCCAATAGCATCTCCAACTTTACCACCAATTTGGGCTCCGACTCCTCCACCAAAATAACCTCCAATGGCAGAACCTGCAGCCTTAGTTGCTTTTTGTGCTCCTTCTTGTGCAGATTGTTTTTCCCTATCTATTTTAGATTGAGAACGATCAGGTTGATGAGTGTCAGCCTGATGATTACTATTATTAGCACCATCATGTGAAACACGATTACCATGCAAATTATTTCCTTTCATCACTGACACTTTTAATCACCACCTACACAAAAAAACTAAAAACCACCACTAGAACCGAAAGAGTCTAACTCTTCTTTAGTAACTGCAATATTAATACGCATTCGCCTATTTCCACAGACAAACAATGCTTCTCCTTGAGAATATCTCTTTATACTCTCCTTTTCACTATCATTTAAATCAATTAATAAACTTAAATCTTCAACTGCTTGTTTCCTTAATCCCATTACTAAATAGTAAGATGCATTATCAAATATTGCTTTACCATGCATAATAACACCAGGATCAGCAAAATCACTAGGTTGTTGAGTAATAATAATGGTACCTGTATTATATTTACGAGCACGCCTTTGTACTTGTGCAAGGAACTCCGCACCAAGAACGTTATTAGCACCAAGCAATACATGCGCTTCATCTACCATTAATACCGTATCAACATTAAAGTCCAAACAAAGTCCCCAAGCATACTTCAATACATTAAAGAACAAAGCATTACGAATATTAGAATCAGTATTCATTAACTCTTTAATATTAAATACCATAAAATCACTATCACGACTAAGTGTAGTATGACCATCAAAGTAAAAACGTAATTCTTTAGTAAGTGGACGAATCTTTAATTCTAAGCGCTCCATAATATCACGTTCTTGTGTCTGTTCTGTCATAGACATCAAACGACCCTTGATAGTAGCATAAACATCAGTAAATGTCGGATAATCATTAGAAGTAAATCTAGAAAAATCTGTATTAAAATCAATTCCAAAACGCTTATAAGTATCTTGTACAATTTCACTAAACATTGTTAAAACATCTTCTGTAATTGTTGGATCATAATATTTTAAAAATGCTTTTAAAAATTGTAAAGTACGAGTTAAAACGGTATAACCAAGACCTTGTTTAATTTCTTCTTCATCCGCATCAATAACAATTTCAAGAGGGTTAATTAAACCAAATTCTCCACCCTTACCAATATCAACCGTATCTCCACCATAAGTCTGAGTAATTTCACGCAACTCATCTTCTGGATCAATCGCAACAATTTGACAACCATTACGAATGTGAGTACGAAGCATAACCTTTGCAGCAGTAGACTTACCAGAACCAGAAGTACCAAGGATAATCATATTAGCATTATTTCTATTATTTTCTTTACGAATCTTATATAAAAATTGATTAAATAAAATTACTCCTCCTGAAAAGTCAACACCAAGTAAAGTAGAAAGTCCAGGATCTTTAATACTATCAAAAATAAATGGATACATTGCTGCTATAGTAACAGATGGAATTGGAGTACCAATTCGTTGTTCAATATCTTGCGAAGGAAAAATTGGCAAAATACTCTTCAATACTTTTTCTTGTTCAAAACGAAGTGAAATTGCTTTTAACTCCATCGCATCCAAATAATTCTTAACATTAACTTTCTTTAACTCTAAATCTTCCTTAGTATCAGCAGTAATCATAATATGCATTTGAAAATCAAAGATACGAGCTTGGCTACCAGCAAGCATTGATGTAAAATACTCCAAACTCTCAGCATCTTGACGATATCTCTCACGCATAGTTTGATCACGCTCGCGCTGATATTTTTCCTTTAAATCTGCAACTTCTCTATTTAACATTTTAGACATAGTTTGAAAAGGAACTGGTATATGTTTAACAACAACTTTAATACCAGGCATATTTGTTAAAGATGATAAATATCCAGGAACAATATATTTAGGATAAGAAACAACAGTTAAAATAGTTGCATACTTATCACTAATAAAGAAATCACTAGGATGAAACTCAAGTCCTTTAGGAGCAAGTTGACTTCTAATACTAGTACTCATACAGGCATCACCGTCCCAAATTCAGTAGTATTTCCCCCATTCAAAAAATTATCTAAAATAATTCTTAAGTCGTCATTACTAGTTTGAGCAGCATTAAGCCCGCAACTAGCAAGACCATTAATCAACATACGGACTTTCTTCTGTACTATATCAGGATCCTTTTCTTTAAATAAGAAATAATATTCCGTATCAACAATATTATTATTAATAAAAGTATTACCTTTATCAATATCCTGCATAATTAATTTACGTATAGCAGGAGACTGAGTCTCATTATATAAAAGTTGAAGTTGAGACATATAAACAGAAATATCAACAGGTCTATCTGCAACAACTAACCAAAACTCAAAATCAATCATATTATAAAAATTCTTTAAACTAATTAACACATTATCTTGTGATTGCGCATCGAGAATAAAGATATTTCGAGGAGAAATTTTAACTCCGGATACCTTTAAATTATCATAAGTAACAATCATTCCATTTTGAATAGATTTTACAGGAATCCAGTTCTCTGTAAAATTACTTCCAGTGATTTTCTTTGCCATTCATGAAACACCAACCTTTCCAATAATACTTTTGGTTTGTAGTACAAAATTCATATAACTCTATAATAATAGTTAAAATATTATGATAGTAAGGAACCGGTGTAACCAAAAGCCCACAAATAACAGCAGGACTTACAACTAATATAGTAAGCCATGTATTAGTAAGTGGCATAAAAGCAAGTAAAATAACAGTAACTAGCACCCCGGATAAAAATAAAATTAAATCGAAAGGTCGAAATAATCCAAGGATTAATTGACCTCTCTTAGTATTAGCAGGTATTAAATAATTCACTATATATCACACTCCCATATTTATTATAAATGATCCGTAAGATCAGCCCCAGCCGCATGTGTATTACCTCCAGGTGCTCTAGGTGTATAAGTACTACCATTATATCTAGCATTATATCTATTAGAACGTCTTTGATCCAGTCTTCCTTGAACATTAATAATACTAGGATCTTTCGTATTTGGCATTCTCTTCTTATCTCTATAACTACGAGATTGCATATTCTTCTTAACTTCAGCATCAATCTTAGAATCTTGAGCTTTTAAGATTCCAGAACGTTCTCTTTGTTGAGCTAACGCTAAAGACATTTCCTTCTTATTAGTAACATCATGAACAATACCATGATCATCTTTCCATTTATAAGTATTCATATTTCCTGCATCGTCCATATACCTAAATTTACCTCTCCTAGCATCGTCGGCCATACGTTCAGTAAATGCCTCTGCTGCAATAGAAGCACTATGAACCTTATCTGCTTCCCAAGGAGTAATACCTTCAGCAGCTAATCTTCTTCTACCTCTATTCATTCCTCTATAAGTTGCCTTTTCATTACCAGTAATCATTTGAGCAGCTAAATCTCTACCTGCGTTAAATGTTGCACCTAAACCAGGAGCTGCTTTTCCTTGATTATACGCTTGAATTTGTGTATCAACAGCAGAACCTCCTGCATCCAAAGCATCCATCAGTGTTCCACCTTGACGAACAGCACCAGCAGCTGAAAGCATACCACTAAGACCAATATTAGTCATACCTGGACCTTTTATTCCAAGAGCATCTTTGATAAACTTAGGAGCCATCTTCGCAAAGAAGAATAAACCTATCCAAATAAATATAACAGATACAATACCAACCATTCCACCTGCTTGATCAATAACAATTCCATTAACCATCATATCTTGGATGATAAAAATAACAAAATAAACAATAGCTAAACGTAAAAATAAATCTAAATAGGTAGAAGTCAAAGATTTTACCCAGGAAGCAAACATACCATCTTTTGCTGATTTCGGTTCTATATAACTTATAATCGGAATTGGTGCCAATAAACGAAGAATTGCCAACTTAACAGAACGTACAGCAATATCAATAGTAAAACCAACTAAAATAACCAAAAAAATGACTCCTATGACAAGAGAAATTGTCCAGTTAAAATAGAATAAAAATTTCTCATCACCAAAAAATCCACCTTCTACATTACATTTGGCATGAATCATATTACTACTTAACAAAGCACCTGTAGAAACATCTAATTGATTATAAACTGTAAGTGCATCAGAAATATCAGAGTCATTCAAATGTTCCCCGCAATACCAATTCTGCGGATTATTATCATTATCATCAACCCATTCGTCTTCTGGACGCATATTTATTCTAAGAAATCCTTTTAAAATCGTAGAAGCAAAAATATTAGCAGCTCTCTTTAACTTTTCTTGCTGGGTCGCAGAACTAGAATCCGAATCATCATCATCATCATCTGTCGTACCCAGTATTAATCTTCCTAATGTATTCTCAGATAAAATACGATCCTGTAAAGAATATAAAGTACCAAATAATAAACCATTATTATTAATATATTTTTCATAAGAATTAGCATTCTGTACATCAGGAACATTAATAGGAACAATCACAGCTAACATAATTAAGGCAACAATAACTCTAGTAATAACACTACCAAAACCGCCTTCTTTACCACTAGTAAACTTCTCCGGATCCATAATGCCTTGTAAAATAGAAACCGCTAATTTAAAAACCATAAAAACACCAATAATTAATTGGACTCTTCCATAAAAATTCTTTATTGTTTCATTCTCAAAAAGTTGAGCACTAGAAACATTAAAGAAAATTTGATACATAGCACTTAACAAGTCATAGACACAACTGTTAAGAACACTTCCAAATGTACGAAGCATATTTCCAATAAGATCCGGATCTAACCATTCAGTTGCAGACATTCATCATCACCTCCATCATTTTAGTAAACACAATTGTCCATCAGCAGTAAATCCAAGTAAATCTAACATTACACTAACTAAAGTTGGAACTAAGAATAATGCGACTGCCAAAATAAGACGAATCATTAACTTTTTCTCAGCTTTCTTCATAGACTCATCATCACTAGCAATAATTGCTTTAGCAAAATCCAAACTACTTAAAATAACAACCAAAATTGGACCTAAAATTTTAATATAATTTAATATCTGTTGTAATAGCCAAGCAACAGAATCTTCATTATTAGGATCACCTAAAATACCAACACAATCAGTAACTTGATCATAAGAGTTTAAATCATCTCTTAAATCATCTCTTAAATCATCCAAAGTAACAGAGCCATCATCACTTGTATCAGGATCACCATATCCAAGATTGGCATAATTAGAGCCAAACTCCTGTCCATCACCTGCACTAAATACAGGATTCATACAAGAATTATCAGAAGTAGATAAATCATACGAATATCCATTCTGAGCACTGCTGACACATCGATACATCCTATCAGGACAAGTTAATGAATTAGAAGAATATATAGAGTTAATTAAAGAATCGTTTAAAGAAATAGAAAATCTTTCACTAGAATTAATAGACCCTGTAATAGACTCTGTAACACCTACATAATTAGAACCATCAATAGACCATTCTCTAGTACCATCAGAAAATAATCTAAAATAAGGATACACATAACTTTGACGATTATAAAATCCCATGGACGAGCCAGCACAAGAAGATATAATTTTCTTAGATTGTATTCCTCTATCCTTAGCATCTCTTGTTAATTTAACAGAAGAAGTAACATTATAACAATTACCCGTACATACATTTTGTGATAATGGATAAGGATACACAGTTACTCCTGATTCATTCTGTTGAACAAAAATAGAAGGACAAGTAACAGTAGACTCATCAACAATAGAAGCATCATAAAATTTACTAGTAAAATTATCACTATGATACCAAGAAACACCTGTATTAGTAAAATTATCACCATCACCAAAAGGAAGTTTTACACTTCCGTCTGAATAAATACGATATTTTAAATTTATTTGACTACCACTTGCATCCGTAAATTGATAATTACAACTTGCTACCTCATTACCTAAAGCACTCGTATTATATGGAATACAAATCAAACCAAAGATAAATAAAAGCAAAAACAAACGTAACCGTTTCACATGCATCACTCCATATAAACATTTATACAGAATAAGTATAACAGAATAAAAAAAAAATAGCAAATATTTTGCTATTTAAATTTCCATTAAACGTTCTCCCAACATTCAGCCCAACCAGTAGTATTTGCTTCATCCTGATCAGCACCTGTTGCAACTAAAGACATAATAATACTTACTATCGTAGTAATAAAGAAAATAGCTACAGCATAAATACATCTCTTAATTAGTCTACTTTGTGCTTGTTTTACCTCTTTATCATCACTAGAAATAACTGCTTTACCTAAATCAATGGTACCAAAAACAATTAAAAGAATTGGAATACCTATTTGAACAATAGGAAAAACACCACGTTTTATAATTTTAACAATAGAAGATAAACCACCACAGCCATCATCCATTGCATTTACATTAACACCAATTTGAAATAAATCTAACATAACAACCTCTCCTTCAATGACTATATATTAACCTAAAACATTAGATTTGTCAACCTTATCTACGAAATAAACCAAATATTTTCCCACCTGATTCCTTTTTTTCTTGCGGTTTATTAATTAAACCTAACCTAGATAAAAAGTCATCAAAAGCCGGATTTTTTCTTCTATCATCTAAAGGTGGCATATTATAAAATACTTTAGCTTTAGCTTCATATTCAAAATCAACAATATCTTTACTAGTTAATAAACTCTTATTCAAAACAATTTTTTTATGTTGAAGTTTAGAAAAAATCATATTATTTTTTCGCATCAATTTATTAAGTTTAATAATAGATGGTTCTAATAAATATAAAACATCCCCACAAAAATAATCATCAGGGAAATCATTTAAATCAACTAATATTACTGACGCTCCCTCATATCGAGTTAAAGTATTTTGTATCTGATCAGAAGTAATAGAAATCATATTTTTATCTCCAAAATATTGAAAATCATTCTTATTGATTTCTATAGCAATAATATTATCACCAAAACGAGCTTTTAATTCTTTTTTTAATATATATATAAAAGTTGTAGCACCAGCATGCTCAGTAACATTCCTAATACCTATTACATTAGAACCATTTTCAACTTTTTCAGTAATAGTAGTAGACACATCATTCAACTGCTGAATATGTGCAACTTCCTTATAAGAATTGGGATGTTCTAATAGATATTTTACCCCTTCAACATTAGTAGTAAAATTATAAATTCCCATAGAAACTAGTTTAGATAAAAAATTAGAGGTACATACATCCGTACCTTCTGGTAAAAAGAAAACTATTTTTTCGACATCAAGTCCTATAGCTAACACTTGAAAATTTTTAATATTATGAAAATCTTTAATAGCAGTAACATCCAAAACCATTTTATTATAAAAGAAATTTTTAAACATTTCTACTAATTCACTAGCTTCATATTCACCAGAAATGTTCTTAATAACATCTATATCTAAACCTGATAAAACATTTCGTTGCTCATTACTAACAATAACATTCATGTAATCACCCTATTCTAATTAAATGGTGTAATCAACTTTGTATTACCAGAAACTTGAAAAATTCTTAAATTAGGCATAATTTTATTAATAATAGGAATATCAATATTAATTTGAGTAACTACTCTATAATAAACCTTATCTGCATTTTCTTGAACAGCACCTGCTTCTGCACCTACTTCAAATTCCTTATAGCAGTACCCTAAATGACAAGTATAACCATCTCTAGTTAAATCAAAATCAGGTGCACTATAACCAATTTGACGTATATAATTATTTATTTTTTGAGCACAAGCACTAGATTCACTATCGCAATTACCTTCATATTGTTCCATTGTAGTAATAATATAGTTTTTGACACGGAACGCTTTCGTGTAGTTTACATTAAATGCTAAATATCCACATACCAAAAGAAGGAAAACTACAATCATCGCTAAATTGACAATACCACCATAAGCATCCCGCATCTTCTACACCTACCCTTTTCTATCTTCTTTCAACAATAATATATCCAGGATAATCACCAGAAATATTACCCCATTGTTTATTAATAGCCTCCTGGATAGTTGGCCACATAATCCAGAAAAATCCAATAATTGCTGCTATAGCAATAAGAGTAATAACTGTTAAGTTTAATTCACCTGTTGCTGCTTTCATCTAAAAACACACATCCTTTCTCTATTGTATATATGATATACACTTATATTATAACAAGATAACTTATATTTAACAATATATTTTAAAATATTTTACAATTCAAATTTTACATATTAAACATCATCATCATAGAAATTAGGATAACAACCATAGTACCAGCACCAGTTACAACAAGCATAACCATTGTCTGATTTTCCATATGATTTAGACGCTCTTTATATTTAGTCTCACGAGCTTTATTTTGTAAATTAGAAACCGTTCTAGAAAACATCATCAAACGTTCTTGCTTTCTTTCTTGAGAACCAAGTCCTAGACGATATAACAAACGCATCATTCTCATAGAATCTCTAACTGGATACGTATTAGCAAACTCCATATAAGGATCAATAGTAGAATCACCCGAATTAATACGTTCAATTAATTTACGAAGTCCAGGTTTAAAAATATCTGGAGCATCATCTATAGACTTACCTAAAGCAACTGGAACAGTATAATGTTGAATCAAAATTTCCAAACTCTTTAAATAGTATGGCAACATAACATCAATATCATGCAAATGTGCTTTATAAAAAGTCTTCAAATTCATATATGGCATTTTAAAAATTAATGCTGCAACTACAATACAAAATACTACATTAAGAAAAGATAATTGATTTAAAAATATAAATAAAAAGACGATACCTGCAATCAAAGCATAAAAAATTCTTTTTCTAAATAATTGATTAGGATCTACATCTTCACCATATCTAGCATATACTAAAAAGTCATAATCCTCTTCTCTTAAAATATTAAAATATTTCTCATTATCTGCAATAAACTTATTTTTATCAATAGTATTATTATATATCAGAATAAATATAATAATAGCACCAACAACAACTATCTCTACCATTATTCAGCACCTACATTCTCATTATAATATTTTTCTCCCTTTAATAAGAAAATAGTATTAACGATTAGCACACCATGTAATAGTACTTTAATATACCAACGATCTAACAATATTAAATAAGTCTCTCTACCTAATAGATATTGAACTAACATAACCATTAAGTAAAGCATGATACCAAATTGCAAAAACGACTTATGAAAAGAAGCACGTTCTATACGGTCGCGGTAAACACTTTCAACCAACATATCGATATCAAGTTGCATATTATCTAAAGATTCTAAAGAATTTCTTGCACCTTCTTTAGTAATTTGCAAAAATAGCTGATGCATATTCTTAACAATATAATATGGATATAGTTGACTCATATATGCTAACGCTTCATCAATACTACCATTTTGATAGGCAAGTTGTATCATATGATCAACATCACTTTTTACTGGATCTTCCAAAATTCCAGAATTACGAACACCTTCTAATGCTTTAACAAAAGATTGTGTTGTTGCAAATTCCATAATAGTATTAGAAGTATAAACCTGAATTTGTTCAAAAATAAACTCACTATAAATACGTTTACATCTTAAATATGATAAATAAGGAATAAACATAATAACGACAATAATATAAATTAAAGAAATAAATAAGTTATAAAAGTATAAATAACTAACAACACCAGTAAAAGATGCCATAACTATAACTTGTATCATATATTGCCTAGCCGTATATTCTTGACCTAATTCCTTTGTCTTTTCACGGACTACTTTAAAAGAATAAGGAGCAAATTTATCATAAACACCTTGTACTTGACTAGTAATAAACTTACCAATATTCTGTCCCTTATAATTGCGATATAGAAATATTAATATCATAAGTACAAGTAGAAAGATTAACTCTTCTAAATACATAAAATTCACTCCTCTCTATTCCAAATTATCCAACGAAGAAAAATCTACGGTGGAAGGTAACTCTACTGCCTGATTAGTAACAATAGATTGACTATCATTTGCCTGTTCTATTGGAACAGAATTGTCATTAGAAACATTAGCATCAGAGTTAGACTTTATTGGCGCTTCCATATTTTTTCTAACACTATCATCTGGTGGAACCTCTAAAGTAACAGCTGGAGAAACACTAGCAACCGGAGTAGGAATAACAACTCCAGCTCCCTCTGTAGGCAAGCTAACAGAATTATCATTATTAACCTCTATATTATCTGCAATAATAGCAACTTCATCAGCAGAAATAGGTAAACTAACAGAACTTTGCTCATCTCCTGTATCATCATCAGCACCTTGAATAGGAGTATCATGAACAACATCCAAAGTATTAGAGATATCATTTACAGTAGCAACATCAACAGTTGTAGAAGTATCACTAGAACTATCAGTTACCTCTAAAGCATCATTCATACTATTCCCATTAGCATTATTATTCTCCATATATTCTTCCCTTTCAAGATCATCCTTAAAAGGTAAATCATCACTTAAATGTCCTGTAATAGCTGAAATATCAATATTTTGATTTTCTAAATATTCAATCAAATGTGGACTAGGCTTACGCATAACAGGTTCTTGACCAAATAGTTTTTGATAAATAATTCTACATTGTGGTTTGTTATCCTCATCAACATAGAACTCACACACCTCATCCACTTCACGATGAAATTTTCCTTTTTCTTTACTATAATAAGCTTTAATATGTACACCTATTTGAATATATCGATAAATCGTATTCAAAAACTGATTAACATCTAAATCTGTCTCCATCAAACTATACATACGATAAGGAATAGCAGAAGCCTTATCCGCATGAATAGTAGACAAAATATTGTGTCCTGAAGAAATAGAGTTACGTACCGCAGAAACAGCTTCTGCACTACGAACCTCAGAAAGTAATATCCATTTTGGATTCTGACGCATACAAGTAACCAAAACATCAGTATAACTAGCTACATTATTCGTCTTCATCGCAACAATATCACGTTGTGGAAAGATACGATCCAAGTGTAACTCCAACGTATCCTCAATAGTAATAATTTTCTCATCAGTACGAGTATGACTAGCAAGATACTTAACAAATTCAGTTTTACCAGAACCAGTCTCTCCACAAACGATAATGTTACAATGACCTTCAACACACTTAATTAAAATATCATGAATATCTTGAGTGAAGTAATCATCCTTCAATAATTTATCCTTTTCTAATCGAATCTTAGCTGGTGTCTTACGAATAACCATGGCTATTCCATTTGTTGCAATAGATGGATGCACAAAGTTCAAACGTAATTCAGCAGATTCAGCATCCAAAAACGGTTTTGCATTATTAAATGTTGTACCCATGACATTCGAACACTGAAAAGCAAGTTTTTCAACAAATTCAGGTGTAAGTCCTTGAACCTCAACTCGTAAAGAACCTTGAGTTAGAGAACGAACCCAAATCTGACCATTATTATCAAAAGAAATATCTGTAATATCATCATTATCTAGTAAAGGACGTAATGGTCCAAAATCCAGTTTATCAAAAATATTCTCGTTCATATGACCCACTCCTTTTTATTCTACACTAACAATTACATACCTTCATCCCAATATGTAACAGTATTAATCCAATCACGTAAAGTAGCACTACTGATTTCCAAATCTCCAGGTTCATCTTTTAAGCTTTCATTTGTTGGAACTGGAACAAGTTCAGAATCATAAGTTTGTAAATAACTAGCCTTCTTTAATAAAAGATAATGCTCTTCTGGTACTGCAAATACAATCATTGCAGGAGTTCTTTGTTCATCTAAGTTGGTAAATACAGCTTGTCCAGAAGAATCTTTAACAGCTAATACCTTAACATTTTCAATAAGTTTACCATACATAATTTCATCATCAGTAGCAGTTTGCCCCTCAGCTACTTTATGTACAGCTTTTAAGTAAATATCAATATAGTTACCAGGGTAAATAGAGTTACCATAGGTACTTTCAATATTAACAGGCATATTATATAAAACGTAACCCTTTGGATAATCCAAAATAATATTAGCAGGTAATTGTTCCTTCTCAACTACTTGTCGAGTAAAGAATAAACTACCTTCTGGTATTAAAGTATCAGCATTAGAGTATTTATCAATAACCTCTGCCTGATTAGTAATAACACCATCCTGAACCATAGAAGGAGGAACTTGCATAGTTCCTACCATATCTTCAGTAATCTGTGTTCCAGGATTAATCTGTTCCCTCGCATAAGGAACACTAATAGGGTTAACAGCAGCATTAACACGCATAGAATACGCAACATATAGTACTACCACTGCAACAACAGCTCCAACAACTGTAACAGTATTTTTATTAGATAAGAATTTCTTTATTCCGTTACTAAAATTTCCCATTTTATCCTCTCCTTCCACTTTTTATTCAATAGCTTTTCCAAAGTCACTCTCTGGATCTTTAAGTTCATTAGTAACTAATGGATCTGAGTTATAAGTATTTTCTAAGATAGCATCTAGTGTTGTTGACATCTCAAGATTATCACCATTAAAACTTAAAACAGTAGAAGAATCAACCTTAACACTAACTTTAGGAGGAACTTCATTTAAATCATAAAAGGCAACTTGATAGTTTCTAGTATTATCAACAGAATCTGCAAATCTACGAAGAAAACTCTCAACAAATTTTTCTTTATCAACGCGAAGCAACCCATTTTCACGATAATATTTAATATCAACAGCATCAATCATCGCAGCTTCTGCAGTTTCTTTCACCAGGTAGTAATCTAACTCACTACCTGATGAATAGTTTGTAATAATATTAATCATTAAAAGGGTCGCTAAACTTAAGATGATAATACCAACAGTTAACATCGCTTTATTCATAAACTATTATCCCTCCCTTTCGTTATTGACACCTGGAGTACCTTTAGTAATTACAGCATCACCAATCTCACTCCATAAATCACTATAGTAAACAGTAAGTCCATTCTTAGTTCTAAACTCTCCATCAAAATCAGTATATTTTTTATTTCTATTAAACTCACGAATCTTAGATAATGTTTCTGTATCAAGAACAAACTTATAATCCACATAAGTATCATCACTATAAATATTTTGTCTTGACTGAATATTATCAATCAAAGCTAATGGATCAATCTTATAATCTGGATTTTTAGCATTTAATGCTGTCAAGATTGAAGTATCTTCAGAACTCATTCCTAAAGTCCAGTTATAACCAGGTTGACGTCCAACACCAGCAATACTAGGTGTGTTACTATCAGTACTTTCTTCTGGTTCAGGGAATAAATCAGAAGTTTCTACAATTCTAAATGCATAATCATAAACCGTTGTAGTTGGAGTATCACCACCGCCTCCTGGATCATCAGGATCATCAGGATCACCTGGAGAACCTTCCGGAGGACGACAACATCCTCTTATATCAGGATCACAAACTTCATTTCTAAGAGCATAGAAACATTCAAAATCAAAGTTCCATCCAAAGAATCCAAAATCAGTAGTAGAAGCATGAATATTATAATCAATATCAGCAGCAATTTGATCTGCAGGATAACAATGATCACCTAATTCATTCCATTCCCACCAAAGTGTATTAACACTCTTAGCATCACCAGGAATACAGAATTTATCTTCTTTTAGATGCCATGCATTATTACCAGTTTTATCAACAAATGAAATATCACCTGACTTATTATTAATCCAAGTACCAGGGAATCCCCATTCTGCTTGATACCAGTTTCTTTCACTTGAGCTTACATAACATCCATCATAACCATTATAATCAGCTCCATCACTCAAGAATATTTCAGTACGACCAGGACTAGCAGTCTCTTGACCTTGACCTAAACTTGGTAATTTAGATGGTTCACTAGAATTATAAGGGAATGAAATAGTCTCTTCTCTTTCAGTACCATCAACATCATGTGTATAATCAACACTAATTTCAAAATATGCAGTTTTAGTAGTACAACTTGCTGATGCTTGACAACGAGAAATCGCTTGATTATATTTTCTTAAGTTTTCAACTGTATCTGCTGCAGCATCTTCTTCATTCAAATAGTCATGTTCATCACATCCTGACCAAACACAGTTATCATCACAAACAACACCGTTACCATAATCATGTTTCTTAAATCCATCATAAACATTGTATCTACCATGGTCAGCCTGAGTTCTGGCATTTTCAAAAACTTCATACCAACGACCATAACCGCTACCTTCCCAAACAATGCTACCATTTTCCCATTCATAACGCCCTTCATATCCAGGGAAAGTAGAACTCCACATCTTTTCAGCAACAATATCTTCACCGTAACGAATAGCTAACGGATCAACTGAAGAATCTTCATCACCATAAGCTTCTCGGTAACATTTATTACTACATCTTGAAGTATATTTACCACCATCACATTCATTGATACATTGTTCAAAATCCTCATTTGGTCCACCTTGATGAGTAAGTCCAGAAAGATCATTACAAATAGGAACTGGTGTACAAATAGCTGGAGTAGTAGGTGCTGTAATACCAGAGGTATCAGTCTGACACACTACTCTACTAGTAACCTTTACTTTATACTCAAAACAAAGTCCTGCTTTTGTACCAACTGGGGGTCCATATTCAACCACAACAGACTCTTCACATATTCTCTTACAAGAACCACCAGAAACTGTCTCAGTAACACCAGAAACATTTTCATCACTACCAGTATAGTGATAATTATAACTTACACCCTCAGAATCTTCTTCCTTAGCATAATAATAATCTTTATTAACATAATAAGCATCACCGGTACTACCCTCTGCCTTCTTTGTCCAATCACAAACCATTCCAAAACGTGAATCATCTAAACTACCATCAGAAACACGACTAGAATAATCATGACCTAAAGAAATTGCTCTATTCTTTGCATCATTAAATGCAGTCATAAAATCTTCAGATACCGGAGTATCATCAATAGCTCCAGAAGCTTCTTTCTTTCTCAAAATATCAATAGCAGAACTAATCATAGATGCAACTTGTGCTTCAGAATAGTTAAAGTTAACCTCATTAGCATTAAAACAGTAAGATAATACTTGTTCATATTCTCTTTTTCCTGCCGCACTAACAGCAGCATAGTTGTAACTACCAAACTCATTTCTACTTACTCCAGCACCAGATAAAACATCTTTATAAGTATCATATCCTGTACCATTTCTAAAAGCGGCACAAATACCATTATAATTTTCATTTACTTTTTTTGGAGTTTCTTGTTGTGCTTTTAACTGTAAAGTCAAATCAAACTCATACGTTCCTACTTTTTGACCTGCAGAATTAATTTCTGTAGCTTCATCATAAGAAAGACATTTATCATCAGTTTCGGCTAACACAAAGTGTAAAACTACATCTCCAGAAAAATTACCATATCGAATAACCATAGGATTATTACGAGATACCACACCAAGTGTTGTAGGATCATCAACTAATATGCTTTGATCACTTACAGAAGTAACTTTAAAACTACCATTTTTAACAGTAATAGTAGCAGTTCTAGAACTAACATCAAAAGAAACTTTTGGTCCATAATGACCATTCATCTCTTCTGAAGATCCGCAAGTCGCACCGTCAGTAGTTTTTAAAGTCTGCGTCTCTCTACGCTGAACATCATAAGAATCTGTATCCACAGAATCAGAATCAGGAACAAAACTCATGATTTCACGGAAACCAAAGAAAGCTACAAAGACCAATACAATAACCAACAAAGCCCTTTTTAAAATCTTTTTATGCTTTTGCATTATATTCCCCGCCTTCCATAATATCTTTAACTTCTTGATACTTTTCTGTCTCAGATACATCATAATTTAATTTCAATTCACCATCACGCACTAATCTAGCATCTACTTTAAACTCAATATCATTATAACGTCCATACATTCTAGTACAAGTAACTAAAGATAAAATTTTATCATTTTCATTTACATCTATATCAAACTTAAAGATACTATCTTCAAGTGATTGCTTAATATAATCATTCATCTCTTCTGATGTAAGATTTTCCCTAGTAAACTTAGGAATATTATCATGTTCAGTATAAGAAACTGAAAATATTTTATAAATATAATCTTGACCTTTAAAAGTATATTGAATATATTTATTATCTTTTACGAAATCCAAATATGTAAAACTCATTAACTGTTCAAATCTTTGATGATTTTTATCAGCAACTAAGGGATTCTTAGAAAGATTCAAAATATTATGACCACTAATAGTAACTTGATTTAACAATTCATCACTATTAATCTCATTCCAAGCAAAATTATCTGTCTTACCACTAAAGTCATATCCGGGAGCATAAATAACTGGATAATCAATATCTGTACCCTGCACTCTAATCCAACCTGTCGTAGTATAGTCTTCAGTATCATTTTGTGCATAAGCTTCAAGTTTTTCTGCCCTAGCTTCTACCGGATAATAATCATAGAATAATAAGAAGAAAATTGCTGTTAATAAACATAAAAAAGAAAGAATTCCTAAAAGTAGAAATAACTTCTTTTTTTTCATAATTATCATCTTACTTCTCCGCTTCACTATCTTCACCTGCTCACTTTGTTATCGTGTATGGATTATCCATAGTTCCTTGACCACGAACAATAACACAATCTTTATCTAAATATCCAACTGGACGTACTCCATACTCATCATAATCATATAAATCACCATACATTACAACTCCAATATCAGAAACAACCGCTTTTGTATATTGTTTTCTAGAAGAATTGATTAACCAATAAGACTTCATTGCTTTATCATTATAATCAAAAGCACTAAACATTTCATACATATTAGGAGCAGAAAGTTTTACTTTATATTTTTTAGTAGTACTCTCTTGTCCATACTTAATATCATTTTTATAAATTGGTACTTCTATTTGTTTATTTACAAAATATTCTGTATCAATAAATTGACTTGCTTGATTTTTAATAAAGTACCCTACATTACCACTCTGAGTAGGATTATATATTTTAGCAGTAGCATCAGTATTATAGAATGTCAACACTCTCTCACCGTTATTATAAAGTGTTGTATTAGCAATAACTTTGGTAGTACCATCATTATCTACATCAATAATTCTCCATAAAATACCAGAATAAGAAATATATTCACCAGTATAACGAGTATTAACTAAATCATTAGTTTTTGCATAAGTAAAATCTCCTATAGAATAAGGATTCTCACGAGTTCCATCACCATCTACTACTAATGTATCACCTTTAATAGTAATAACCGGACGTACTCCAAAATTAAAATCTTTACTAAAGCTCATATACTTAGACTCTGTATTATAGAAACGATTTCTAACAGTATAAGCTTCAGATTTATTTTTACTATTTCTCACCCAGGAAATACTATTAGGAAACAAATAATTATCAGAAATAGGACCAACTTTATTAATATCGCTAGCTGATAAAATAGAAACATTCTGAGAATCTGTATAAGAACTACATTCAGTAACACTACCTATGCTTCCATCATCAGCAGTCATATCACAATATTTATTTTCAACAATATACTTCTTAGACTCTTTCGTTAAATGATCATAGTAATAATCTAACCATTCATCAATAGCAGAATAATTAACGTTACTAACATCTTGTTCTGCGACAATTCTTACATTATCACCATCAAGACCAATAATTCTAAATAGCATTCCAGAAAAGTACATATAATTATTTGGATTAGCACCAGTATAAGTACCCGAATCATTCGTTGCTTTCTTAACTAAATTTTCTAATCTAGAAACAACTTTGACTGTCCTTACTTTTTTTGTCTCATTATTTAAACTATCTTTAATACTATAAACAACTTCATAAGTACCTGTAACATCAGTATTAACATCACTAGAATCAATAGTAACATCATCTATATTCATTTTACCATCAGAGTTATCAACAACACTTTTAACTCCTAACTCTTCATATTTACTTCCTTGATCAATCGTAATAGAATCATCACCATTTAAAGTAATCTCTGGACCTTTATGATCAACAATAGAAGATATTACTCCACATTTTAAATACGTATAATACTTATATTCTCCATCCTCTCTTCTAACTTTTACCCAACTTTCCGTAATAGAACAAGGTTTTTTAGAAAATGGAACGTAAAAATCATCTTTTAAATAAGCTTGATTAAATAATTCTTGAACACTAAGTGTCTTAACTCTAGTTCCGGTTGGTAATTGACTAGAATTAATTTCAAAATATCTCTTAGCTGCATCTTCTACTTGGTTTTCATACCCTTTAAAAGTAAGTAAAGGATTTAATACTAAGAACCATATAAATAATACTACCACAATAATAACAATTGCCAATTTAAGATGCTTCGTCATCTTCTTCTTATCCATAGCCATAGAACTCTCCTCATTTTAACCTATAAATATACTCCTTATTTCGAACTGTATATACCAACCGAATCTCGCTAGCCTCCTGCAACTCTTGTGGAACTTCTAAATACATATAATTACCATCATAACTACGATTAATAGCATCCACGATAGAAACATTATGAGACTTACCTTTATTATCTATATAAACAATTTTACCATATTCCATAGAAAAGTCAACGAAATCTTTACCTGTAAATGTACCAGAAGTAAATAAAATTTGTAATAATAACCTACCATCCTTTGCTTGTACTGTATTTGCTTTAGAATAACAGTTATAATCGCTAGAACAATACCTTGTATTATAAGAAATTTGGTTAGTAATCAAGTACTCCTCAATAGAAAAAGAATAACTATCATCTCCAATAGAAATAATCTGATTTTCCTTTAGAGATTTTTCTTTCTTCTTATCTACCTTTCTCAAATCCTCCATATTTAACTTAATCTTTCTTAAATATGGTTGATTATTCTCAATTTCTTGATAATAAAGAACAAAACGATTAGGATCTAATTCTTTATCTACTTTATACACAAGAAGCATTCTTTCCTTTTCTCCATTTTTTAAAGTAAGTTTATCATATGTATTACCTAAATCTTGAAAATCAACAGCATACGTACGATAAGTCGGAGAATAATTATGTGTACCATTCATAATATGAAAACGGTTAAAATTAACTTCTCTCTCAGACACATTATTTTGAACAGTAATATCTAAAACAACAAAATTACTTCCTTTAGAAATAACTTCTCCATGATAATCTTTATTAGTAAAATAACTATGGTGAATATCAATAGAGTATCCACTAGTTTCTATAACATCTCCTTCACGATAAGCCTTATGTACAATAAAAACATAATTATAAATAGATGCCAAACTAATAATTAATAGAATAACAGCCAAAACATGTACAATTAATTTATGTTCCTCATAGACATATTTTATATTTCTTAAAAGTCGTTTAAATGTTCTACGAAAACTTTCTTTATCAATATTAATACTAATTTCTACTTCTTCTTTATCTTCGCTATTTAATTCTAAATATTCTTCATCAGACTTAAAATCAAATTTATTTAAATCAATTCCAAAGACACGAATTAAAAAGATAATAATAACTACATATTGAGGAAGAGCACTCATAAATAATAAATCACTAATCGCTCGAATCGCAGTAGTACCTGTACCATCCTCATATCCATTAAAATAAGAAATAGTAAATAAAAATACAACCAACATAAAAGCATAAGATAAAACAGGAATAATATATAATTTCCATGGCTTTTTCTTATGCCTTAACACAATAACTAATGCAAGGGAAAGACCAATAACAACTAACAAACTGATAATAGCAAGTCCTGAAACATAATCAGTAATAGGTTCATAATAAGAGTCATACGTTCCTAATTGTAAAAACTCATCCACAAAAGACCTTGTCTGCATATTTTTATAATAAATATAGCAACATAAAAGTAATAAAAAGATATGTATCTTTTTAAAGTTTTTAATTAAAAATGCGTACGGCTTTCTAATGATCATAAAAACACCCTCTATTCTTACATTATAATCAGTATACCGTACTTTTACTTTTTTTAAAAGTTATTTTATCAAAAAAAAAATAAATGAAGAAAATCTTCATTTATTCAATACCAATAATTTCAACTTGATAAGCACCATTAGGGCTATTAACAGTAACAATATCACCAACTTTATGGTTAAATAAAGCTTGAGCAATAGGGCTTTCGTTAGATATCTTACTTTCAAACGGATCAGCTTCTTGGCTACCTACTATTTTATACTCATCCTCTTCATCATCATCTACATATTTAATAGATACTGTATTACCAATACCAACAGAATCAGTAGAAACATCAGCAATAATAGATACATTTTCTAACATTTTTTCAAGTTGTTTAATTCTAGCTTCAATAACCGCTTGTTCATTACGAGCAGCATCATATTCGGCATTCTCTGATAAATCACCTAACGCACGAGCTTCTTTAATTGCTTGAACATTTTCTGGACGTCTTACATTAATCAAATCATCCAACTCGTTTTTTAAATTATCCAAACCCTCTTGCGTTAAATAAACTGTATTTTTATTTTTCATAATAATTAATCACCTCTAATGTGTTATTTTTTAAACTCAACTTGCGATAGTATATCATATTTAAAAAAATTATGCAAGTAGTATTCTTAAGAATTTATTACTCATTATTTTTAGGTTGATAATGATAACCATCTGTATAAGTAAGTCCAAGTTTTTTCTGTTTTGCATCTAACTTGACTGCATTTTTAAACTCTTGATCAGTAAGCCCTACACCAGTCTCTCTAACATAAAGAGAATTAGGATTTACGCCTTTATTCATCATTGTATAAATCTCATCAACTCTCTGATATTGCTCTTCTTCATCTCCATCAAAAGCTAAATAAGCATTAGGAGAAGTATGCAAAAATGCTTCAACATCTTCTGCATGTCTATCACGATATTGTAAATCTATAATCTCGTGAATAACCTCACCTGCTTTAACGCTATAATTAACAGACATCAAAAAGCCGCCTATAAATACAGCTCCTGCTACTGTAGCAATAATCGCAGGATTATCCGTAGTTTGTAAAGCAATCGCACTAGTACCAGCAGCAGCTACCACACTAGCAGTAATTCTTTTTATAAATCCTACTTTTTGTGTATGAACTAATCTAGGTTTGTTTTGAATCCAAAACTGTTTTTGACCTTGTAAAGTCTCTTCAATCTTATCAATATTGTCCTGAGTCAAAGCAACATTATCAAGCTCAGACCCGTCAGCAAAAGCAAGATGAATTTCATTTTTCCTATTGTTAGTTTCAATATCAGTAATATAAGTACTTTTATCCATTTCTTTATCTAATTTTTTATCTAATCCTGAATAATCTTTCATATATATATTCCTCCCAAGAAAGTAGCACCATTATACCATATTTTCAAAAAAAAAGCAAGTCCTATCTTGCTTTTTCAATCTCACGTATAAACATATCATCAGTCATTCCAGCAATAAAATCAATGACCATACGTTTATGACTTGTAGAAGTAAGATATCTGATACTTTGAGAATTTAAAAACAATGTATAGATGATACTAGATGTATTTTTATTTTGAATATCATTTAGATAAAGATGATATATCTTATTCATTCCTTCTCGGTAATATGCAATATCTTTAGAACTCATACTTTTACTATAAATATTTTTACCATTAAACTTCTTTAAAGCAAATAAAGCACGATAAACTTTATCACTTAAAGCAATATAAGGCTTATCTAAACTGTTCTCTATAATATCTAAAATAATAGTATTCATAATTTGACTATTCGTATTTCCTAAAACATCCGTAATTTCTTTAGGAAGTTCATTCCTCTTAAATAAACCTAATTCAATAGCATCCTCAATATCACGACCAATATAACCAATAATATCACTAATTCTAACAACACAACCTTCCAAAGTCATAGGACGATTGTGACTAGATGTTTCTAAGTCATGATAAGCATTCTGATATTGTAACAAAAACTCCTCTTTCGTCTTCTTAACAGGTTTATAAACATTAGATAACATCTCTCCATTATGGCACATAATCCCATCCAAAACTTGAACAGTTAGATTAAGACCTTCTCCAAAATTTTCAACCTCCATATAATGACGAACACCTTGAATATTATGAGCAAACACTTCTCCTAACTCTTGCATAGAAATTTCATTTAACAACGCCTCTCCAGTATGCCCTAAAGGTGTATGACCAACATCATGTCCCAAAGCAATGGCCTCAATCAAATCACAATTAAGATTAAGTGCTCTACCAATTGTTCTAGCAACCTTACTAACTAATTGAACATGTAACATTCTCTCACTAATATGATCATTTTCTTTAAAAGAATAAACCTGAGTCTTATCCGCATATCTTGTATAACTTAACGCATGAATAATACGGTCAACATCACGAAAGAAAGGTGCCCTAATATCATCTTCAATAGGAAAAAAGCGAACCATCTCACTACTTTTCGTTGCATAAGGAGAATACGTCTTCTCAATAGCTAAAAAGTTTTCTTTAATCACATCAAATTGATCCATACTATCACCTCTTATTAGAATGAAGTAGTCGTATCATAGAATAAGTAGCAATAGAAATATCCGTATCTAAAGATAAATAATAAATATTATCTGGATGTCTAGCAACCGTTACTAGATTCATATCTTGATCATATAACTTATCTACCAAAAATGATACCCTATCTCCAGAAGGAGTAAATAACTCTACCCTATCTCCTACCTCAAAATAATTTCTCTCATAAAACTTTACTAACTTCTTTTCTTTATCATAAGAAATAACTTGTCCTAAATAGTCTTGATTACTAGCTTCATTTCTACCAGTATAATATTGATCACTGGCATCTGCCTCTTTAAGTAAATAATGCGTAGAAACCTCACGATTCGCAACTCTAGCAAGTCTTTCTTCAAGTACCTTCAATTTATCTTCTGTCAATGTTCCAGCATAATAACGATCAATAATCTCTCGGTAAGTACCAATCACTGTTGCTAGATAATATAAAGAACGCATACGACCTTCGACTTTTAAACTGGTAACATGAATATCAATTAACTGACCAATATATCTCGCTAAATTATTATCCTTAGTAGCAAAAGTAAAATCCTTCTTACCATCTACTGCAAAAGAAAATCTACAAACTTGAGCACATCCTCCACGATTAGCATCACGATTAGTAACATAATTGGATAAAGCACATCTTCCACTATAACAAGTACACATTGCACCATGAATAAACACTTCAATATCAATACCAGTCTTATCGATAATTTCCTTCATCTCATTTAAAGATACTTCTCGAGCTAAAACAACACGATCGACTCCCTCTTTCTGAAAATACTCCACTGCTTTATAATTCGTAGTAGAATCCTGTGTAGACAAATGAACTTCTACTTGCGAAAAATGAGATTTAATATAAGAAATGATAAACGGATCACTAACAATAAAAGCATCAATTCCACAATCAACTACAGAAGAAATATACTCTTCTACTCCATCCATATCTTCATTATGAAAAACAATATTTAAAGTAAGATATACTTTCTTTCCTAAATCATGGGCAAAACTACATCCTTCTCTAATTTGTTCAATTGTAAAATTCGTAGCATTCGCTCTAAGTCCATATTTTTCTCCACCAATATAAACAGCATCTGCCCCATATAACAAAGTAACTTTTAATCGTTCCAAATCTCCAGCAGGAGAAAGTAATTCTATTTTTTTCATTTCTTCACCCTATAGATAGTTTTCTTAAAAAAGAAACCAGTACTATCCCCTAACTTTTTATATTTTTCTACATAAGATGAATCACTACATCCCAAGGAAATATAATTCTTAGTATCACATATTAACTCTAAAAAAGAATCTATTCCTTCTTCTTTCAATAAGATATAATCAACACCTGCCTGATATAAAGAAGAAATAACAGAAGTACCATTTAACACTTCGTCCAGTAAAAAAACAGTACCAGCATCTTCTTCTCTCACCAAATATTTCTTATTAGTAATCTTCTCTAAAACTGAAAGATGACTATTACCTTCTTCACCTAAATCTTCATAATAATTATGAACTAACTTTCGACGACTAAAACCAACACTAGGTAAACTAACCACTTCCACAATCGTTTGAACAGAAGATTTCTCAGAAATTTCAACTATCTCATCTAAAGTAATTTCCTTAGAAAGTAAAGCATAAGAAACACCTTTTTGATAGTAATAATCACAAGTCCTGTAATTAGTAACCATATGAGTTTGACTCCATACCAAATCAAAAGACAAAGAAAGTTCCTGTTTTAATTCTAACAGTGCTAAATCATAGAAGAAAATACCACGAATAGGAATATCATTAAGTTCTTTTAAGCACCGTTTTACCTCATCAATCTCATCATTAAAAATATTCTTATCCATCTTAACAAATATTTCTAATTGAGGATACTTTAAAACAATATCTCTAATTTCATCCACAGTAAAACTAACCATATTCATGACAGAAAACTTACAAAGACCTAATAATAAAGCATCACATTTATCAGCATAATTTTCTATATTTTTACTAGCAACCTCAACTAATACTTTCATAATACACCTCGCCTTTATTATATATCAACAAAAATAAAAAGAAAAGAAAAAAGCAAGAACACTTGCTTAATCAGTAATTTTAAACTCATAACTTTCATCATTAAAAAACTCTTCTTCTGAAAAAACAGAATAAATACTAAATCCTCGGTAAGCTATCAAACTACCATCTCGAATATAGTAATGTACATCATTCATATAATCATTAACACCACGCCAATTTAAAAAGCACTCATAATTGCATTCCTCTCCTATTAAATATCCCTCTTCTAACTCTTGTTGATAATAGCCCTCAAATTGTTGTTGAATTTTTTTAGAAACATCTTCTGTAGTAATATTAAACAAGGATAACACTTCATTATCATCCATCAAGGTTTGTGTAGTTAAATCAAAATTATAAGTGTGAAATTGCGCCTCAGGAAAAGAATAACCGTCACTATAATCTTTCATTTTTATTAATACAGATAACACTTGACCATTGACTTGTGAATCGTAAACAAATAAATTATCTTTATTTTGTAAAAAAGATTCTGCATACTCTTCTATTGCTTGATTTACAAGTTCTGCATCCGGACTATCAATATTAATAAAAGGAATCTCATTACGCATATTCTGATTATTATATGAACTAGATTTTGTATAAACCAAATATTGATTAGTATCAACTTTAATATAATTATAATTACGATAATAATTCTTATATAAATAATATCCTACTAATAAAATAATTAAAATAATTAAACCTAACCAAGGCAATATCTTTTTTAAACGAAAAGGAATTTTTGAAAAATTATGATTACTAGCATGCCTTACTCTAGGCTCTTCTTTTTCCTTCTGGACAACTCCAAACATAAGCCCTCCTAATTAACACCATTAATTCGCATAATACCTAAAACACTTCTGTATCTATAACTACTAGAAACTTTAACTCCCCCGGCTGGATATGGTCTAGAATTACTTGCATGAACCATTTCTTCACCATTACCAGTAAGTATTCCAACATGACCATCGTACATAACCACATCTCCAGCTTTAATATTACCATCAGTAACTAAAGTATATGTATTTCTAGCAGCCCATTGTGAAGAAGTGTCTCTAGGTAATTGTATTCCAAAATGAGAAAATACTCCTTGCACAAAGCCGCTACAATCAGTAGGAGTATAAGGATGCTCTCCATCCCAAGATCCTCCATATCGATATTCCTGCCCAACAAACTCCATTGCATAAGCAACAATCGCTCTACCTGTAATACTACCAGTACTAGGGTCACCTGGTGATAACTGTGGAAGTTGAGAACTTAAGATAAAAGATTGCGGCTGTTTATTTGAAGTAGACACATAAGTACTATTAGAATCTCTTAACAATTCTCTAGAAATTTGAGCAGTATCCCAACAAGCTCCAATCTGAAAACTTTCTATATCAGAAGGCAATAAACTTAATGATAAATCCACTAAATAAGGAACAAAAAAACAAAGTAATGCTGCAATAAACTTATTTATTAAACTTTTTGTTTTCTTCTTATCATCTGGATTTACTAATAATTGTGTCAATTGAATCGCAAGGGCAATCATCAAAAGAATAGGTGCTACTAACTGAATTAAATCCAATACCTTTCTAGAAATATCTAAAATAGTAAGTAAACCATAATCAGTACAACAAGTACCTAATGCCTCACTACAATCTAATATCTGAAAAAAACTCACCGCAATCACCCTCTATTTTTTTGTACTGACAGAAATACCATCACCAACATTAAAAAACTCTGTCTCATATCTACTATTTGACTTTAAATAAGAAATATACTCTTTTATTTTTCGAACTAAACCACGCAAATTTTTACTTTTAATTTCATACTCTTCTTTTTCCACTAAACCATGAAATTTTAAATTATCCGTAACAATTGCTCCCTTCGGTACTAAATTGTGCTCAAAATGTTCAAAAAACTTAATATTTTGAGCCTTAGCAGCATCAATAAAAATCAAATCAAACTCATCTTCCAATTTTACATTAAATGCATCATTATAAATAAGAGTAATTCTATCTTCTAATCCAAAAGCTTTTACATTTTTAACTGCTTCTAAATATCTTTTTTCATCCCTCTCAATAGTAGTAACTTTAACATTTGGATGAACAAGTGCCATCATAATAGCAGAATACCCTATAGCAGTACCAATTTCTAATATATTAGTGACATGCCTTTTAAAAATAAGTGCAGTCAAGAAATCAATACCATCATCCACCATAATAGGAATATTATTTTTTTTAGCATATTCTTTGATTTCTCGAATCATAGAATAATTACCTACCATATCCAATCACCCTTATCTTTTATTTCTTGCACCATTGCCTCGTGCTCTGCTAAGGTACTAGTATAAAATATATTTCCATTTTTGTCAGCAACAAAATAGAAATATGTATTAGCCGTTGGTTCAATACTAGCCTCTAAACTAGATAAACTAGGGTTACAAATAGGACCAATTGGCATCTTTCCTCCCATATTAGAAGCTCTAGTATTATAAGGATTAATGGTTGCAAATTGAGCAGATGTCAAATCACTAGTCATAGGATATTGTAAGGCATAATATGTAGTAACATCACTACCAAGATTCATATTAGAAGCCAACCTATTTTCAAAAATACCAGCAATCATTTTACGATTATCTGTATTAGTACCCTCTAACTCTATCATAGAAGCCATAGTCATATAATAATGAACATTACTAGAAATCATATCCTTATATGGCTCTAATTCACTTTCCATTTCATCTAACATTTTTTCAACAATAGTATTAACAGTAACATCCTTATTTTCAAATTGATAAGTATCTGGTGCTAAATATCCTTCTAACGGATAATAAATTCCTTCTTGAAAAATAGAAGCTGTCAAAAACCAATACTTAGTCCTTAACTCCTCTAAATATGTCCTATCATTAATCATAGATAAAACTTCTGCTTGCGTATGATTAGTAGCATCAGCAATTTCATCCGCATAATCCGTAATCCTCTCACCTTCTTTAAAGGTAATAGTAATAGCATCAGGATTATATTTATTACCAGAAATAAGAGCATCAATAATCTCCTCCATAGTCATATTTTTACTAAGTTGATAAGTAGAAGCTTGTAAATAAGAACCACTCTTAGTCTTAACGGTAATCATAAATACAAACTCATTACGAATCAAATCATTTTCTTTTAATATTTTAGCAATTCCCGAAACCCCAGTTCCATTAGGAATAACCACTTCTATCGTATCAGAATTTCCTTTATCTACAGGACTTGCCAAATACATATAAACTGCCGCTAGTAAAATTAAAAAAGAACCTGCTAAAACCAAAAATATAAATAATGGTTTTGGTCTTCTTCTCACTACCATAAAATACCCCTCCAGAAAACAAAAGAGCTATTGCCCTTGTTCTCCACTATTATTGGCAGCATTTCTAACTTGTTCTTGTAAAGTCTCTAATATTGTTTCAATTACTTTCCATTCCTTCTCAGTCTCAATAGCTTCTAATCTACTATTTGGATCATTAGGATCATAAATAGAAGCATAAACCTCTACGTTTCCCTGAGCATCTTTTGTATTATCTGTATATACAATATAATTTTTATGAGTTTCCTCACTCTCAAAAGTAAATAAAACATCATATACTGTTTCATTACCATTTTCATCTATCATAGAAAAACTATTTTTTTTCATACTCTCTTTTCTCCTTATCTAAATATGTTTGTAATATTATAGTAGCTGCTACACTATCTACAACCCTCTTACGATTTTTTCTAGAAACATCGGCATAAATCAACATATCAGTAGCACTCTTAGTAGAAAGTCTTTCATCCTGTAAATAAACAGGAATAGATAATACTTTTTCTAATCTCTCTTTAAATTGCAGACTAAGTTCCCCTTTAGGACCAATAGTATTATTCATATTTTTAGGAAAACCTAAAACAATAGCATCTATTTTTAATTCTTTTACTAAAGAGGAAACTTCATCTACCAACCTAGAATACTCTTCCTGATGACGAATTGTCTTATAACTACTAGCAAGTAATCCCGTAGCATCACTAATTGCAACACCTAACGTACGACTACCTAAATCAAGTCCTAAATAGCGCATTATTTATTTTTAGAAAACTCCTGTAATAACGCTTCAACAATTTTAGCACGATCAATTTCCTGTATTTTACTACGTGCATCTTTATAATTAGAAATATACCCAGGATCTCCACTAATTAAATATCCTACAATTTGATTACTAGGGTTATAACCTCTCTCTTCCAATGCATCCCAAACTTCATCCAAAATACTATGAATTAATTTAGAATCAATATCTTTTAAATTAAATAGACTAGTCTTATCTTGTGACATAATATCACCTCACTATAATATTTAATTTTATTTTACCATGGTTTAAAATCTATTACAACCAAAAAAAGAATATTACAACTGTAATATTCCTATATTGTATAGAAAAATGCCATATAAACAGAAAATGCTAAGAAAATAATTGTAATAATCCAACCATTAATTCTTTCAAACCAACTACTCTTATCTTTAACACCTAAAGCAATAGACATTAAAGTACCGCCAATAAGTCCACCTATATGAGCAAAATTATCAATTCCTGATACACAAAAACCTAAAAGTAAATTAAGTACAATTAAAGGTATAATCTGACTTTTAATAACGGTGCCTAAATAAA
Source organism: uncultured Bacilli bacterium (assembly GCA_944332295.1). GTDB lineage: Bacteria > Bacillota_I > Bacilli_A > RF39 > UBA660 > Faecimonas. The sequence continues at coordinate 28,641 of CALVJR010000002.1, read as the reverse complement.
CACGATAATGATATCCAAAATAAACTAAAGCTCCCATGAGACCAAAAATAGCACCACTTGCTCCAATAGAGGCGAAATTTCCACCAAAAATCACTGAAAATAAAGCACCACTAATACCAGCAACTAAATAAATAATCAAGAACTTAATACGTCCCAAGAAATTCTCCACTTGAGCACCAATTACATATAAAGCATAGCAGTTAAATAATAAATGAAGGATACCACCATGTAAAAAGATACCAGTAAGTAATCGATAATACTGTCCTTCACGAATAGCAGGTCCCCAGACAGAATAGTTATTAATTAAATCATTATATTGCCCAAATAAAATAGGAATAACATATAAAATAACATTAACAGCTATTAACCAATAAGTAATCATAGGAAACTTATTCTTAAATACAGCATTAATCTTTTTAGCATCTTTCTTATTGTGTTCATTAATATCACTAGTTATTTTAGCAAATAAAGCAATTCCCTCTTCACTATATTTTAACTTTTTAGTTAAATCAGGAAACTCTTTCTTAATAACATCACTCTTCTTAAAATCAGACTCCGTATTAATCTTAACACATTCAACATTAGGTATTGCATGAATATCTTGACTAACATTTTCTCCTAAGTCTAAAAAAATACTTAAAGTATTAATATTAAATGATAAAGTTTTCTTCTTAATCTTTTTAACAATCCTCTTGGTCTTAAACATATCAAAATTAAACTGTTCATCATTATGTATATAAGAAGATACAATACGAACTACTTTATAATCCTCATCTAAATTCTCTAACCAAATCTCATTTTCTACACCCTGTAAAATAATAGGATTATAATTTTTATCTATAATAAAATAATGAAGTAATTTCATCACAAGAACATTCTTGTCATCCATTAAAATCTCATTTTCCATTGAATCCCTCCAAAATACTAATAATATTATATACTAAAACATAAAATAAAGAAAGAGGTGTTTTATGAAAGCAGTTTTAAAGTTTATAATCATTCTACTTCCCTGGTTTTTATCTTCACTAATTCCAGTCGATAAAATATATTATAATTCTCTAAATTTACCATTCTTTACACCACCACAAATAGCATATGGTATTATATGGTCTATTCTATATATTGGCATCAGTATTAGTATTTATCAAATCATAAACACTTACACAATAAAAGATATACCTAAATCATATAAGTATACCTTACTATTAAATTTTATAGCAAACCAATCTTTCCAACCATTATTTTTCACACTGAAAAATCCATTTTTAGGATTTGTATCTTGTATCTTAACTTTTATTACTTCTCTATTTTTATATAAAGAAACAAGAGATTTAAAAGAAAAAAGTTCAAAATACCTAATACCATATATTTTATTTAGTTTATTTGCTAGCCTTCTTTCTTTATCCATTTATTTACTAAATATTAATTAATATGTTTACTATAGGAACGAACTATTTCTAAATATTTTTGTAGTTCGCTCTTTAATTCAGAGAAATGTTCTACACAATAATGATAGTCGTTTTCTTTACTTTTTAACTCATGTTGGTAACAAATATCAGCATAAGACATAAAGCCTAAATATTTGGCATCACTTTTCATAGAATGAACTAAAATAGCATAATTAGACATATCATGAACATCCAAATACTTTTTTAATTGTTCAACTTTTCCATCAATTTCATCTAAATAATCATGCAGTGTCATTTTATACATTTCCATATCGCCCAACAAATCTAAAGCATGATCGATATCAACACCATGACTTCTTAAATAATCTTCATTATAAACTTCTTTACTTGTAGAAGAAGTATTTACATTATCATCTACATCCAAAAGCTCGGTAGTTTCAAACAATTTCCCTGTAACTTCATCAGTTAAATGTAAAATAGAAGCAAATACTCGAATCATTTCATCTTTCTCAATTGGTTTTGCTAGATAATCATTAAAACCGTCACCTATATATTTTTCTCTCATTCCAGTAATAGCATTAGCAGTTAAAGCAACAACTGGAGTAGAAAAATTAGGAAGTTGTTTTAATTTTTGCAATGTTTCTACACCACTCATCTTAGGCATCATATCATCAAGCAAAATGATATCATACTTTTCTCCAGCTTGTATTTTTTCAAGACAACGAAATCCACTATCCACACACTCTATCGTAGCATGATATCTTTCAAATAGTTTCGTAGACACTTTTAAATTCAAAGTATTGTCATCAACAACCAATATTCTAACACCAGTAAGGTCTAAATGTGTCAAATTTGGTCCTTGTACTTTTTGTAATGCACTTTCTTTTTCAATAGGCTGATCTAAAATAATGGTAAACTTAGAACCCTCTCCATAAACAGTATGAACAATAACTTTACCACCCATTAACTCTACTAACTGTTTTGTTATCGCAAGACCAAGTCCTGTACCTTCAATTGTAGTATTACGATCCTCCTCTAAACGTTGGAACTTAGTAAATAATTTATCTATATTTTCTTTTTTAATACCACGTCCAGAGTCTTCAACAGAGATAATCAAACGACAACGATTACCATTATTAACACAATTAACTTCATAACGAACAAAACCTTTATCTGTATATTTACTGGCATTACTTAAAATATTAGTAACAACTTTTTTAATATTAGCATGATCTCCGTATAACACTCTCGGTAAATCAGGCGCAATATATACTTGAAAATCAAGTCCCTTTTCAGTCATTCTAGGTTTAATAAGTTTAGCAAGACTAGAAAACAACTCTTTCGCATCATATGGAGAATTAACAATCTCTAATTTACCAGCTTCAATCTTAGAAATATCTAAAATACCATTAACAATTTCAAGTAACGTATTAGAAGCATTAACAATATCCTTAGCATTATCTTTAGCTTCTTCTAAAGTATCAGTATGACGAATACAATCACTAAAACCAACAATTGCATTAAGCGGTGTACGAATTTCATGAGACATACTAGACAAGAAATCAGTTTTAGCCTGATTAGCTTTATCTGCCTGTTCTTTAGCTAATTCAAGTTGTTCAATAATTTTAATATCAGGATTTTCAATAGTAAAATACGTTAAAATAGTAATAAATGTTGCAGCGGCAGTAACTAATAAATATTGTGGAAAAGAGGACTGAATAGCCACAGCAATACCTGCTACCACAACAAACGCGAATACTGGAATATATTTTTTAAACCCTACTCGTTTTATATTTAAAACAATAAAAATTACCCAGGATACAATACAAACAGCAGCAAAAGAATAACTTAAAATAGCAGAAGAACCATAAGTATACATAATCTTGCCATCACCATAAACATTTAAAGGCGCTAAAAAAACAATACTACCGGCAATTGCAAAAAGTAATAAAAACAAATGAAAATATTTTTTAAAATATAAATACGTCTTAGAAGTTCTATCCATTATAATATTATTTTTGTCTTTATGAAAAGATATAACAAAAATATAATAGGTAAAAGCAAATACCCAAGCGAGAATAGAAATTAAATATAATTTTCCAAATAAATTAGTAACATAAAGATCTGGATAAATTAATCCTAACGAAACACTAAGACAATCTAGAATTAAAGTAATAAAGATGATTATAATTAAAGAACTATAAATACGATTTTCTAAAGTATCTACTTTTTTCTTACAAAAATAAGCAACTCCAATTAATACAATATAAAAAATACTTGCAATTTGAAAAAACAAACTTGTAATACTTGCCATAAATACCACCCTACTCTTATTTAATTATAATACAAAACAAAATAAAAACAAATAATAATTATCTATTATTTGCTCTTTTCGTATATTTTAATTGAAAAGGTCTTTCACATTCTAATCCATGTACAGAACTTATATTTGGAATTAATGAATAAACATCATCTTTATTAATAATACCACTTTGACATATTTTTTCTAATTCATCTACTATATACGAACCATCATCCAAAGCCTTTTCAAATAAATCTATAAATGATGCATTAGATACAATAGTCTCATCACTCGGATTCAACCATTTTTCATGTTCAAGATTTAAATATGGTAAAGCTTCACTAAAATCTCTATGATAAGAAAAAGCCTTAGAACATTTTACAAAAGGATTTAATACTTCATCAAAAATAACAGCTTTTATACCTAATTTATCATATTTCATTAACCACATATAAAGTGCTAACTGTCTAAAAGATTTCCTAAACATTTCTCCTCCCTTATTAATAGCATAAGTACCATTTAAACTTTCATCAATAGTTGAAATCAATTCAGGACTAATTAAGTTTTCATCAATCTCAAAATCTTTATATACTTTATAAGTCTTAGCATCTTTACTTTCATACATTTGCATCATATAAATATCAAGTAAGTTTTCTACAATTCCATGATTCCATATTTTTGTTTCCGAATTTCTGGTATGATCACCTGAATAATATATAATCTGTGGATGAGTATAAGCATCAAGCAAATGATGCATTACATAACCTGGTCCTATAAATAATCTGACATCTTCTTTTTCCAACGCACCAGACTCTTTAGCTATATACAAATAATTATAAACAAACTCTTGAAATTTATGTTCTTGTAGATGAATAGAATTTTCAATATTAGCATCACGAACTTTACTATTATAAAAATCATAATAAATTAAAAAGTCATGCCCTTGTACAAAAATATTATATTGATCATAATTAGGAAAAGAATCTAACGTTCTTTTATTTAGTTTACCCTTTAAAGATTTATAAAAAATATCATGCGTTTTTGGTCCCGGCATAATATTACCTCCAAAGCTTAGAATCCTTAGTAACTATTGGAGTAGAAGGAGTAATTCGCTTTATTTTTTGTACAGAAGAATCATCTGATATAGTAGGATTACCATAATCACACTCTTGGTTATACTCAGGATACTCCACAGTCAAACCCTCATATATAATAGAATCCTTTAAAGTACCATAAAAATCAAACGGTCTAATATCTTTCGGTTTTTTTCCATCAAAGATATCAATACCACTATCTTGTAATACAGTAGCAACCCATTGAGAACAGAAAAAACTATTTGGAATATCAATACCTTTACCATAAATTAACATGGTTGTTAATCCTGCAAAATTAAATTTATATTTATCTTTATTTTGCCAATAATAATCCATCAAAGATGATAAATTATTATATTGTTGTTCAGAAACTTTCAATTCCATAACAGCAATACGACTAACGTTTGGTTTTAATGCAAACATACCAGTTCTAATATCTTCTTTAATTAAACCAGAATTAAAAGGATTATTAATTTCCTTTCTTGCGAAAGACATCATATTGCCTAATTTACTATCTCTAGACAAAGAAATATGAGAATAGGTATCTCCAGAATATCGATTCCAAAATTTCATTGCAGCTCTTAATTTTATAATCTTTCCAGGAACTGTATCTGTATAACTAGCAACAATTTCTATTTTCTTATTTTCCATAATTATCAACACCCTTTGAAATTCAATTGTAAATTACTTATAACTTTTTATAACTTTTCTGATAAGAAGTTAACTCATGAACTCCATTCTTTGTATAAATAGCGCCTCCAACATATAACGATGGACTTAAAAAATCTACATTTTCAAACTGTTCCATATGCATATCACCTGTAACAACCTGTAAACTTTGTAACCCTTCTGGATTCTTTGCAGTAGAAGCATAAAAATCTCCCATGACAACATTTAAAGATTTTACATGACTAAAATCATGTAACTTTCGTAAATCTACATCTCCCCAAACAAATTTTAAAGAATCCATACGGTCTAAAGAAACAGAAGCATCATATTGAAAACTATCCACAAAATATGGAAATCTAGTTTTAGAACCAATAAATGTTGCTAAATCACCTGTAACTAAATTAGAATCAAAATTAAACACTCTAGAAACAACTTTTTCTCTATTTTTAATATCATGAATTTCCTGATATATCGCTTTTAATCCTGTAATAAAAGTTTTGGGAACTAAAGCCTTTTTCTTCACCGTATCAAATAAAGAATATGACTCTTCGTTTATCACACTAACTAGCCTACATCCTTGCTCTGTCAGTTTTTTTAATTTATCCCCATTTAAAGTTTTATCTTCAGCTAATATAATAATATTATTTAATGTACTATTATTCATAACTATCCCCCTCAATTTGTTGCATATTATATCATATTTTATAAAAAAATTCAACATAATATTTATTGTTAAAAAAAAGCAGCACTTAGAAAGGACAAACATCCCTCAAAAGTACTGCTTAATAAATCTCTAAATTTATTATACAAGTCCTCACCATAAGAACTCACCTCTTGACACCTATTAGTTTACACAATGTAAATAAAAAAGACAAGACCTTAATTTACATTTTTTGCTATTTTCTCTATTTCATCAAGACTTACCTTAGCACACTTAGCTATTATGTGCATATCTATTTTATTTTTTAACATTTCTACTATCATATCATTTTTCCCCTGTTTCAGTCCTTCTTCTAATCCTTGTTGTAAGCCTTTTTCCATCCCTTCCTTCAAACCCTTTTCTATCATCTCTTCCCTAATAGAGTTTTCTATCTTTCGATTATCTTCTTCTGCACTCATAAACACATGAAAATCTGGATCTTCATTTACTCTTTTTAACTCGTCCATATATTTTTCCACCATCCTATCCTTTTTTGATAGAGTTTTTAACTCTTCTAGTCCTAAATCCAACATAATTATTTCTTTATTTTTTTCTATTTCTTGTACATTGTTAGTATACCAAAAACTCATATACTTTTCCATATTGATTTCATAAATGACAAAATTTTCCACATACTTCTTTTCTTCTTCATCCTGAATATAATAGACCCTTAATGCCTTAGTATCTTTTAGGCCATAACTAAAGTTTATTTGTATTATTTTTACATCTTCTCGATAGTTTTGTCCTTTTAGAACATGATGTGAATAAACATCACACAAATATGACATGTTCCTTGGTCTTACGTACCCTAAATCAGAGGCATTTACTTCTACTTGAATTCTTCCAATATCTGTTTTTAGATTAAGATCAAAATGTTTTCTTTTGACAGATACATTATCTACATTCTGTTCTAAATTAAGATATTCTACCTCCTTTATTTTTACTTTCAATATTCCTTCTAATAAATAAATCAGTAAATCTTTATTTTTCTCATTCATAAAGACTTCTTTAAAAGCTCTTTCATAACGACAAGTATAAAACTTTGTGATAACTATCACCTCCTACTGTATTATTAGAAAAAAGAAAAAAAATCCATAAAAAAAACATATCATTCGATATGTAATTTAAATACCTTCTCGTAACTTTTCTATTTTTTCTAAAAACTCCTTTGGAGGATCAACTTCAAAAAATAATTCTTTACCAGTCGTAGGATGCTTAAACTTAATACTTTTAGAATGTAACATTTGACCAAATTCTGTAGATTTTCCTCTTCCATATAACGGATCATTAGAAACAGGATGTCCAATATATGCCATATGAACACGAATCTGATGAGTTCTACCTGTCTCCAAAATACATTCTACCAACGTATGATTAGAAAATGTCTCTAATACTCGAAAATGCGTAACCGCTTCTTTTCCATGAACATCAGTAACCGCCATCTTTTGACGATTATTAGCATCTCTACCAATAGGAGCATCAATCGTTCCCGTATCATGCTTAATCACACCATCAACAATAGCTAAATAATGTCTTTCAACTTCTTTATTTGCAATCATACGAGATAACTTATCATGCGTTTTTTCATTCTTAGCAACCATCATAAGTCCACTAGTATCTTTATCTAGACGATGAACAATACCAGGACGGTTCTTCTCTCCACCAGAAATCTGAAAACGATATAAAAGAGCATTTACTAAAGTATGTGAATAATGTCCTGGAGCTGGATGCACCACCATACCACTAGCCTTATTAATTACTAACAAATCACAATCTTCATATACAACATCAATCTCAATATCTTCAGGCTCAAGAGAAATATCATAATCCAAATCATCATTAACAGAAATAAAATCCCCTACTTTAACAATATAATTACTAGATATAACTTTCTCATTAACAGTAACAAGACCTTGTTTTATCAATTTCTGTACCTTACTTCTAGAAATATTTAACTCTTTTGCCAAGTAAGAATCAATTCTCTCCTCTATCTCGTCTTTTACTTCGATCCAAGAATTCATTTCCATCCCTCCTAAGAATACCTATCGCTAAAATCACAAATCCCACGGTAATACCAATATCTGCAATATTAAAAACCGGGAATCCATAGCCAAATAAATCAAAAGACAAAAAGTCAATAACAGCACCATATAAAAGGCGATCAATTAAGTTACCTAGAATTCCACCAATAACAATACCAAGACCAAATATTCTCCATTTCGTCATAACCTCATCAGTTAATACATAATAATGCAAAAAGGCAAGAACCAAAATACTAATAATAATTAAAACTATAGTTGCACCACTAAAAAGACTAAAAGCACCACCTGTATTTTCAACATGATAAATAGAAAAGAAACTAGGAATAACTTCAATCTCATCTAATAATTCAATTTTAGAACGAACAAGTAATTTCAATACCTGATCAATAATAAGTAAAACACAAGCAACACTATATACATATTCCCTGTTTTTGATTAACGTCTTCTGAGCTTTAGTCTTTCTTCTCATAAACATCCTCCTTCTCATTTAAAAATTTAACTTTTTGAACAACCACTTGAAACTGATCCAATCTCTTCTCAACAGTTCCTCGAACCTTTAACAAATCCCCTTTTTCTATATTCTCATATAATCGATATACTTTTGGGAAAAAAGTAAAATCCATTGTCCCAGTCTCATCACTACCAGTAATAAATGCCATTTTATCCCCTTTTTTTGTATTAATTACTTTTATTTTATCAACTAATATCAAAGTATCAATACTTTTTGAAAAATAATTTGAAATTTGATTTAACAAAACAGTATATGGATGATCTTTTTTATACATAGTAGCAGGATGACTAGATAAATAAAAACCAAAAACTTCTTTTTCTTTTTCTAATAAAAAACTAGCTTCATATTCACTTTTTTCTTCAATATCTGGTTGCATAACCAAAGATGGATCAATATCTTTAGTAAGTTCTGCATAATTAAATAAACTATCTAAATTATAAATAAGAGTTGCTCTATTATAAGAGAATTCATGAAAACAATCAGCATAGATTAACGTCTCCAAATTTTTCTTGCCAACACCAGCAATATAAAGACGACTAAATGCATCATAAATACTAACAAACTCACCATCACTTCGAGCCTTAATAATACTATTCGCAACTACAACACCAATAGACTTAATATTAGAAATTGGATAAACTATCTTTCCATCTTTTACAATATATCTAATATCACTTAAATTAATAGATGGCTTTAAAATTTCTAATTTATTAGCTCGAGCTTCCATAATATACTCATGAGTTTTTGCCTCACTTCCAATCACATTAGTTAAAAGATTAGCAAAAAAGATAGTCTGATAATGACTTTTTAAATAAGCCATTTTATACGCAATAATAGAATAAGCAACAGAATGCGATCTATTAAATCCATATCCAGCAAAATTTAATATTAAATCAAATATCTTCTTAGAAACTTCATAATTATGACCACGTTCTAAACTTTTACGAATAAATTTTTCTTCTTCGTTCTTTAATAAATCTACTTTTTTCTTACTCATCGCTCTACGTAAAATATCAGCTTCTCCCAAACTATATCCAGCAAACCGACTAGCTACCTGCATAATCTGCTCTTGGTAAATAATAATACCATACGTATTTTTTAAAATTGGTTCTAGGCAAGGATCTAAATAAGTAATTTCTTCTTCTCCATGCTTTCTTCTAATATAAGAATCAATATTAACAGCAGGACCAGGTCGAAACAAAGCAATCGCAGCAAAAATATCTTCAAATTGATTTGGTCTAAGATTACGTAAGAAATTTCTCATACCAGTAGATTCAAATTGAAATATTCCACTCGTATTCGCAACTTCAAATATATGAAGAGCTTCAGAATCATCTAAAGGTATTTGATTAAAATTAACCTTCTCTCCTAATGAAGTCTCAATATCCTTTAAAATATTATGTATAATAGTCAAATTTTTAAGTCCTAAAAAGTCCATTTTTAAAAGTCCAAGTTCTTCTAAATATTCCATAGAATAACTAGTCAAATACATACCTTCACTAATAGTTAAAGGTAATACTTCATCTAAATCCTTCTGACACATAACAATACCAGCAGCATGAGAAGAAGTGTGTCTTGGAAACCCTTCCAAACGACAAGCAATCTGAAACATTTTACTAAGTAACAAATCACTATCAATCCTAGCTTTAAAATTAGAATTATTCTGATAAAAACCTGCTAATTTATCTTTTGTAAAAGAAGGAATAAACTTACTTAAACTATCTACTTTATAAGTAGGAATATTTAAAACCCGACTAACATCTCGAATAACTTGTTTAGCACCTAAAGTACCAAAAGTAACAATACCAGCAACCCTTTTCTTTCCATATTTAGAAACAACATACTCGATAACTTCATCCCTCTTATCATCAGGAAAATCAGTATCAATATCAGGCATTGTCTTACGTTCTGGATTTAAAAAACGTTCAAATAACAAATCATATTTTATAGGATCAATCTCAGTAATTCCTAAACAGTAAGAAACCAAAGAACCTGCAGCACTACCTCTTCCAGGACCAACTAAGATATCATGCTGTTTTGCATATTTAATAAAGTCATATACCACTAAAAAATAATTAGAAAATCCCATGGAATCAATAATTTTTAGTTCATAACTAAGACGATTTCGATAAACATCACTAATATCTCCTTGAAGTCTTCTAGAAAGTCCTGCTTTTGCTAGCTCAAATAAATACTTACTAGGATCACTACATTCATAAATAGGAAGTAACAATTTTGCTTTAGGAAACTCTAGATTACATAAATCACTAATTTTAAGAGTATTAATAAGCCCTATATTATCTGTATAATCTAACAAATTAGGAATCTCTAACTCATGATTTAACAAATCATACTCCACTTCATCACTAACCGTCTTTCCATCACGAATTCTATATAAATATCCAAGATAATCACTATCAGTTTTATATAAATATAAATTAAGTGGAAAAAACAACACATTTTTAGTCTCTAATAAAACTTCTCTTTCTTCACTCTTACTACGATATCCCAAATATAAGTCAGAATATATATTTTTACAAAAAGAATAATGACTACGACTTTCAAAGGGCAATACACAAACAATATCACTAGAGTATTGTTCTAAATCACTAACAGTAACAACTCTTTCATTCTGAATCGTAGAAAGCTTTATTAAATTTTGATATCCTAAATAATTCTTACAATATAAAACAACAATAAATTCCTCTAATTTAACTGTAAGTCCAATAATAGGTTTTATATCATGCTCCCGACACTTCTTAATAAACTCCATCACACCATACATAGAATCATCTGTAAGTGCCATACTAGAGATTTTATGATGTACAGCAAAAGATACTAAATCATCAATAGAAAGCATACTAGAAAGTAGAGAATAATAACTCTTATTATATAATGGTATATACATATAAAACCTCCTCATATATATTCTAACATAAATATAGAAAGATAAGTATGATAATTAGTAATAGATAATATATCAAACAAATTTTATTTGACTTATGCACTATTTTATGTTAAAGTTATAAAGCAGAAAGAAAAAGAGCAAAGGAGGAAGTATAATGGCAACTAACGTATCAAATAGAACAGGAAATGTTAAAAACTTAAGAGCTCACTCTTTAAGAGCTACAAAAAAGAGACAAAAATTAAATTTACAAATTGTAAGACTTGCTGATGGAACAAAAGTAAGAATGTCAACTAAAGAAAAAAGAGAATTATTAAAAAATGCTAAAGCTGCTTAATCGCAGTTTTTTTATTGTAATTTAAAAAAAGAAAGGACATCAAATGATGTCCTATTTTTATTATTGACAAGTATATCCAAGCGCCATAAGACGTTGTTGAATAATATCTTTCGTATCAGTATTTACAAACTCTACATTAGCAAACGTATTACTAGCATGAAGTGGTGTTAAAGTCGCTGGATTAAAAGTAGTAAAATCTACAGATAATTTAGCAGTATAACCATCTACAATAGTAGGATCTGTACTAGCAGTAGGTACTTTTTCTAAAGTATATCCTACTATTGGCGTTTGCATTAAATTAGTAATTGAAGTATCAAGAGTAACAATACTACTAGGAGTTTGTGCAACTGGTGCACTTACCTTAATATCAGAAGTTTTTTGATAATTTGCTAAAGTACCAAGTTCTTGAAATTGAAAAGTATAAGTAGTTGTTACCAAAGTAGCATCTTCTGGATTAACTTGACTCATAGAGCAAGATAAACTATTAGCTTGAACTTCAGTAGCATTAACACCAACGTCACTAGATGTATCTTCTTGACGTTGTTCAGAAACACTTGGATTATCCTCTACTTCTCTACCAGAAAGCATAGTAGTAATATTAGGGTAAAATATACCTAAAGAAATAGAAATAGCACCTAAAATAGCAAAAATAGCTGCTGGTTTCTGACTAGTTTTCTTCTCAAAATTAGCAGCCTTCTCTAATTCTTTTAAATTTAATACTTGTGTTCTTGTCAATTCTTCAAGCTCTTCTTTAGATTTTCTTCTACGAGCCATTAATCATCACCCTCTACTATTATCATTATAGTAGAAATCATAAAAAATAGCAAACAAAAATAACTATTTCTAGTTATTTTTTAATTACTTTTTTTATTTCTAGCATCAAACTTCTTACGTTCTTCCGTATTTAGTATTCTCTTACGTAGACGAATAAAGTTTGGAGTAACTTCTACTAATTCATCAGAATTAATATAATCAAGTGCATATTCCAAAGTAATTGGACGTGGACGCTTTAAAACTACAGTATGATCACTTCCAGCAGCACGAGTATTAGTTAATTGCTTTCCTTTAACAACATTAACTGCTAAATCATTATCGCGATTACATTCACCAACAATCATACCTTCATAAACTTCAGTACCTGGTTCGATAAACATAACACCACGATCTTCCAAATTTCCAATAGAGTAAGCAGTAGAAGAACCATTTTCCATAGATACTAAAACACCAAGTTTTCTCTCACCTACATCTACATTTTCATATGGCATATACTCTTTAAAGCTATGAGACATAATACCATAACCTTTAGTAAGAGTCATAAAATCAGTAGAAAATCCAATTAATCCACGAGAAGGAATCGTATATAAAAGACGAGTCTGACCATTAATATTTGTCATATTATCCATTTTTGCACCACGTAATCCTAATTGCTCAATAACAGCACCAACAGAATCATCTGGAACATCGATTTGTAATTCTTCATATGGTTCGTATTTAACACCATCTATTTCTTTAATAATAACCTTAGGTTTACTAACTTCAAGTTCAAATCCTTCACGACGCATATTTTCAATTAAGATACTTAAATGTAATTCACCACGTCCACTAACAACAAAGCTATCATTAGTAAATGGTTCTACTTTTAAACTAACATCTCTTTGAGTCTCTCTCATCAAACGTTCTTCAATCTTACGAGCAGTAACAATCTTACCATCACGACCTACAAAAGGAGAAGAATTAGCTCCAAAAGTCATTTGTAACGTTGGTTCATCAATATGTAATAAAGGTAATGGTAAAATATCACTAGGATTACATAATGTCTCACCTACTGAAATATCAGCAAGACCAGCAACTGCAACAATATCTCCTGCTTCTGCTTGCTCTATCTCAACACGTCTATATCCATAGAAACCAAATAATTTTTGGATTCTAAACTGTTTTGTAGAGCCATCCAAACGACAACAAGTTACCATCTCACCTGTTTTAATCTTACCATTATGTACACGACCAATACCAATTCTACCAACAAACTCATTATAATCAAGTAATGCAGGTTGAAATTGTAATGGTTTAGAACTATCTCCTGCTGGTTCAGGAATCTCTTCTAAAATGGTATCAAGAATTTCTCCAAAACCTTCTGTTTGTGTACTTAAATCATCGCTATAAGAACATGTACCATTTAAAGCAGACGCATAAATAACCTTAAAATCAAGTTGACTATCATCTGCACCTAATTCAATAAATAAATCTAATACTTCATCAACTACTTGCTTACATCTAGCACTAGGTTTATCTACTTTATTAACAACAACAATAGGTTTAACATGAGCTTCAAATGCTTTCTTTAATACAAAACGAGTTTGTGGCATAGCACCTTCATAAGCATCAACAACTAAAATAACTCCATCAACCATATTCATAATACGCTCAACTTCTCCACCAAAGTCAGCATGTCCTGGAGTATCTAAGATATTGATACGTACACCTTTATAATCTAAAGCTGTTGTCTTTGCCAAAATCGTAATACCACGTTCTTTTTCTAACGCATTAGAATCCATTGATACATTAGAAACATCCTCATTATCACGAAACATTCCAGAATGTTTCAAAATACCATCTACTAATGTTGTCTTTCCATGGTCTACATGCGCAATAATTGCTACATTTCTTTTATTCATACTTCACACCTCTTCTTACGTCGCTCCCAATTATATCACACAATAAAAAAAAATACTAGACTTTTCTAATATTTTTATTTTACCTTCTGAACAGCTTCTTCTGATTTCTCTAATACAGGAGTCCCAGGTTCTCCATAATAATATTCATCATCAAATTCGCCCTTAATGCCTTTAGCTTCTACAGGAACTTCATTTTGAAACCAAACAATATATTCATCCGCCTTTTTATCATGACTAATAGTATCTATATCAATAATAGCATAACCTTCTGGAATTGAAATATTTCCACTACTATAAAATATAACATCAGATTGATAAAACACATGCTCCCTAACATCAAAATACTTTATCTCCGTAACATCTTCCTGCTCCTTACTACTCTCTTCTGCAATAACTTCTTCTTGATTAGTATCCTCCGAATGACCACATCCAACAAAAGTAGACATTCCTAAAGTACTAATAGTTGCATACAAAGACAATTTTTTAACAATAGACATTATAAAATCCTCCTTATCAACATATTATACACATTATGTTATTTTTTACAGCAAAAAGAAATATAGCATAATTAAATAAACTATATTCCTCATCAAACTAATTTACTATTAAAAATTGTTATCTACCAATAACTGTTCCAGTCTTTCCTTCTAACGCTTGTTTAGCTTTGTCAAGTGAAGTAATTATCGCAACAGCACCTCTTCTATTATGTTCAACAAATTGCAAACATGCTTCTATTTTAGGCAACATACTACCAGGTTTAAATTCACCTGTACTAATATACTTTCTAGCCAAACTAGGAGTTAAAGAATCTAATGCCTGCTCATTTTCAGTATTATAATTAATACATACTTTTTCTACTGCAGTTAAAATTAAGAAAATATCTGCCTTGATATCAATAGCTATTTTAGCACTAGTTTTATCTTTATCAATAACTGCATCTACACCTTTTAATCGACGATAATAAGAAATAACAGGAATTCCTCCTCCACCACCAGCAATAACAATATTCTTATTTTGTAAAAGTAACTTTATAGTTTTAGTTTCAACAATTTTCTTTGGTGCTGGAGAAGCAACAACTCTACGATACCCTCTACCAGCATCTTCTTTAAATATATATCCTCTCTCTTTAGATAACTGTTCAGCTTCTTCTTTCGTATAAAAACTACCAATTGGTTTTGTAGGATTAGAAAATGCAGGATCATTTTTATCGACAATTACTTGAGTCAAAACAGTAGCACAATTTTTTCTCATATGTCGTTTATACAATTCCTCTTGTATTGATTGTTGCAAATGATAACCAATATAACCTTGACTCATTGCTCCACATTCTGCAAAAGGAACATCAGGACTATTAACTTCATCATGAGCAACCTCCATAGCCATATTAATCATTCCCACTTGTGGACCATTTCCATGAGTTACAACAATATCATAATCATCGGCTAAATCAACAATAGTTTTAGCAGTACTCTGAACAAGTCTTAACTGTTCTTCAGGACTATTACCTAAAGCATTCCCACCTAACGCTATTACAATTCTTTTTTTCATATTTACACTCCTCTTACTCTACATATTATATCCTATCTTTATTTTATCATATTTATTAAAAGGTCAGCAAACAAAATAACAATAAGCATATTAGAAAAGTGTAAAAAAAAGAAGAGTATGTAAACTCTTCTTAAAGCACTATTATTTAGCGTCTCCTCTAGGAACTTGTTGTGTAATACAATGGATATTTCCACCGCCTAATAAAATTTCTCTAGCATAAATAGGTTCAATTACACGATCCGGATATAATGATTGAAGTAAGTCGATTGCTTTTTGATCATGAGGATCATTAAACACTGGCAATGCAACAAATCCGTTTCCAGTATAGTAATTAACATAAGAAGCTGCTAAACGATCTCCCTCTTGTCTAGGAAGTGTACCATCTACTGCATCCACACCTTCGCTTTCTTCTTTAGAAATAAGAATTGGTTTTGGTGTATAAAGCTTATGTACAATAATCTTTCTACCTTTAGCATCAGTTTCACTTTCTAAATATTCTAAAGCCTTCTTACTAATTTCATATTGAGGATCACTTTCATCATCTGTCCAAGCAAGAACAACTTCTCCAGGACGTACAAAATTACAAATATTATCAATATGACCATTAGTCTCATCATTATAAATTCCTTCAGGAATCCATAATACTTTAGTACAACCTAAATAATCACATAAAGTTTTTTCAATTTCTTCTTTCGTCATATTTGGTACATTTCTACCAGATTCTGGACGAAGTAATGTTTCAGCACAAGCCATAACAGTACCTTCACCATCAACATGAATAGAACCGCCTTCTAGGATAAAATCAGGTAAACGATAACTATCACAGCCCTCTAATTCACACATTTTTTGTGCAATAGCATCATCCTTATCCCAAGGAAAATAAAGTCCATCAACTAATCCTCCCCAGGCATTAAAATACCAATCTACTCCACGAATGTCACCTTTATCATTAACAACAAAAGTAGCTCCACAGTCTCTCATCCAAGAATCATTACTACTCATTTCAACAACACGAACTTTTGGATCCAACATATGTCTAGCATTTGCATATTGCTCATAAGATACTACCATAGTAATTGGTTCATATTTTGCAATAGTATTAGCAACTTGAGCAAATACATGTTGTGCAGGCTTTGCTCCCAATCGCCAATTATCTGGTCTCTCAGGCCAAATCATATATGTGCCACGATGAGGTTCAAATTCACCTGGCATTCTAAAACCATCTATCTTAGGAGTTGTAACTAATCTTTTCATATTTTAACCTTCTTCCTTTACTCTACTTACAAGAATTTCTTCAATAATAAATGAAACTATAACACCAATAATAACAGGCAAATTAGCTTGAATAGATGCCCAGGTAAAGTCAATAAATAATGTAAACACAACACCAGCAATCAACAATACAAATGGTACCCAGGTAATAATATTAAGCATAGCAGGACCACCAGGAACTTTATAAGATCTCTTTGTCTTATCTGTCTTACGAAGTTTTAAGAAAGCTGGGAATAATGGAATATAACTAATTAATAAAGTTACTAAACTGAAACTAAAGAATGTCCAGAATAAATTAGATGCTTCTTCACTAACTACACCAAGAATAATTCCAAGTACGACAACAACAGTTGCAACAACACCATTCATAATAGATGCCATATAAGGAACGCCTTCTTTATTTGTTTTACTAAAGACCTTTGGAAGTCCACCATCATCAGCAGAATATTTTGCCACACTGTTTACTCCAAATGACCAAGAAACAATATTAGCAACCATTGTATAAATAAACATAAGTCCTACAACAATTACAATAATACGAACTAAATCAGCATTCATACCTAATTGTGTAAGTAAAATTGCAAATGAATCAGTAATACCAGCTACTTCAGCTTGTTCTGTAGTCATTGCAATATTAATACCAGTAGCAGGTAAAATATAGAATAATGCCATTAAAGCACCACCTATAATTAATGCTTTAGGAATTTCTCTTTTAGGATTTTCCATATCATCTGTATAAGTAGCAACTACTTCAAATCCTAAGAAATTAAAGATAATAACTGAAATAAAAGAAAGTCCAGCCAAATCTAAACTAGGTAGTAAATCAGTTACACTTTGAATTGGATTAGCACTTTGTCCCGTAACTATAAATACATAAATACCTAACAAACCTAATCCTACCATAAATAGAATCTTGAAAAATGTTCCAACATTTACAATCCATTTACTCTCACCAATACGCTTAGTTCCCAAAAGAGAAACTACCCAAGTATAACCAAGTTGTAAAATTAATAACCATACAATAGATAATTCAATCCCAAAAATACTAGCAATAACATCTGTAACTGCAACAGCTAAAGACGCAATCCATAATGGGAAATTAATCCAATAATTCCAAGCAACACGAGCTGCCCATTTTTTACCGAAGGCTTTTTTTACCCAGTCATACATACCGCCTTCACTATTAAAAGTACTACCTAACTCTGCTGTAATTAATCCATAAGGTAAACAAAATGCTAAAATTAATAAAATCCACCAGAAATATTGAGAATTTCCGATAGCAGCAGTAGGTGCAACACTTTCAGCAACTAACGTAATACATACAGTTGCAAGTATGGCATCTACTAATTTAAACTTTTTTTTCTTTTTCGTTTCCATATAAAATACCTACTTTTACTCTCCTAAATTTCTTTTACATATTTCAATTGTTTCATCACGTTTACCCATGAAGTAAACAAGTAAAGCACGAATAGAAGTCAAACGATTCTCTGCTTCATCAAAAGCAATAGAACGATCTGAATCCATAACTTCATCTGTTACTTCTTCACCACGTGTTGCAGGTAAACAATGCATAAATTTAGCATTAGCTCCTGCTTTATTCATCATTTCCATATCAACCTGATATTTTGGATAAAAAATTGCTTTTCTCTCTTCCTCAGGTAATTCAGATTCATATAATCCATACCATACATCAGTATAAATAAAATCCGCACCAGGAATCGCTTCATCCTCATTATCAGTAATTAAAAAACTACCTCCACTAACTTTACAGTTTTCCTCTGCAATTTTTTGAAAATGTTCATTTAATTGAAAACCTTTTGGACCGAAATGAACAAAATGTCCACCTAATTTTGTAACAATCATCATAAGTGATGCACACACTTGAGTAGCATCTCCTACAAACACAACTTTACAATCTTCAAAACGCTTACCTTCTGGTAAATGTTCCAACATTGTAGTTAAATCTCCCATTTCTTGTGTTGGATGATTATAATCACTCATTCCATTAATAACTGGAATATCAGCATATTTTGCCAAGTTTGTAATAGATTCATGTTTTTGCACACGAGCCATTAAAATATCTACAAGGCGAGACAAAACCTTTGCTGTATCGTAATAAGTTTCATGCTTTCCTAATTGAATTTGACCCGGAGCCAAATATTGAGCATGACCTCCTAATTGTGTCATTGCTGTTTCAAATGACACACGTGTTCTTGTTGACGCTTGTTCAAATATCATTCCAAGCGACTTGTGATACAAGACATTTAATGGATAACCAGCTTTTAAATTCTTTTTGATAAGAATTCCTAAGTTAGCAATATCCAACAATTCTTCTTTCGAAAAATCACTTGTATCTACGTAATCTTTCTTCATAACTTACCTCCTTACCTTATATATCTAAAGTATAACACATTTTATCATTATGTATAGAAAATTTATCCGTTACTATACACAAAATGACAGTATTTTACTTAAGACCATTATTTAATTTCTGCCCATAATTTGTCATATAATTTAACAGATTCACCAATATTTTCAACATAAAAACCACTTTCAATAATAGATGCTGGAATATTAGATGCAATATTATATAAATAATCCGTGCCAAGCAAAGTTTGAGTAGCTTGATTCACATTTTTATATGGATAAGATTCAATAATTTTTTTCATCACATCAGCTCGTAATATATAATCGATAAATTGATAAGCCTCACTTTGATGTTTTGCTCCTTTAGGAATTGCAAAATTATCCATACTAAGTGCACTACCTTCCTTAGGATAAATAAACTCAATATTATTATTTTCTTGATATGCAAGCGCAGCCTCAGCATTCCATAACACTGCAATATCTGCCTCTTCTGTAACCAAAAAGTTTTTAGGACTATCACTATCGAATGCCTTAATATTAGGTTTTAACTGAAGAAGCCAATCTTTAGCAACTTCCAATGCCTCTTCATCAGTAGTATTCATATCATAACCATTAGCAAGTAGTGCCATACCAATAATAATTCTCTGATCATCGATCAATGTAATGTTATTATAATATTTTTCATTAAGTAAATCCTGATACGATATAATCTCATCAGAAATATAATCCCTATTAACAGCAATTACAGTAGAAGCCATTACAAATGGTAAAGAATATCTATTTCCAGGATCAAAGGATTGATTTAAATAAAAAGTATCAAGATTACCAACATTTTGTAATTGAGTTTGATCTAATAATTCTAACATTTCCCTTTTAATCATAATTTCAATCATATAATCACTTGGAAAAATCAAATCATAAGTACCCTTTTTAGCAGAAGAAACCTTAGCTAAACATTCTTCATTAGAAGAATAAGTACTATAATTAACTTGAATTCCAGTCTCCTTTTCAAAACTACGAATAACAGAATCAGGAATATAAGAAGACCAATTCAATACATTTACTACTTTTGTATCCTGTTTAGAACAACCTGATAGCAAAAAAGCCATAAACAAACAATATACAACACTTATTTTCATTATATTTCTCATAAACTTACCTCTTTCTTTAAACGCCGTAACTGAACAACAGTAGAAACCATAAGTAAAACAAAAACAAAGCATAACATAATAGTAATCAAAGCATTTACATCTGGAGTAATACCTGTTTTAATCATAGAATATACTTGAAGTGGTAAAGTATTAGCACCAGGCCCTGCCGTAAAATAACTAATGACCACATCATCCAAAGAAAGAGTAAGTGCGAGTTGTGCCCCGCTTAAAATACCAGGCATTAACATCGGAATAATAATCTTAGTAAATATCTGAAATCTACTAGCACCTAAATCACTTGCAGCTTCCGAAATATGAGAATCAATTCCTTCCAATACAGATCTAACACTAATAATTACAAACGGAATACAAAAACAAATATGCGCCAAAATTAAAGTAAATAAACCTAATTCCAATTGCAATAAAGTATAAACAGATAACAAAGATATTCCTAAAACAATTTCTGGTATAACAACAGGAATATATAAAAGTTCATTAACAATATTTTTACCTTTAAAAGAATACTTATATAATCCATAAGCAGAAATAGTACCAATAACAGTAGAAACAACAGTACTCACACCTGCTACAATAAGGGTATTAAAAAGAGATTCTAAAAGAGTGCTATTCTGAAACAAATCATAATACCAATGAAGAGTAAAACCTTCAAATATAATATTTAAACTAGAAGTATTAAAAGAAAATAGTATTAATACCAAAATAGGTAAAAACAAAAAAACAAATATTAATACAAGATATAAATTTTCACCAATTTTTTTCATTAAGCACCTCCTAAATCTTCCATTTTTCCACCTAATTTACGATAAGCAATAATTACAAGAGAAGTAATTAAAACTAAAACAATCGAAATAGCAGCACCAAATGGCCAATTACGAGCTGTTAAGAACTGATTTTTTATTAAGTTTCCTAGAATCATCATTTTTCCACCGCCAAGAATATCTACAATAAAGAAATATCCTAATGCAGGAGTAAAAACCATTAAACTTCCATTAAATAGTCCAGGCAAAGTTTGTGGAACAATAATTTTAAAAAAGGTTTTCATTTTAGAAGCTCCTAAATCGCTAGATGCTTCTAATAAATAAGGATCCACAGTACTAACAGAGCTATACAATGGCAAAATCATAAACGGTAGTAAAGTATAAACCATTCCAATAATAATTCCAATCATATTATACATAAGAGATAGCGGCTCCTGTATAACACCCAATCCCATTAATACTTGATTAATAACTCCAGATTTTCTAAGTAACACTAACCAACCATACATACGGATTAATGAATTAGTTAAAAAAGGAACCATAACCAATGTCATTAATATCTTTTGTGTTCTAGGCTTTTT
The DNA here is from genome assembly GCA_944332295.1 of uncultured Bacilli bacterium. Classification (GTDB taxonomy): domain Bacteria; phylum Bacillota_I; class Bacilli_A; order RF39; family UBA660; genus Faecimonas. The sequence continues at coordinate 6,299 of CALVJR010000002.1, read as the reverse complement.
ATGAGAAATTGCTAAAACGAAAGGATAAGAAATCAAAATACAAATAAATGTAGTAATTCCTGCAATAAAGATGGATTTTAAAAAGACACTAATATAAACTTGATCAAATACATCAATATAATTTTGTATTGTAAAAGTACTTATCATTCCACCATAATAATCACTTTGAAAAAAACTAATTAAGAGAATATAAATTAAAGGTAATGCAATTAATAAAGATACATAAATAATAACTGGACAAATAAAGAAAAATTTCCACAATTTCTTACTATTCATAGGCTTCCCTCTTAAGTACAATAGTATCTTCGATATCCCATGTAATATATACAGATTGTCCTCTACTATATAACTTATCATTACCTAAATACATGACATTTATTTTTTTCTTATTAACTCGAATTGTTAAATTGGTCGAAGCACCGTCATAAACCCGGTCAACAATCGTACCTTGAAGTGTATTTTCTTTTTTTTCCTTTAAAATAATTTTTATATTTTCAGGTCGCAAAAGAATATTTAGTGCATCACCTACACACCAACCATGAGAAACAATCTTCAAAGTAGCATCATCTACTTTTACCCAGGTATAATTATCTTCGACTCTAGTTACTATTCCTTGAAATAAATTAGAATCACCCAAAAACTGAGCTGTATATAAACTATTAGGATGCTCATAAATTTTTACTGGAGTATCCACTTGTTGAATCACTCCATCTTTTAATAAAACAATTCGGTCACTCATAGTCAAAGCCTCATCTTGTGAATGAGTTACATAAATAAACGTAATACCTAATTTCTTTTGTAATTGTTTTAATTCCAATTGCATACTTTTTCGTAGTTTTTGATCCAATGCTGATAATGGTTCATCCAATAATAATACTTTAGGATTATTAATTAATCCACGTGCAATCGAAACTCTTTGCTGCTCTCCTCCTGACAATTCTTTTGGTTTGCGTTTCTCATATCCTTGCAAATGAACAAGTTCTAGCATTTCTTGTACACGTTTTTTAATTTCCTGTTTATTAACCTTTTTCATTTTTAAACCAAATCCAATATTTTCTTCTACTGTCATTAAAGGAAATAATGCATAATTTTGAAAAATAGTATTAACTTCACGATATTTTGGATCTAACATAGTAACATCTTTTCCATCGATATAAATATGACCGTCAGAAACAGAATCTAATCCAGCAATTGCCCTTAAGATAGTAGTTTTTCCACATCCGGAAGAACCAAGTAATGTTAAAAATTCACCTTCATACACATCTAAATCAAAATTTTTTATGACCTCTTTATTACCAAAAGATTTTTTTAAATGTTCAATTCGTAAAATAACTTTCTTCATACTCACTACCTACCTACAACAATATTTAAATGAAAACAAAGCATCTTATCATACTGACTTTATCTTTACCTATAATAATTCTACCACACAATACATTAATTCACCAAGTAAAATATAATAACTAATATTAAAGTATTTAAAAATTATTTTTCACGAGTGATTAACTTCTTAGTAATCTTCTTATAAAAGTAAAATATCACAATAAAGCCAAGTAAAACCTTAATAGGAAGCTTCAACCAAGATATTTTAGCACTAACATAAATCCAACTATTACCAAGAGCATAACCTAAATAAACAAATAAAAAAGTCCATGGAATAGATCCAATGATAGTAAAAATCAAAAACTTAAAAAAAGACATTCTCATAATACCAATAGGTAATGAAATAAGAGTTCGAATAATAGGAAAATTACGTCCAATCAGTGCACCAAACATCCCATATCTTAAAAACCAAGAATCACTTTTTTCAATATCTTCTTCCTTCATAAAAAAGTATTTTCCGAATTTCCTAATAAATGGTCTTCCTCCAAAATATCCCATGAAATAAATAACAATGGCACAAAAGACACTACCAACAAGACCTATTAAAAAAGCTCCAAAAAAAGAAAAAACACCACGACTGGCTAAAATACCACCCGTTGCTAAAATAGCTTCACTTGGAATAACAATAATAACAGCTTCCAAAACCATACCTAAAAACATACCAAAATAACCAAAGTTTTCAATCAATGAAAAAACAAAATCTCCCAAACGATATCACCTAATAAAATATATGAAAAAAGAATTAGTTTTTTTCTAATTCTTCAATATATTCATATAAGGTATCATATGTTTTCTTATTTAATTTATCAAGCTCTGTACTATGATTTTTCATAATAGCACCCTGAAAAGTAGAAAGCATCTCTAAATCGTTAACACTATCCCCTATCACATACAAATCATCTTTATAACAATCTGCATGAACTAATACTTTTTCTAATGCCACACTTTTATTAACAGTAGAATCAATAACATTAATATAATAAGTACTAAGATATGCATAAAAACCTAAATTTCTTAACTCTTCTACTACCTTTTTAGCATCTTCTTCTCTATCATTAATAATACCAACTACTTTAACACAATCATCCATATTAGTTGTTTCATTATATCCATCATCTAAATAATATTCAAAAGAATACTTCTCCATAACTGGAATAATCTTTTCTATCTTTTCTCTAGATAAATATTCCGTAGAAAAACAATAATCCATAGAATCAAATATTTTAACACCATCTTGACATATTAAATAATGATAAGGAATTTTATATTCGTTTAATAATACTTTAATATTAGAATAATTTCTCCCTGTAATAATACAAAATATATTACCATATTTCATAAATTTAGAAATAGCGGCAATATTCCTTTTAACTATTTCTTTATCCTCAACATACAAGGTAAAATCAAAATCACTAGCAAGTACTTTCATAGTATCACATCCTACAATAATTATATAAAACAAAAAAAATAAAAAAAAGTATTGACAATATAACCATATCTGATATAATTGTAAATGTCTACTGATGAAGCAGACTGAACTTTAGTACTTACGGCTGAGGTTCAACAAACAATTTATGCGGATGTAGTTTAATGGTAGAACCTCAGCCTTCCAAGCTGACTACGGGAGTTCGATTCTCCTCATCCGCTCCAGTGACGTTTCTGTTCGAACTTTTCGAACATTTACGATAGATATCATCTCATATTGAGATGATTTTTTGTTTGTCGAACTCCACGTGTTTGCTTGGAAGTTCTATTAAAAAGTCATCCTTAAAAGAAAGGATGGTGTTTGTAGTGATTAAGATTATTACACAAGAATTAGAAATAGAAAGTAATCTTAAACAGCGACTAGAATTTATATGTGAGTTTTGTCATATCAAACCTACTATTATAAATGGTAGTATTAGAAAAATTGATAAGACTAATTTATCTTACATAGAACCACATAAGATTATTGTTAAAGATACTACTTTTCTAGCATTTAATTATTCTACTGATATTTATGTTGGTAGTCTAAATAAAAAGATTCAACTTGTGGAACTTGAAGATTATATTAAAAATCTACTAAATGCCTGATATTTCGCTAACTATTGACTTTTTAAGACAAAAATATTATTATATAAAGCAACTGAAAGATATATGCCTAAATGTATTAATGGGGGTTATGCATTATGGTAATAAGAAAGAAAATTTATATTAATTGTAAAAGTTAGAGAGATAAAGGTAGTAGTATGTATTTCTATTACTTTTGTCTCTCTTTTTTTGAAGAAAGGATGTGTTGTGTATGAAAAATTTATGTGGACTATATTTAAGAGTTAGTACCGAAGATCAAGCACGTGAGGGTTTTAGTTTACCAGAACAAAAAGAACGATTAGAAATATTTTGTAAGTTTAAAGGTTATGAGATAGTTGATTATTATGAAGACGCTGGAATTAGTGCTAAAACAGGCAATTATAGACCTGAATTTGAAAGATTAAAGGAAGATATCAAATCTAAAAGAATTAACACTATAATAGCTCTTAAATTAGATAGAATAACAAGAAGTATATTTGATTGGGAAAAGTTAATGACTTTTCTTGATGAAAATGATGCTTATATAGATTGTGCTAATGATGAAGTTAATACAACTAATGCTAATGGGAAAATGGTATCTCGCTTACTTATGTCAGTATCTCAAAATGAAATAGAAAGAACTAGTGAAAGAACAAAAGTTGGTTTAGCTGGTGCAATTAAACAAGGACATTTACCAAGTCAAGCCCCATTAGGTTATAAACACGAAAATAAGAAACTTGTAATAGACTACTCTACTAAAGATGTTGTAGTTAGAATATTTGAATTATATTATAATGGAAATTCTTATCAAACAATAAGTAATATACTAAATAAAGAACAAGTATTAGGTAAAACTAATTGGAGAGATTCAACTATTACTTCAATATTAGAAAATGAAGTTTATAAAGGCGATTTTGTTCATGGTAAAAGAACAAAACACCCTACTTATTATGAAAATGTTGTTGAGCCATTAGTTAGTAAAGAAATGTGGGAAGATTGCCAAGCACAAAAGAAAAAGAACTCTCGTGCATATCAAAGAACTTTAACTTATTTATTCTTACAAAAAATAAGATGTCCTAGATGTAATAATTTAATGGGTGGTAAAGCAACTAAAAAGAAAAATGGAAATGTTTATTATTACTATTATTGTAATGATTGTAAACTTAATCTAAAAGAGAATGTTATTGAAGAATATTTTGAAAACTTTATTAATGAAATAGTTGAATATGATAGTGTTGTTAATCAATTCTTCTTGCCTATGATTAAACAAAAATTTGATGAGCCAAAAGAACTATTAGAAAAAGAACTTGATAAACAAAATGCTAAACTAGATAGAATTAGAAAGGCATATATCTCTGGTGCATTTGATTTAGAAGAATATAATGCTGAAAAGGAAATTGTTGATGAAGCAATTTCTAAAATACAAAGTGAACTTAATACTACAAACATTACTGAAGAATTAAAATTTACACCACAAGACATTTTATTAAAAAGAGATATCGACTTTATTAATAAAGTTAAATTAAAAGATGAATATAAAGAAAGAACTAAAACTTGGAAAGATTATACAAGAGAAGAAAAATCAGACTTAATTATGAAGTATGTAGATGAAATTACTCTACTTGAAAAGAATAAAGTTATGATAGTTGATGAAGTTAGATTTAGAGAAAGTATATGTCGTCCTTGTAATGAACTTGTTCAAGCAGGTTATATTGATATTAAAACTCCTACTTTATTTGGTAATCTAGTAGGTCAATTAAGATTTAGTAATTATCTACCTGAAGAAGAAGTTGGAAAGCATATTATGAGACTCCGACAATACTATGATGTAGGTTTTGAAGAAGCAACTTATTATGTAGAAGATAGAGTTTTTTATTTCAACTTCTTACAAGATAATCGTGCCATTGTAAGAATATTCCCAATGGAAGATTATTTTAAGATAGATCCAGATATAAAAATGAAAGAATATAAATATGGAATAATATATATTCGTGAAACTGATGAATTCGGGATGCAAGATATAGATAGTGCATTTGATTATATACCAGATGAAACAAACGATAGTGTTATCTATATGAGAGAGCCAATTCCCATTGAAATTGGTGTTAAACCTGTTAAAAAGGAATTGCTCTCTATAGAAGAATAAAATGCGAACACGTTTTGCAAGTTTACTCGTGAAAGTGGGGAAAGCATTTTATAAACTTATGTAGTTTTGTTTTATTACGGGTAGTTTTAAAACATTACGAAATAAGTTTCAAAAGGGTTCTAGGGAATTCCTAGCCCACAAGGTTATTTTGATACTCGTGTCAAAATACCTAGGGGGTTAAATATTTTGTCATAAACAAAATAGGTTCAAAGAAAGGATGTGATTTATATATGTCAGAACTTGCATACTCATTACATTTGGGTAGTGATAAAAATAGAAAAAATGTATCAAGAACAAGAGCAAAATCTAATGCTAGTGGAACTACTTCTCTATCAAATAATGCAATTCAAAATGCTAGACAATTATCTCGTGTTGATAAACATAATTATCGGAAATATGATGATAAACAGCATTTAATTGAAATTGTTAGAGGAACAACTTCTTTATATAATGATGTTCAAAAATTATATAAAGATGAATTTGAAGAAGCAAGATTAGAATACAATTCTAAACAAACTAGAGATGATAGAAAAATAGATAACTACTTCAAAAAGATTAGTGATAATTCTAAAAATGATTTAGCCTGTGAAATTATTATTGAACTTGGAGATAAAAAATATTGGGATACCAAAGATGATAATTTCAAACATAAAATGTCTAATGTATATAAAGAACAAGTTAAAGATTTAGAAACTTTAATTCCTAACTTTAAAGTAGCAAG
>CALVJR010000001.1 GCA_944332295.1 uncultured Bacilli bacterium | reverse complement strand
TTCACAAAATTCTTTTGTCCAATCTTGTTTCTTTTTCTTTTGTATTTGTTCATAGATTTCTTCATCAATTAAGTCTAGTTTATAAAATAATTTCCATACATTTTTTGTTCCTAACCAAGGATATCTTGGACCATCCCAGGTAGGTTCTGCAGCAGTATTTCCAGCGGTTGGATTCATAAAGACAAAGCATAGTTTGGGATTTTCTTTTTTTCCTCCGAAATAGATTGAATGTAGTTTTTTATCTCCATATTTTCTTTGTAATTTATCATATTTTTCATATAATTCTTCTAACATTTCTTTCCTACTTCCTACTTTTTTTCGTTCCACAAATTTGTTCGTAAGTTTTCTTCATATATTTTTTATTTAGGATATACTTTTCTCCATGAATGGATAAATCTGTTAATACATGTTCAAAAAACTCGGCTGTTTTTTCATTTACTAGAGAAAAGCCTAGATTCTTATACCAATACTTTAATGGCTCTGTTTGGTTAAATTTTTCTTTCTTATAAGTTTTTCCTGCGGCAATTCTATCACAAATACTTTCTACAACATATTGATAAGGCATCATTATTGGTTTATTACTATCTACCCAGTATTCTGGATGATGGGGATTTCTTCCTTTATGATGTAGCCAAGCTTCACTTTTTCCAGTTTGCTTTTTACACTCAGAAATTGGAGAATGACTTCCTACATAATATTTTGCACCTTCTAGGAATTCTTTTGGTGAATATTTGGATAAGTCATGTGTTAGGCCTCTCCAGTATAATCCACATCTAAAACACATATTCATTACTTTTAATCTATGTGATGTTATTGTTATAAAGTGTTTGATAATATGCATATTGGTCCCTACTTTCATAGTTAATAGTATAACAAAATTTAGGAAAAATAAAAAGGTATGATTTTCTCATACCTGTTCTTTGTAGTCTTTGTAAGCATCATATCGTTCTTTCTTGTTATATGCTTTTTTTATAGCATCTTTTATTGCTTCTTTATTTTCTTCTGAAAAACCTATGAACACTTGGTCTCCAATGATTAAACATGGAACTCCTTTTGTTTCTTGTCCTAGATGTTTTCCTAATTCTGTCATTAACTTACTGTTATCTTCATTATACCATACCTCTAGGGTATATAAATCAAAGTAGTTATCATATTCTTCAGGAAGTGTATTTAAGTAGCTAATTAATGCTTCACAATGCTGGCATCCATTTCCCCAGAAAAAGTAAACATTTATTTTTTCATCATTATATTTAATATCACTTGCTGTTTGCTCTTTTAGTGTCCTTGTTGTTCTAGAGGATGCTTGTGTTGATACTGCTCCTACTAGAATTGTCAATACTACTATTGCAGAAACTAGTGATATTATTACACTTTTCTTTGTCATTTACATCATCCTTATTCTTCTATATATTTTCCAGTCTTATATATTGTATCATTAATTTGTAAATATAGGGAGTATTTACCAGATAAATTTTCTTTATTTATATATTTTGTGACTATAATACCATTTTTATTTTCTTCTTCTGTAAAGATATCTACACACATTGCCGTATATGGTTTTTTACTGATTGGAATATTGTATTCTTTTATTATTCCATTTTTGTAAAGTATGGCTTTTACTTCTACTCCTCTTTTAAATCTTCCTTTTATTTCTAGACGATCTTCTTCATTTGTAATACTAATCTCATGAGATTTATATTCTTTATCTATGTCTTTAGCATTTGTTATAAAGCCAAATCTTGTAGTGTCTACTTTGGTTTCTCCTAGACTTCCTTTTTTCTCTCTTTTTCCTAATTCAAAGTTATCTGTTCCATATAATGGCATTTTTTCTACACGATAATTATTGGTTGGTAATTTTATTTCAAAAATTACTTCATCGTTTAATAATTCTACTGTGTCACTTACTAGTTTATCTGCTCCACCTAACCCTGCAGGTTGATTTGAATTTTTACCATCTACATAAACGATTCCTCCAGAATGAATTATATAATGGTCTTTGTCTATATAGTCTACATCAGAAATATAAGGAGAATAAAATTCACTGCCTCTTTCTTTACCATACTCGAAGACTTGCTCTATTGTCATTTTATCTGTATCGATTTTATACATTACTCCTCTAGAATAACTATCTTCTGCAGATACATATTCCGCTTTTTCTTTTGACTTATTATTTCCATTGTCAAAGATAAATACATATCCTTCTGGGGTAATCATTGCGGCATGTTGACTCCATTGCCACTCAAAATCTTTACCTACTGGTTTAAAGAAATATTTTTGATATTCTTCACTCCAGTTGGTAGGGTCTCCTATAATCCAATTTAGTTTTTCTGTTTCATAGTCAATATTAATTACAGCATCTTGATGTCTACCTGATAAAGTAATTGAATTAGTCTTTTCGTCATACCAAACAGAATTATTATGAAACCAGTCATATTCTACCCAGTTTTCACTTTTTCCATCTTCTGTGTTTAAGATATCTTTTAGATTAATTTCTTTTACAATATTTCCAGTCTTTCTATCTAGTTCTACAATATAGTCTTCTACTGTTCCTTCGCCACTAGCAAAATCGTCACTAGCTACTAAAATATTACCATTTGGCATTTCATAATAATCATGATGATATCCTCCAGGTAAGCTATATTCTACATATATTTTTCCTAACATATCCATCTCATATAATCCGGTTAAATAGTATGGTTGATTTACTAAACGTTCTGTACTTACTAATAAGTGTCCGTTTTTTAATCTATCTATTTTCCAAGTTGCAGCATTGGTTAAGTACCATCTTACATCACCATTTACATCATAAGCACAAGTGTATCCACCACTTGATGGTGTAAAAAAATATAAGTCATTTGTTAATTTACTTTCCTCTTTTTCTACTGATGTAGGTAAAATGAAATCTTCTGGTAATTGTTCGGTTTTTATTTTTAATTCTTGTTTTTCATCTCCACATTCGATTACTATCGTATTTTCTTTTCCTGGATATAATCCATAAATTGGTAAGTAGTGTGTAGTTTCTTTTTCAAATTCATGAGTATAAGTTGTTAATTTATCTTTCCCTTTTATGGTGATTTTTGGAGCAACACTATCTTTTGTTTCGAAAATTACTAACGCAGTTAATGGTGAATTGTCATAAGGATCTACAATAACATTAGGACTTTCTAATGTATATCCTTTACTTGTAAACTTTTTCTCTAGCTTTTCTTGTTTTGTTATTAGACTATCACTTACTGCAAGTAATTTTCTTTCTGTTGATACATTATTTAATACTAATAATGTTACTATGATAGCTATAAATACAATAGCAACAACTAGTAATATTATTTTCTTTGTTATACTTTTTTTCTTACTTTGTTTTTTCTTTGTCATACTTTCACTCCTTGCTATTATTTTAACCTAAATTCTAAATAAAAAAAATAAACGTAGCGTTTAATTTAGTAAACGATGCGTTTAGTTACAAGTTCCTGTTAATTTTAATGGTACTTTATATGTTGTTAGTTTATTATCTGTATCTAATAAATTAATACTAATATATAAGTTGCTGTTTTTCATATTACGGTTCGTACAACTAAAGTTTTCTACTTTAAATTCAGTTTCTGTTAACAACTCAGATAATGTCTTTGGTGTTTGTTTTTCTTCTTTTAAAGAACCACATTGAGATACTTTTTCTTCTAGATTATTATGACTTTCATAGAGAATACATTCCATACCAATATATTTTTTATCTTCTTCTCCATCTAAGTATTCTATTTTTGATATGTAAATAGAGTTTTTGTCTTTAGAGTAAGCGGCTACTCCATTTACATCAAACTTTGTACTTACTGCTTTTACATCACTAAAATTATAATCTTTTGGTGATAAGAAAACATAGATAGAAAAACATAGAACGACTCCTAGAAAAACAAGTGTTATGATATGCCATTTAGATAATTTAGTTTTTTCTTTTTTTCCGGTTAAAATACTATCTATATCTACATTAAATTCTTTACTCATTTTTTGTAATATTTCAATATCTGGTATTCCTCTTCCGTTTTCCCATTTGGATACTGCTTGTGCAGTAACGTGTAGTCTATCTGCAAATTCTTTCTGAGTCAAGTTATTTTGTTTTCTCAGGTTCAAAATAAATTTTCCAATTTGTTCTTGATCCATACTGCATAAGCTCCTTTTCTATAATATTATATCTTTTTTTATTTTTGTTTGGTATAGTTTTTACTTAAATTTCACAATAAAAAGGCATTTTCTGCCTTTTATTTTTTCTTATTATTAATATGAATTGGATCTACATGAATGACAGTTAAAAAGATTTCTGGTATCTTTTTCGTTATTTCTTTTTCTAAGTGATTCGCAATTTTATGACTTTCAAAAGTCTTTAGATTACCATCTACTTCGATTGTAAAAAATATTTGATATTGATACCCGACTGGTGCTGAATGAAAGTCTTTCATTCCTTGTACTATGTCATGTTCTTTTACAATATCATATACTTTTTCTTTTGTTTTGTTATCTATGGATTTATCCATTAATACATCATAACTTTCTTTAAATATACCGATTCCTGTTATGATAATCCAAATTGATATTGCAATACCTACTACTCCATCTACAAAGTAGATTCCAAAACTACCTAATATAATAGCAATTAAGTTTACTGCTGTTACAATACAGTCATTTCTATGGTCTTTACAGTTTGCTTTCATTAGTAAGTTATTATATTTCTTAGCAATATTTCTAGTATAAAGATATAATGCTAGTTTTGTTATTATTGTTATGATACAAATAATTACTAACCAGATAGAAAATGTAAATTCTTCTCTTTTTATTAATGCATTGATTGAATCTGTTGCGACAGTTAATCCCATTACAATCATGGCTATACTGATTAATAAAGAATAAATATATTCTGCCTTTCCGTGGCCTAGATTATGGTCTTCATCTGAAGGTTTGGAAGCTATTTTATTACCAATTAATGTCATTAGTGATGAAAAAATATCACCAGCACTATTCGTAGCATCAGCAATCATTGCTTGACTTTGAGTTATGATACCAATTGTTCCTTTTAATAGCAAGAGAATAATATTACCAACAATTCCTAAAACACCGGCTTTTTTTGCTGAGTCAAATCTTTCCATTTTATCTTCCCTTTCTTTAGGTTACTTGTATCATTATACTACTTTTTTCTATGTTTTTCTAGACTATACTTTTTGATAGGTTTTTGATGTTTCTTTATTTAACTTTTTATATATAGAACTATTTCTGTATTCTTTATCATCTGTTACTTCTTTTTCTACTTTTATAAAATTTGGAAGTGTGATTTCTCTTTTATTCGATGATGGTTCTATTTCTAACATTTGTAGTCCATTTTCAAAAATGTCTAATCTAAAATACTGATTTTTGTATTCGAAACAGTACCTAGTTTTTTGGACTGGTTTTTCTTTTGATAAATTTCCATAATACTCTTCTTCACTAATTAGTCTTCTTGTTGTGATTCTTTCATTGTTAATATCAGTATCTATTTTGGTAATTAGTGTGTATTTTTCCTCTTCTTCTTTTCCCGTTTTTCTATAGATGTATTCAATATTTCCGCTTTCTATCATGTATTGTTCTATGGATAATTTTACTAGTTTTATCTCTTCTATCTTAGAAAGATCTATTTTTTCTATTAGATATTTTCTTTGAATCTGGGTTGGATATGGTTTTGCTAGTGTGTCGTAAATTTCTCTTATTACTTGATTTATTTTCTCATTAAATGATGTTTCATTACCAATAATTTTTAAGTTTTCATGACCAAGCCAGCCTTCTAGTGTTTTCTTATCCTTTTGTCTTGCTTCTTCTATGGTTTCTGTTCTTGCTGTATTATTGTCTAAGGTATAAAACTCTTCTTTTCCTAGGGCTGCAGTTCTTAGATGAAGAGTTAGGTTGTAACGATTCATAAGGTCTAACTCTTTTACTTTAAATTCTTTTAGTAATTGTTGCCATTCTTTTTTTGTTACATAGGCTTTATCATCTAATACTCCTCTGTCACATAAAATAATTACTGGTTTATTACTTTGATTTGCAACTTCATCTGCGATACTTTCTAATGTTAATTGTAGTTTTATTACTTGTTTTTGAAATTCTATGGTATTAATTGCAAACTCTCCAAAGGGTCTTACTCCACTATTAATTAATATAGTTGCTGCTTCTGGAACAATTAATACTAAATACCCTTTTTCCGTAAATTCTTTTTCTATTTCTTGAATAGCTGTTGTTTTCCCGGCACAAGGACCTCCGGTTAAGGCAATTTTTTTTATTTGTCTGGACATTTATTTTTTCTCCTTCTAATATATACTTTGTTATAAAAACATTCTCCACAAAGTGGGACATATTTTACACGACTATTTTCTCCATCGATTTCGATATCTTCTCCTTCCATAGTAAATTTACCATCTACTAATCTTGCATTAAATACTGCTTCGGAACCGCAGGCACATAGTGCATTTGTTTCAATCATTTTTACTTCATCTGCCATAGCAAACAATCTTGCGGTTCCTTCAAAATAATTTGTTTTAAAGTTACCTCTTAATCCAAAACAAGTAACTCCAATATTCATTCTTTTATTAATTTGCCATAGTTCTTCTACTTGTTTTGAATCTAGAAATTGTGCTTCATCTACTATAATGTGATTGCAATTAAAGATTTTTTCTAAGTTTTCTCCTGATAATAATGTTTCTCCCGGTTGCAGTAGGATATCTACCTTTCTTCGTTCCTCTTGGCGATTGATAATTGCCTCTTCTCCCTTGGTATCTTTAGCAGATTTTATAACTAATACTTGTTGATTATTCTTTTCTAATACGTATAGCATTTGAAATATTCTTGTTGTTTTTCCACCTTCCATACTTCCATAATAAAATGTTAATTTTTCTTTCATTTTATTCCTCTTTTTCTTTAAACTTATAAATTTTAGCTTTTTTCTTCCCTTCAAATATCTTTTCTTCTTCTGTTGGAATAATCATATCCATATTTAGTATTTTTTTTCTAAAGTTTCTCCTGTCTAGTTTTTTTTCTAGAATGCTTTCATAGACTTTTTGTAATTCTGGTAAAGTAAAGCCGTTCGGGAAAAATACTTTTAATAAGTCAGTTTTTAAAATTTCTTCTTTTAGTTTTTTGATGGCATCCGTAATGATTTCGTTATGATCATAGGCAAGATGCGGAACTTCATCAATACTAAACCATTCGGCATTACTAGTTTTCAGTGTCGATTTTGCAATTTCAACTTTACTAGCATCGATTATTCCTATGTATGTTACAGCAACCATTCTCATTACTGGTGATCGATTCTTTTTACCAAAGACGTTTGCTAATTTTACTTCAATATTTTCTAGTCCTGTCTTTTCATAAATTTCTCGTTTTAGTCCTTCTTCTAAATCTTCATCATTATAAAGTGCTCCCCCAGTTAAAGCCCAGAGACCTTGATAAGGATTGTTTTTTCTTTTTACTAACAAAATCTTTAACTTACCCTTATCGATGGTGAAAATAGATGCTATTACATGGATGCCTTGATGCTCATACTTGGGATTATTTACTTCCATGCTTTGTTGCTCCTTTCTACAATTTAATTATATGCGTATTGTTGTACGCTTGTCAATTTGTTTTCATAAAAAAAGAAAAGTATTTTTACTTTCCTTTGAAGTTTCATATTCTTTTTAGTCGAATTCCTTTTACCTTTATTTTATATAAAATTGTCATTATATTCTGGATGTTTTTCCATCCAATGTTTTGCATAAGAACAACTGGCTGTTGCTTTTATCTTTTCCTTTTGTAGTTTCTTAAATAAGTATTCCATTAAATCTCCTGCAATATGCCTTCCTTGATAATCTGGAGCTACATAAGTATGATAAATATCTATCGTGTTTTCATCTATTTTTTCATATTTTACTACACCTATTTCTTCTCCATTCATTTCATAGATAATTTTATTTTCTTTTTCTATCATTTCCTTGTTCCTCCCTTTTTAACTTCCCTTTTAGTAAATTATCTAGAGTGATATTTTGACTATTTTCTGTAAATCCCTGTAAGTAGTCAGTCCACCTTTTTTCATCTAGTTCTGTGATGCCTGTTTCTAGTAAATCTGTGACCATATTTTTATCTTCTATTTTCTCACTTGGCCAGTCATTTAATTTTATTAATTTTTTATTTTCTTGTTTTGTAAACTGTTGAAAGCTAGGATCAATTAGTAGACGTTGCATCCCTATTGCTGTTCGATATTCTGCAATTAACACTACATGATCTACGTTAATTAATTCATTTAAATCTATCCAGTAGTTTCTGATTCCATTTTGGTCTAGTTTTCCTTGTATTTCGCTTGCTAAAAACTTGCAAAATCCATCTAAATCTGGAGTTACCTTTTTCACTTCCTCTACTGCATTTTTAGTTATTCTTTGTATTAATTCTTTTGTCTTTTCATTTTGCTGTAGTCTAATATTTAAAATTGAATTATAAAAATCATCAATATTGTTCATATCTCTCTCCTTTTAGAAGTTGCTTGTTTTTATTTACCCTTAATGATTCCCTAATATTATCATGATAGTAGATGTTTTCTTTTAATGTAAACCCTAAGATTATAGAATTCGCAGTTTTACATATTTGTCACCATATTTTAATATTAATATCAATTTTTTCTTCTGCTTTACTTTTCTATTTTTAGTATATCATACTTACTTCCTTTTTAAGAAAAAAAGCACAAATTATTTTTTGGCTTTTCTAATTTTAAGTATTATCAATAACTTATTACTTTCTTTTTCATGCTTTCCTTTTCTTTTCTTGGTTGATTTTCTATTATGTGATTAGCAATCAATAATGCTTCTTGTTTATAATTCATATTATATTCATCTAAACCAATTTTTCTTTGTAATTCTTTATTAACTCGCGATGTCGTTTGAAAAGATATATTAATACAACTGTGAAATGTTTTTAGCCCTACATCATAGTTATTTCTTGCAATATCAAAGTAGAATTGTGAATAGTCATTGTTGATAGCAATTATTAACTCTCGATAATTTTCTTCCAAAGTAGCTTCTTGTAATTGTTCTATAGCTTTTACAATGACATCTTTATAAAAATATGTTCCTGTTTCTGTCAAAGAATACCCTAATTTTTCTAATATTTTCAATGTTTCTACTTCTTTTTTTTCTTTTTCATTTAACTTTTCTATTGGCACTATTCCTTCTTTATAATCCTTATATTTAGATGCCATATAGTCATATGATAATGGTTGGCTATTCACCAAATCTATACCAGTATCTGTTTGTAAATTTTTTTGCATTTTTTCTCTCTCCTTTATTTTACTTTATGCTTTGCAAAATAAAAAAGCACAAAGTCTACTGCTATTGCTTAGCGACTCCGTACTTACTGCTTTGTTCGTGTAGGTTTTATCCCGAGATAGCTCACATAATTGTTTATATCTCCTCGCTTGCTTTTTAATTTTATTATACTTTTTCGTAAAAGTCAAATTTCATTTACTAAAAATCCATGTTTATTTTTTCCATTACTTTTCCAATACTATCATGAATCACTAAGTTACATTTAATATCATAGGCTGTTTTTTCTTTATTAATTAATACTAAATTTTTGCCTTGGAAGTAATTAATTAGACCTGCTGCAGGATAAACATTTAAAGATGTTCCTCCTATAATTAAAGTATCTGCCGCAGATATTTCTTTTATTGCTTTTTTTAATATTTCATCGTCTAATGGTTCTTCATATAGTACTACCTCTGGTTTTATTATTCCTCCGCAACTACATTTTGGAATATCTTTAGATGAAAAAATATACTCTGCAGCATAAAAATTGTGACACTTTATACAATGATTTCTGAGTACAGAGCCATGTAGTTCTAATACATTTTTTGAACCAGCCATTTGATGAAATCCGTCGATATTTTGAGTAATAATTGCTTTTAATAGTCCTTTTTCTTCTAGTTTTGCTAAAACATGATGAGTAATGTTAGGTTTATAATTTAGACTATTCATTTTATCTCTATAAAACTTATAAAATTCTTGGGTATTTTCTAAAAAGAAATGATGAGATAAAATTTCTTCTGGAGGATATTTATATTTTTCATGATATAGGCCATCTTTGCTTCTAAAATCTTTTAGACCACTTTCTGTTGATACTCCTGCTCCTCCAAAAAACACAGTATTAGATGAATCTTTAATGATTTGGGCTAGTCTTTCAATTTCATTCATGATTTATTTTTTCTCTATCATTTTTCCTTGATAAGGTTTTTCAATATTAAATTCCCTATCAGAAAGAACATTCACAGAGACTCCTAATTCCTCCATAATTTTGTGTGCTTGAAATGGACTTATATTTCGCTCGTCATTACCATTATTAATCAATAAAATCATTTTGTCTTCTAAGGTAATTACTCCTAATATCTTTCTTCCATCAACACTGTAACTAGAAAGATTAGAATTGGCACTGTAGTTTAGACTTAGAAATCCTTGCAATAAAGGGTAATAATCACATGTAATATTTCCTTGCTCTATGCTATCATTTAGGGCATCTCTTAAGACATATTCTTCTCTTGCAAACCAAATTTCCGGAATATTTTCATCGTCTTTTTCTTCTTTGTATGCATTATTAAAATCTTTGGCCAATGATACTTCATGATACCTTAATTGTTTTTTTTCTAGATATTCTCTTATTTGGTCTGCTGTTGCAATACCAGCTTTCATTAATAATATTAGTGCATCATTACCATTTCCAGCATCATAATAAAGCGAGGTATCAAAACTTCTTTTTACTGTTTGACCATTTAATTCAAAATCACATTCTAAATTAGTAAAAAGAATTAAATCTCCTGTATCAGTTTTTACATTTTCTAAGGCAGTATATAATTCATTCGGATATTTTTGAATTGCCCAGACATCTAAGTTTCTATTCATTTTTCAGTCTCCTCATCTTTTGGTTAATACTTTGTTTTTTATCGTTGCAACATACAATCTAGAGCAAACTTTTATTTTTGTTTGTTGTTGTAACTCTTGTGTGCTAGTTTGGTAAATGATATTTCCTTGTTCTATAAATTCTTCTGTACGTTCAAAACACATTTCTGTTAGTTTTCTTTATAATCACTTGCTCTTCTAATTGTTCTGTCCACTTACTTTCTTGTTTTTATTTTTCCATAACCATATTCCCTTTTTATTGGTGTTTATTATATCATTTTTTACTAAAATGTCAATTTTATACTATGTTTGGTTTTTATTTTTGTAGATTTTTATTTTCTAGTTACTGTTTTCTTCTTTGTTTCTAGAAAATTACTATACTCTTCTATTGTATTAAAACTTGCTTTACATTGTAGAGTAACCTCATCTACTCCTTCTAAGTCTCCATACTTTTGATAGATAGTTGCAAACATATTTTCCTTTACTTGGTTTTTCTTTTCTTCTTCTATATCCCAGCATTTTAATTCGTCTACTCTTTGTAGACATATTGCTATTTGTAGTAGTTTTACTTGTTCTTTAAAATAATCATACTTTCCTTTTTTCTTTAATTCTTCTTCTAGTTCATCTGCTACTTTAAAAATATCCGTTATTTTATCATTTTCTTGGTAATTCTTAGAGGATAATCCATTTGTTATATCTCTTCTATAAAAATAATTTGGAGTTGGTACTTCTATTACGGTATCTGCTTCTAAAAATCTAGTAAAGCTAAAGGCAATATCTTCCCAGAGACAATTTTTTAAAAATTTATAGTCTTTTACTGTATCTTTTCTAAATAATTTATTACAGGTGGTTGGACTTTCTGCATATATTGCTTCTTCGTTATCTATCGGATGTATTACTTTAGGAGATGATTTTCCTAAGTAACTTAAGTCTTTTGTTCTATATTCGTTTCCTTTTACAAATACGATTCCGGTTGTTATTAATTCTGGCTTGTTATACATTTTGGCTACTTCATATAATTCTTCATACATTGTAGTATTAACATAGTCATCACTGTCTACAAATGTGATGTATTCTCCAGTTGCCAGGGCAATACCTAAATTTCTTGAATCACTTACACCTTTATTTTCTTCATTTCTATATACCCTAATATTAGAATAGTTTTTAGCATATGATTCTATAATTTCTAGGCTGTGGTCTGTTGATTTATCATCTATTACAATAATTTCTAAATCTTTTTCTGTTTGGTCTACTAATGAGTCGAGACAATCTTTTATTTCTTGTTCTGAATTAAATACCGGTACTATTATACTTATTTTTGGCATATTTATCCCTTACTTTATATTATTAAAGTAGTTTATCATTGCTTCATTCATTCTTTTGCTACAATTGAGATCTGGTCTTAT
Organism: uncultured Bacilli bacterium; assembly: GCA_944332295.1. Classification (GTDB taxonomy): domain Bacteria; phylum Bacillota_I; class Bacilli_A; order RF39; family UBA660; genus Faecimonas. The sequence continues at coordinate 188,464 of CALVJR010000001.1, read as the reverse complement.
TACATTAAAGCAATGGTATAGTTTTCCTTCTTCTTTCTTTTTACAGTAGAAACTTTGATGAGGATGATTTTTTTCTGTTAAGAATTGGTCAAAGTCTTGGCAATTAGGGTAACAAACATCTTCTTCTGCACTCATTATAAAAACTGCAGGCATATCATTAGTCCATAATTCTTTTATATTGGTATATTTTTCTATTTCCTCACACCCTGTTAATATTAATCTTCTATTTTCCTTGTTAAATGGTTTCATAAATGGAGGAAACATATCAATTCCTGCTTGTGTTCCAGTTAATCCTAGTGTTTTTATTCTAACATTTGGTACTTCTACTCCATAAGATTTTCTCATTTCTTCATTTTTCCAAAGTAGACTAATTAGTAATACTAAAACAGATCCAGATGAGTCTCCTGTTAAAAAGAACTCTTCTTTTTGATAATTTTCAACAATTTTAGTAATTGCTGCTAAGCAATCTTGTACTTGTTTTTTTAGATTGCCTTCTGGTGCGTAATGATAATTTAGTGTTGTTACCTGATAATGATACTTTGCTAAAAAAGCTCCATAATATTTATTTACAGATTTATCTCCTCCACAGAAAGCACCTCCGTGAATATTAATTATTAATGGTAAAGATTGAGGATTTTCTTCTTTTTTGGCATATATGTAGTCATATGTATATAGATTATCATTTCCTTCTTGATATGGAATATTTTCTTCGATTGCTACTTCGTTATCCCAGGTCATATTTTGTTGTTTGTTATCCACATCTTTTAATTGATTATTATAAATTCCTAATACTAATTTATTTATTAAACTCATACTTGCTCCTTTTATTTTTAATAATAGATATCAAAGATTACTTTTAATATTGGTTCTGTAAATCCTATTTTTTCTAAATCTTCTTTTCTAGACTGTACTATTTTATCAAATACTTCTTTCTTTTCTTCTCTTGTTCCAAAATGAATTTTACTATGACAGTTAGGACATAGTGCCACAATATTTTGAATGCAGTCTAAGTTAATTGATGGAAAGTTTCTTTGAGCTGATATTGGTACTAAATGGTGTCCTTCTAAGAAGTTTGGAAATATTGATGTTTTAAATGTTTTATGACTTCTATCACTTTCACAGCAACATTTTACTTGATAGAATCTTGTTGTTTTTAATTTTGGATCAGTAGGGATTCTACCTTTTTCATGATAAGATACATCATATGCTGTATAAAAGTCAAAATTTTTATTTTCTTCAAACATCTTTTGTAGTTCTTCTTCTGTATAATATCCTATACCCTTATTTATCTCTATACTGTCTAGTCCATCTAATTCGTGTTCTGTTTGTATTTCTTCATTTTTATGATTTTGTAGTAAGATATCTACTTCTTCTGCTAGACGGTATCCTTCTTTTGTTAAAGTGTATTTATAAGGGGGTGTTTCTGTTCTATTAAAAAGAATTTTATTATTTTTTCTGTCATAATTAGATACTAAAATATTTCTGATAGTCTGGTCTATAATATCTTGTTTTGAAGATAGATTTTTTTGGTCCATTAAATCAACAATTGTATATTCTTGGTAGATTAATTTAAATTTTTTTCTTACTTCTGCTGATGTAATTTTTTCATTTTCTCTTACAATGTAACATAAATATTTTCTAATTTCTTCTTCATTGGATTTAAATAATTGATATTTACCATGTTTGTCTATTACAAAGAAAGCATTTCTATTTTCATTTCTTTTACTATCATCTATTGCGTTACTTTCTAAAATCTTTTTATAATCGTCATATGATATCTTTAATTGTTTCTTGACCCAGTTATATACTTCTTCACTCTTTAAATCTTTGGGACCTTGTCTTCCTTCTTTATTAATAATTTCAATTATTTTTTTTACATCCATACCATCGCCTACTTTTCTACTATAAATAAATATTCTTTTACATAAAGTGACCTATCTTTTAGATTTCTTGATGCTCTATACACATTATACTTTTTTTCTAAGACAGTTACTTTTCCTATTTTCTTTAACATATCCGTCATTTCTTTTTTGGTAATGAAACCATCTGAGTTATAGGAAATTAACAAATATTTGGCATTTAAGTTTTTACATAGGTCTTCCATAGCTGTTAATGCTTCTTTTCGTTTATTGTAGTTGGAACGATTCCAATTATCTGGTATTCCTGATACTTTACTGATTTTTTTTGGTTCTTTATAATCATTTACTACATTTAACATAAAATAGTTTGAGCCATAAGGATGTTGATTATAAGGCGGATCCATGTATACTACATCTATATCCTTTAATTCTTTTGCTAGAGTATTTGCATCTTTTTGATAATTGATTACTTTACATTCATAATTACTAAATATAGGGAAAGGAATATTAATATCGGCAGTAATACGACTTAGAGCATTTTGACCTTCTCCGCCGAATTGACCTTTTCCTTTTTTATTTTTATAAAAACCTTTAAATACTCCCGCTGTGTTATTTTTTATTGATACTTCTGATAATAAAGGTGCAATAAAATATGGTTTTACTTCTTCTGGAAAGCTTTCTATTATTTTTCTACAAGTATCAATATATTCTGCATTACGTGTTGTAAAAAAGACTCTTTCCCCTTCTTTTATATTATTTGAGTCTTTTGGGGCATATAATTTAGAGATAAAACCTGGTTCTAGTTTTTCATTTAGTTTTTCTTGTAATAAATTATAATAACTTACTAATTGATCCATATTTAATTCACTTTTATTTGATAAATAGCATTTATTAATAGTTAGAGAATAACTTTCTAGGTCGTTAGTAATTAATGTATTTGCATATCTTTTTAAATATCTAGCTACAATTCCTGATCCTGAGAAAATATCTACAATATTTAATTTTTCCTTTTTTTCTTTATTTTTTATTAATTCTATCGCTTCTCCAATAAATTCTAATAAAGATCTTTTATTTCCTATATATGTAATAATTTGATTTGTTAAAAAATCTTCATTTTCATATTCTATTTTTTTTCTAGTCATAACTTTCTCCTGCCTTTACCTGTATAATATTATACCATATCTTTCTTCCTAGACAGAACAAAATCATCTGTTTCTAACAATTCGTTGTTCTTTTTTATAACATTTAAGTTATCATCTGAATATTTTTAGTTTCTTTTTTTCTGTTTATTTTATTCTTTATAAATTATGGCAAAAAAAAGCACTGCTTATGCAGTACTTTTGTTATTAATTATGTAATCTTCTGTAAGTTAATGCTGTTCCAGTAACTCCAACGATTGCTAATAGACTAAGTAATAAGATTCCATCACTTGTTTCAGGATTTTCAGTATTATCTTCTACTCTGTCTTGTTCTGTTGGAGGAGTAGTTGGTTCATCTGGTTCTTCTGTTGGTGCTGGTTTATAATCGTTAGCGTCAAGAGCATCATAATTTTGACCTTCTGGAGTGTTTTCTGCTTTTAAGAATAATTGAACTTGTCCTTTTACATTTTCATAAGCAGCAACTTGTACACCATTGTATTCAATATTTACTGTTGCAACTTCTTCATCTGTAAGTCCATCAGTCCATAATGTAGGAGTTAAATCAGTCTCAGTTGTATTTACGATTGTTCCATTAATTGTTAATGAAGGTAGTCTTGGGTCATCTTGTCCATCTGTTACTTCAATTCCTCCAAATCCATTTCCACTAACATCAATTGTTCCTTCTAATGTTACATTTGCACCATTTGTACTAAGACCAACGTTACCACCAGTTAGTGTAATGTTGCTTAATGTAACATCTGTGTGCCAAGCTAAAATTACGTAGATACCATCACCATTTGATGTATCACTTCCCCAGGTAGTGTTATCTCCACCATTTTTGAAACTACCCGTATAAGTAATCTTGTGTCCATTACCATTAATATTTTTTGTTGTTGTGATTACTCCTCTTTCTGTGATTTCAATATCGTCTGTTAATTCAATATTTGTAACATTTTCATCTTTAATAGCTGCCAAAAATTCTTCACCAGTACTAACTTGTTTAATATCCGTTTCTGCAGCATCAACGCTAACCATTGGTACAAATGCAAATGCACCAACTAGAACCATCATCATGATTTTCTTTAAACTTCTCATTTTTCTCTTCCTTCCTTTCCAATTTTTCAGATAGGTCTCCTATCGTTATATTTAGTATATCATAGAAGTTTACTTTTTTTTACATAAATTACACATTTTTTTCTACTAATTTCTGGTCTCTTTTTTGATTAACTTAGCGTGCATAACGATTCTGTTGCCAAAATTGTCTTTACAGGTTGACAGTGTTAACACTTTATCTCCTGTACTTACTGTTCCCGAAAAGTCCACTTCACTTCGTTCTTTAATGGTATTTAAAAATTCTTGGTAACTTTCATCAGTTGGAAAACTAGGTGTAATATAGTAACTCTCTTTTGGGATAGTATAGACACTAAAAACTTGCCACATTGTGTTTTCCGTTGGTGTTGATAATCTTATAATATGATTTTCTTTATTGGTATACCAAGAACTGTTTAATATATTTTTTAAGCTTCCAAACATGGTTCCATTATAACGACTATGAGCATAAATAATTGTATTTTGATTAAAATCCACAGCATTATTTCGATAATCCATATAGACCCAACCTGCTTTATTTTCTGTTTTATCGAAAGCATGATTTAAGTAGTAGTCATTGTTAGTTGTTTGTACAATGGGATAATTAATATTTGTTCCTTGTACTTGAATCCATCCTACTGTATCCGAATTTTTGGCTAATAAATCATTAAAATCAACTTCTAGTAGATTCATCTTAATATAATCCCAGTAATCATCCGCTTTATCTTCTGGAGGATTTATTTGTTCTGTATTATCATTATCTTCTTTTTCTTTTACCTTTGTATCATCAACTACTTTTTCTTGTATTTTATCAATCTCATTATTATCATTTAACCAAAAATAAATTCCAATACTACCAACTGATAATATGCTTAGAAAGAAGATAAAAAAAACTACAATTACCCATTTTCGAAATCTTAATTTTTTCTTTTTTCTTTTTCGATATTCTTCTCTTGTTGGTAGTTTATCACTCATAGTATCACCTATTTTTTATTATAGCTTAAAAAGAAAAAGAATAAAAGAGGTGATTAAAAAGATTCCTTTATTCTTTTATTCTTTTTCTTTACTAAAAATTTATTTGTTATTTTTGGTATATATTAAAGTAGCATCATGATTTGTTGAGTCTTGATTGCAATGTAAATCTCTCATTCTTTTTACATATTGATATGAATATTCTGGTTCTTGAAATGCTTTATCTCTTAATACTTGTTTGTAGATTTTTCTATCATCATCTTCATTTTCAATATCATAGAGATATCCTGCTATGATTTTACCCTTTTTACTTAATCTTTGTGATAAATTTTCTATTAATCCTTTGTAGCTTTGCAGAGTATCATTAGGATACATACAATGTGCATAAATAATAAGATTAGATAAAGTTATAAAATCCTGTTCTTCTTCTACTGACTCTGTAAAATTTCTGATATCTACATTTTTAAAACTAAAGTTCATTTTTTCTCTATTATTTACAATATAGTTATAATTTTCTACTGACAAATAGTTTAATGCTTGATATAGGGCTTGATTATTTTCTTCGTCGGTATCTTTAAATAAATTTGTTCGTATTTTTACTGGTTCATATTTTTTAAATAATTCTTCCCAGAATGATTTACTATCTCCGGATAAATATTTTGATATTTCTTGAAATATATCTTTATCAAGTACTTTATAATTATTTTTACAAAACTAGGATAGTCATGCCATCTAAAAAAATCTAAATATTCTTTTGGATTTTTTAAAACTGCAAAAGATGCTAGTTTTAAATTACCATAATGTCCAGTTAATGGATTTGTGTCTACTCCTATTATTTTTTTAGGTTTTTTTAGAAAAAGTTCTAATATATGATCAGAGCTTCCTTGTATTGTTGTACATTTTTTATTTTCTAAATCATATGGATTTAAGTATTCTTTCATGTTGATTGTTGTGAAAGGCCAAAGTCTATAAAACTGCCAGTAATACTCCACATATTTTTCTTTTTCTTCTATCAATGCATAAGCAAGTTGTAAATCTTGTTCTAATTTTGTCATACTATCACCTTTAATTTTTTTATTATACTATAGACTTTTTTAAAATCAAAAAAACATTACCTAATTACTCATTTGTCAATATTCTGATAGGTGGCATCATTACATTTGTCACTTAAATCTATACTTTTTTCATGATTATTTATATATTTTAGCCAATTCTATTTTTATCTATCTTTTTTAGCTTCTTTTGATTAAATTCTTCTGTATATTTTTGAAAATTTGGATAAGATAATTCTAACATAATATTTAATAATTCTTTTTCATACTCTTGATATGTTTCAAAAAAAGTTTGCACAATTGGTAAATGATTTTTTTCTTTTACATCAAATTCTATAGTCGATACTATCTTTCTTATGGTTTCTTCAGGTACCTTATCTATTAACGGAATTAATCCAAACATGTATTCTTGGTATGTTTTTATTTCTGATTGTTCATTTTTTTCTTGTTCTTCTTTGAAATATGGAGTTTCCGAATGTAATATTCCTGGTACTTCTACCATTTCTTTAAAATTTTTTATTCTTTCTTCTGTGATTTCTACAGGGGGATTTTGATACGATTGGTGTAAATAATTTTGGCTTGTTTCTTCTATTAAGTCTTGAAAACGTCTTAAATAGGCTTCGTCATCTATTATGCTTTTATCTGTAAAATAACTTTCTGATATTAACTTCGATTGATCGATAGAGTGTTGTGGTAGTATACCTAGAGATAATAAAACGATATCTGTTGCGGCTGATGCCTCATTATCAAAAAGATACACTTTTCTATCTCCTAATTTTTTTAGAGTACTAGAATCTAATTTCTGGTATACTGAGTCTTTTATTATAAAAATTGCATCTTCTCCTATTTTCATCTCTTTTTCGTGCAAATCAAAAAAAGTATCTACTGGATTTAGTATCACTAACCTAGGATCTTCTATTTTGTTTTTTAATGGCTCTAGTATGATAAAATCTCCATCATCAAAAATATGTTTTGGTCCTAAAAAATTATAGATATTTGATGCTAATCCGTTAATGGAAAAATGCTTGGTATATCTGTAATAATAAGTTGCTAGTTTATTATTTCCAAATGCACCTTCTTCAACAGGTCCTCCTAAATCCATATTTTCATAGTCACCTATTTTATGTTCTGTCCAACCAATAATATATTTAAAGGGATTATCAATATATCGAAGACAATTTCTATAATCTAGAGGAAAGTAAGTCATATTTTTAGGGAGGTATTTTTCCTTTGTAATACGAATTAGATATAGGTCATCTATTGTTAAAGGATTATGATATGAGTTTTTTAATAAAATGATATATTCTTTTAATCTTTCTATATCTTCGCTAGAATAAGTGAGCTTATAAGTATTCTTTTTTATTGTTGTTATATATTGATTAATGAATTCCATTTTATTCTCCTTTTATATTTCACAAATTGATAATTTTTTGTTATATACCATTTTAATGCTTATTAGTTTAATTCTTTTTACTCTTTATTTCAAGAAAAAACACTAAATTATATTTTTAGTGTTAAAAAAATTATTACCTAACATTATTTATTCTTTATTTTTTTTTACTAATAACATTAGTCCTAATAAAATAGTAAATATAATAACAAAGCATATAATTATTCTAAATAATACTACTCTTGTTATAGGGCTACCAAAATCATACCAACTCATTATTTCAAATAGAAAAAATGTTATTAACAACGATAATATTGTAAGTACTATCACGGGTAAGGTTTTTTTCATTATTTTCTTACTCCTTTTCATTAATTTATACAACCCTATTTTAATCCTTTTTAAATACTAAAATTGCTTTTGCTGTTCCTGTAATTGACATAGTAACTAGTTCATAACCATCTTGTAACATTTCATTGGCTTTTTTCTCTATTTTTTTGGCCATTTCATCTGCTTTTGGAGAATATTCTATAACAGCTGTTTTATACATTTTCTATTCCACCTTTCTTATTTTTTATTCTTGATACTACTATTGGAGATACAAATGTGGTAATGACAACTAAAATCCATAAATTACCCGTTAAAAAGTTATACGAACCTAATAAATCTTTGATTCCTCTACATTCACTAATATACATAAATAAATCAAATAGATTCGTTAAAATAAACCAAATTATTCCAAAGATAAAATAATCTGTTTGTTTACAATTTTTTATTTTTGGTATTAACAAGTATGCTACCACAAATATACATATACTTAGAATAATTCCACTTAATGGTAATGCAATATCTCCTAATTTAATCAATATATTTTCTCTTAATCCACCATTTATAATTGCTAGTGGAATAATTAAAAACCATATTCCTGTTGCTTGAATATATTTATTCAACATAATCATCTCCATAAATTGTCATTTATAGTTAATTAAAGTGTTTGTTTAAAAAAAACTATTGTCGTCAATATAAAGAAAATACAATAGAAAACAGATGCTCTTATTTCCTTTTTATCTCTTGTGTATTTATATTTATTATAACTATATGTCATACGATATACAAACCAAATCATGGCAAATCCTAAACAATTCATATCTTTTTTTCCATAATAAATTAATAAGATTAATGTAACAATAGTAAATACATCTACTCCAATTTTTGATGATTTTAAATCATAGAGTTCCGTAAGATTGACAATATTTTCATCTGTTTTACTAATTATATCTTCCTTATTTATTTCTTCACCTGAAAGGATTTCGTTTATAGTAACATCTAGTATTTTACTTATCGGCTTTAACAATGACATATCCATTAAACACAATCCTCGTTCCCATTTACTAACTGCATTGGTACTGACACCAAGTTTTTCAGCGAGTTGTTCTTGCGTTAATTTTTTTAATTTTCTTTTTTGAGCAATAAACTTTCCAATTTTTTCTTGATTCATAATTATCCCTCGTTTCAAGAATAATATTATCAATTATCTTATCTTTTTTACACATACTGCTGGTTTAATTATTAAAAATAATTCTAGTTTAACTTTAATAAATTGCAACTTAATATCTAATTATATAATAAATAACATACAGCCAACTCATTAATCCGTGAATAATTGCCCAGCCTACTGAATGCCAATTAACATAACTAATTACCATTGCTAATGCACTTCCAAAAGTAATACCGGTTTTAACTGTTTTAGTTATTGTTTCATTTTTATTATTCATAATTGATTCTCCTAAACAATAAATTTATAATTTGTATTATTTTTTATTTTGTGAATCTATATTAGAAAATAATATACATAAACCAGAGCCTAATATTAAAATCCATATTATATAATTTCCGCCTGAAACAATATTATATATCATACATATAATACTTATTATTATTTGTACAATAGATCATATGATACCCACTATATTATTTATATTAGCTTTATTATTTTTCATACATACTCCTTTATAATTGCCACTTATCACTTGTTGATATATATAATTATAACATCAAATATAAAATAAAAATAGTAGATTACATCCTACTATATAGTAATTTTATTTAGTTAATCTATGGGATTTTTTATAATGCTTTTTTCATCAGCAAGTCCATTTAAATCATTAATACATATTGTAAACTTAATTAAAAAAGCAACAGATATATTTAGATTTTTTTCTATTTTGAATCAGTTGTTTGTGAATAATTTAATATTTCTACTACTTTATTTTGACTTAAACTTTTGTTTTCTCTTAAGTTTCTAATTCTTTTCATATATAATCACTTCACTATGTTAATTAAAATATAAAAAAGTGACGGACTTTTGTCCGTCTTTATGGGAAATATTTATATCAGTTTGTAATAATTTATTAAATTTTATAAAAATAACTTTTTTTGTATTTAGTTCTGATTTTGGTATCTAGAAGATTTAATTTTGTGCATAAAAATAGGGCTCCACCGTTAGATAGTGCCCTTGCAAAAACGATTTAACGTTTTTTTCTTGCATAAACAATATATCATAAAATATATTTTTATGTCAAACTATTTATCAACATTCACATAATTTTTTTCAATTATATTTTTGAAATATGAATATATTGATTTTAATAGTTCATTATTATTATAATATTCTTTATGTAAAATTATTCTATCAAAAAATAATTTATTTATTTCTTTATTTACATTTTCTTTTATACCATCACTTGTTACTATTTCATTAAACATATAAAGTGTATATGTAATTTGTCTAATTCTTGAATTACGAAGCTTATTATTTCTTGTTGCTTTCCCTATATTACAATCTTTTAAATATTGTACAATTTTATATGATGCTGGATAAGTATTATCTTTCTTATTTAATTCACTTAATATGCATGTATTATGTGCAACAGCATTTCTTAATTTCACAATATCTCTTAATATATATACATCTCTATTTTCATCCACTAAATTATATTTCTTAGTGTAAAAATCATAGAAATTAACCAATTCGCCAAATGTAATAATTTCAAGGAATTCCCATATTGGTATATTTTCTAACTTTTTATCTTTATCAACATCATATTTAGAAAATATTTTTTGATAATATTCATTACCTACTTTTTTAAAAATACTATTATGAACTCTTTTAGGAAACTTTTCATCATTGAAATCTTTTTCCAAATACAAATTAACTATTCTATATCCATCCTCATCTTCGATTTCTTCTATTGTATTTAATATTTTTATTTTTAAATAATGTTCAATATCAATTATCATTTTAAATAATAGTAATCTGATTCTATAATCAATAATTGCCATATCTTTTAAATATGCAAAATCTAAATCTTGATATAGTCCTTCATATTTTCCAGCAGGAGATGGATATTTTGGGAAATTGTGTTTATATGCAGTTACATTATAATAATTATTATTATATTTTAAATATGCTTCCGCATCATCTTCAGAAATTAAATTAAATTTTATATTTTTTTGCTTTAAATATGGAACCATTTCTGATATATTCATCATAGATCTTAAAGAACTTAAATTTTTGGTATTATCCATATACTTCACCTTCTTATCAGTACATATAATATATCATAATAATTATATATTATAAACATTTAATAAGATTTTAATAATTTACTACGAAAATCAATTGAATGTGGTATTTTAGTTTTTTTAAAACAGATATCAAATTTCTTGTAGGAGATTAATCCTAAGTAAACACTTATATATTTTTATATTCTAGAATATAATCGTAAAATTGTAAAAAACAATCTATTAAAAATTAAAAATTTCATGAAAAAGAAAGCACTACCTAAATTTTAGATAGTACTTTAAACTTATATTTAGGAGTTACATTTTCGTCCAGGTAGCACTGAATTTGTACTTCCGTACAAAATTTGTATGAGGGCTAATTCAAAATCCCTTATTTTTTTATATATTTGATAATTTATCTTTTATAAAATCATCTAAATATTCAGAATCTCTTGTAACCCATTTATAATCAGAGTGTTCATCACTTAATTTAATATCTATTTTTGAACTATCAACATTTATGATAAAATCAAGTTCTAAATCATGAATTAATTCGTTATTTCTTTCGTTTAATTCATCAAAATAATGAGTAATAATTGGATTGAAATTTTCAGTAAAACCAATTTCTTCTTCAAGTTCTCTTTTTAATCCATCCTTTAATGTTTCTCCTTTTTCTAAATGACCTCCTGGAAACTCCCAAGAACCAGGATACAGATTATCATTTTCATTTCTCTTAACTACTAAAAATAAATCTTTATCTCTTAATATACCAGTTAATACTATTCTCGTTTTCATACAATTAAAATTCTCCTATTTTTATTATATTATATCATATATTTGTAACAAATTATTATTTCTCTTTACTTATAGTTAGCAATTCATCTATTGTTTTTATATTCATAACACTGTCATATTTTTCTTGAATCAAACATTTCAAATTATCACTTATTTCATTATAATCTTTGGTTAATTTGTCTTGGATAAATTTTATTGTATCTTTATCATTAAGTTCCATGACATTATGTGCTAAAGAATATAAATTGTTAATTGAATCAAAATGTGATAAACCATCAGCATCTACTAATATTCTTTCTTCTTCTGTTGTTCTAAAATCCGCTCGTTTACTACTATGATTTAAAATACATTTTTTCACTAGTTGTATTTTATCTTCTGGATAATTATTTTTTCGTAGTAATTGTTCTGCAATAACTGAACCATATTCATTATGATTAGTTCTATCTAAGCTTCTATCAGTCATAGCAATATCATGTAATAAAGCACTTAATTCTAAAACTTCTCTATCAACTTTTTTATTTTCAGATAGTAATACAACATATTTATAAATATATTGAAAATAATTTAGTATCTAGTATGGTGTCTAGAAAAATCTAAATTAGTAATAATTCCTTACAAAAAAAGTATTCCCCTCTCTCGAGGGGAATTTCAGGGGGAAATATTATTATCAGTTCGTAACAATTTATTAATTAGTTAAAGTCTTATAAAATAAGGCTTTTTCTTTTATCATAATTTAGTAAAGTTTATAAAAATAACTTTATTTTAAACGTTTAGTATCTGATTTTGGTATCTAGAAAAAATAACTATATTCTTTTTTTCTTTAACTTATCTTTATTAGATAAATAGAATTTTTCTAAATCACTACATTTATAGGCGTTATAAAATTTAGATTTCCAATAATTACTATTAAATTTTTTCGTATATGGAGATAATCCTTGTATAAAGTTTGCTCTATTTTCATTTAAATAATTTCTAATATAATCTCTTTTTATTTTATTAACTGGTTCGATATAATCAATTGTGTTTAGTAATCCATCTAAAACAACAAAATGTTTCCAAGCATTTAAATAACTAGTACCATCAATAATAGGATTAGATATAAGCCATCTATAATTAGTAATCAACTTTTTATACATTTTTGAAGAAGCTCTTACTTTATGTCTTTTTATCCATATACCAGTTATTGTCGGGCATTTACTATCTTTTAATAAACAAATTTGTGTCTTTTCTTTTTTTCTTTTATGCCCATATTTTTCTAATACTCCATCTATAGATTCTAAAATCGAATTGAAATCAAATTTTTCATTATTAGTAGAAAAAGTTACATCATCTACATAGGTACTAAATACCAAGTCATTTTCTAAAGCAATCTTATTTAATTCTGCAAACATTTTTCTATATGCAAAGAAACTTATTAATGTACTAGTTGGAAATCCTTGTGGGATTACTCTTATTTTTGGATTACTCTTCTCTGGTACAGTTACTAATTCTGCCATTCTTTGTGCAAGATCATTTTTCATTTTAAATCCACCACCTGACATAAAAAAACGTTTAACTTCTTTAAATTTGCAATTTGGATAAAAACTCGCTATATCTATTAACAAAAAATTAGTATTTCCTCTATGATGTCTAGCATTTTTTACATAACCACCATCAGTTTTAGCAAACACATAATCAGGTATACTTAATTCAGATAAATAACTATTTAATTTTTTTAATGCAGTCTTTCTAGGTTCTGGAACATCAGTAAATTTTCTATATTTTTTAGATGTATAATCTTTTGGTTCTCTTTTATATCTTTTTTTAGTTTTCTTACTTTCATAAAATATAATTTCTTTCTTATCATATTTATAAATGATATTATTTAAATCATTCTTTGTAAAAATTATATTTTTATTTTTATCTGATAATAAATCTGCTACATATTTTTTGCTTCCTCTATTATATAGTTTAGAATCACTATTCTTTATTACTTTGATTTTCATTTTTCACCTCTTTAACGTAAAAACGCCAAACATACATCAACGATTAATTAAGTGATAATACTCAGCTTCACTAGAAGGGCTTCCCCAAAATTAAAATTTGAGTACAAATTGACTACTAATCCATAAAACACTATGCAAGTTGTCATTTGATCAGAGTCTAAATTTAAAACCTTCACCATAATTGGAAAAATAAATGCAAGAATTGTTGTAATAACAATAACTTTTTGTTTCTTTTTCTTTTTCATAGGCATTCCTCCTTTATATATTAACTAATAAACAAAGGGGAAAAGCAGCAACCTGAAATCTTAATTAATCTCCATACGTTTGGCAATTTACGTCATGTATGGTAAGTACTCGTAGGTGAGCTGCAGCTTGTCTGCAAGCGAACCACGAGGACTCCATATCATTTACCTAGCTATTGCTATGAGCAATGCTAATACTCCCATTATAAGGATTCCTCGGACTTTCACCGAATTGAATGTACCAAATAAAACTATTATCTGTTCCTAAGTACGAGAATATTATATCAAAAATCACCAATTTTTTCTATCAATTCAACTAATTTATTTAAAAAAAATGACACAGTGACACATTGTTTGTGAGTACCCTACACTCATTTTTAGTGTCACAGTGTCATTTTTATCTAAATTTATCTAATAATTTAATATTGTATTTAAAAATTATTCAAAATTCCAAATACCTAAATGTCCTTTAGCTTTAATAGGTTTATCTAATACTTTTATATCTTTTAATATCCACGCATATCTTCCGATAGCATAAACACCTGTTATATACTCATTTTTATTTTTCTTTATATCCTCTATAAATTTATCTGTCATTTCAATACAATCTACTAATTCACAAGAACAAATTATATTACCATAGTTTAATTCATTTAAATTAACTAATGACATTAATGCTTCATTATTTTTATATTCTTTTGGAATTTTTGTTGAACTTGCATGAATATATAGTTTACCCCTATAATTTGTTTTCCAACTTCTAGTTTCAATAGTTTTACTTCCATTTTTTATTAATGTTGCATATGGTTCAGTTAAACTTAATACTTTCACAATATCACTCACTTTCAAAAGTGTAATTTATATATATATATTTCTAATTTAATTATAAATTTCAAAAATTCCTAATTTATGATCAAATATATTATCAACAACTTTATTATAAGAACAATTTAATTTATTACTTATAATAAAATGATCTAATTGTTTATCTTTTCTTGTTGACTCATTTATTAAATCTTTACAATGAGTCATTATTTTTGGAAATATAGTATTAACATCATCATAATTAAAATCTCCACATAATACTAATTTATCATTATAATCATAAGCATTTATGAATTTGTCATCTGCTTTTTCAAATATACTTAAATAATCTAATGGATTTTCTTTAAATACATGAAATGGTAAGCAATGACCTGTAATAATATTTATTCCTTGAATATTCGAAATAATAAATCCTTTATCATGTGAATAATAAGTTGTATTTTCATCCACTGAATAAATTAAGTTAGGATTATCTAATAGTAATGTTTCATAATTAGTTATTTCATATCTAGAACAGATAACAATCCCCATTTTACATCCAATGTTAATATGAGAATCAGACAATTCATATTCAACTGAATATTTTAAATCAGTTTTATCATTTATATATTTTGCTATGCTTGGTAAATAATCTGATTTTATAATAGCTTCTTGTAAGCAAATAACATCTATATTTTCTTTTTTAATAAAATCTACTATATAATTATAAGAATTTATATTTAATTTACCATTTTCATTTCTTTCATCTTCACCAATGTTCCAAGTAACTATTTTCATATCTTTAACCTACTTCCTGTAATATTTCTTCAAAAGTTATATATCCGCTTTCTTCGTTTATATGACCGCCTTCTTCAATAATATATTGTCTATTTGAAATAACATCAGCAAATTCTTGTTCAACTTCAAATTTTACATAAGGATCATTATCAGAATAATAACAAACTATATTATCACAATAATTTTTAATATCCTTATAGTTATCAATAAACATAGGTTCATTTACTGCATCAAAATCTTTATCTATCCCTAAATAATTATTAAATCCACATACAAATATTAATTTTTTTACTTTTATCTTATTTGTTATTAAATATTTACATACAAATATTGGAGCAATACTATGAGCAATTATTGTTGTATTAGCATTAATATTTAGTTCATTCATTATTTTAGACCAATTTTCAAAATTTTGATTACCAACACCTACAGGCATTTGTGGTACATCAACTTTCAAATTTCTTTCTTCTAATTCTTTCTTTAACCAAGGAAACCAATTTCCATTCTTTGAGCCAAAGCTTCCATGTAATACTATGTAATTATTCATTAGAATCTTCCTCCATTAATCCAAATATTTTCACCAGTTATAAAACTTGAATCATCAGATAATAAAAATAAACACAATTTAGCCGTATCCTCAGGAGTAGCAAATCTTCCTAATGGAGTTTCTTTTAATTTTTGATCTATTTCTTCTTGTTTCCATCCTCTTAATGACAAAGGTGTTGGGGTAAATGCAGGGCATATACAATTAGCTCTAATTTTTTTATCAGAAAATTCTAATGCTGTTGCTTTAGTAAATGTGATAATGCCGGCAGCAGCTGAACAATATGCAGGTGATTCAGTACAAGGTACTACTCCTAAATGAGATGAAATATTTACTATACTACCACCTTCATTCATAATCGGATAACTATGTTTAGTACAAATAACCTTTCCTAACAAATTGATATCTAAGACCTTTTTAAAATCACTTATATCAAAATCTTTAATTAAATTATCTATAAATGTTCCAGCATTATTAACTAAATAATCAATTTTACCATATTTAGTTTTTATTTTATCAAACATATCAATAACTTCTTCTTCATTACTTACATCACATTTTATTATTAATAAATTTTCATTATTAAATTCTTTCTCAGTTTCTTTAGCTATTATTTCATTATTATGGTAACAAGTTATTACTTTACAATTTTTATCTAATAATTCTTTTACTATCTCTTTTCCTATTCCACTAGTTCCACCAGTAACTAATGCTACTTTATTATTCATCTTTCGATTCTCCTAACTTATATTTCGTTTTCTTTTAAATAGTCGATAATCTCAATAAAGTTTTTATCATCTTCATATTTACTTCTATCAAATTCAATCCATGCATTAGATATATTTTTTTCACTATCTAATACTTTTCTAACATTAGGATTATTAAGAATTGGGTTATTAGGCTGATTATTTAAATCAAAACATCCTTCTTGATCATATAGTTTCATTTGAATATCACACTCTAATTTATCACAATGATAAGCAAATTTTGCTTCTTCTGTAGTTCTTTCATTATACTCATCTAATAATGCTGATATTTCATCTTTTCCAAGCAAATCCTTTAATATATAATCTGTTGCTTTCTTACCTTTAATAAGTTTTTCTTCTCTTGTAGTTTCAAAGAATGCTAAATCGCCAATTTCTATTTCTTCAAGTTCATGAACTGCCAACATATAAATAACTTTCATAATATCTAATTTGTATCCCAATTGATAATAAATTGATATCGCTAACATTTGAACTCCGTATATGTGTTCTGCAACACTTTCGATTCTTTCTCTTTTTGCATTCCAAACAATAGGACCTGTCCTAATTGTATCCTTTAGTTTAGTACATAACTTATAATATTTTATAGCATTTTCAATTTTTTTATTCATTATTATCCCTCTCCGATTTTTTCTTAATTTTACTTCTTGATTTACATAAATCCATTGCTCTTTTTAAACCATTTTCTTTTGCAAGATTCAAATAATAATCTGCCAAGTCATAATTAATATCCGTTCCATTACCATTAAAATAAAAATTAGCACCCAAATCATAAATTGCGGCAATATGACCTTTATCAGCACATTCTTTAATAATCTGAAATGCTTTGTTATAATCTTTTTCTATATTACCAAGTCCAAAATAATAATAAGCACCAGTTACAAATTTTGCATAGATTCTTTCTGTATCAGAAATGTTAGGATTATTTATTAATTTAATAATCTTAGGATATGCATTGTTTAGAAGTTCTTTTGATTTATTTTTATCTATTGATAATATTTCTCCTAATCCTAATTCGTAAGAAATACCTAAAGAATAAATACATAATGGATAATCAATATTTAAACCCTTTAAATAATATTCTAATGCTTTTGTATAATCTTGGATAGCACCATTTTCTTCTAAATCATAACTTCTTCCTAATAAATAGTATGAAAAACCTGTATTTTGATTTTCAAGTTCATCTAAATTGAACTTAATTATGTCCATAATATCATCTCCCTAGTTTTTCTTTGGTAATTTACTATAATCGTATTTATGTTCTGCATCCTCTAATTCGTCAAATGCATATTTAATATCTTCAATGGCTTTATCTATTGTATATAAACTATCTTTATTATCTTTCATTATTTTTAAGTGTTCCATAGTGTAAAATAATTTTTGTCTTGCATCACTTACTTTTTTTCTTTTTTCATTATCAAAATCTAGTAATTCTAATTCAGATTCTTTATATTGTTCAATTAAGTCTTTTAAATCTTTACTAGATTTATTTGCATATTTATCCTTAGAAAAATAGAAAAGCATTTCATCATATCCTGCAACCTTTAATAGTTTCTGTAATGACATATCTAAAGTTTCAGCAATTTTACGTAGATCATCAATATCTACTTTTTTTATTTTACCATTAATTAAATCATTTAAAGTACTTCTACTAATACCTGTTAATTTAGCAAGTTCTCTTTGTGAAATACCTTTTGCCTCTCTTGCAGATTCAATTAAATTTTTAAGTTCTTCTGAGTTCATAATAACACTTCTTTCTCCCCTTTTTTCTCTCAACAATTTAATTTTACCACGTTTTTATTTAAATGTCTAGTTTTTCGGTCAAATTGTATTGACAATGTTTTCGGACAGTGTTATATTTAAATTGTCCTTAATATCGGACATTACAAAGGAAGGAGGTTAAGAATATGAGATTATTTAAGAAAGATAATATAAATGATTATATA
The DNA here is from genome assembly GCA_944332295.1 of uncultured Bacilli bacterium. Lineage (GTDB taxonomy): Bacteria > Bacillota_I > Bacilli_A > RF39 > UBA660 > Faecimonas. Next base: position 169,524 of record CALVJR010000001.1, on the reverse strand, counting down.
ATTCCTAAAGATTTATCTATTGGAGCAACTGGTATGCTTAATTCATTATTAGTTAGAACTAATGATGAACTTGAAAATACTGATCTTTACTCTCTTAGTAATGATAGTAGAAAAGATGTTGCTCTAGCATTTAGAGAATTAAGAAAGAAAAAATATATTATCTATAATTCATTAGATGATACATATTACGTTTTTGTATCACCACAAAAAAATTAATACGAAGGGAGGAAAATAATATGTCTGCAGAAGAAACATTAAAATTAATAGCTAAGCAATGGTGCACCCTAGAAGATATTATGAAGTTAGGACATCTAGGTAGGAATTCTGCACTAAAAGCTAAAAAGAAAATAAAAGATAAATTAGAAAAACAAGGTTATCTTATTCCAAAGTCTGTTGTTCCAACAAAAGAAGTTGTAGCATTCTTTGATATAGATATTCCTTATTTAGAATCTAGAGTTTCTAGTAAACAATTAATTAAAAACATGTAAGAAAGGAGATACAAATTGAAACAGATAAATGAATTAAATAAAAGCATAAAAAAAGATATCATCGTCGAAAACCTAATGATATCAAATGGAGTTTATCTACTTGTATCTCATCCTAAGGTTGGCAAGTCAATGTTTGCTCAGCAACTTGCCTTCTCTCTTACTACTGGAGAAGATTTTTTAGGATTCAAAGTAAATCCCTCTCATGTCTTATATATTACCACAGAGGGCGATATAAATCAATTACAAGACCGATTTAAATTAATGAATTTGAAACCTAATGTAGATAAATTACACATTATAGATATAGATGATATTCCAGATTTTTATATCAGAGATATTGAAAGAGATATTCATGAATTAACCTTTGATAAAGAACCTTTATTCGTAATAATTGATATGTTTAAAGACATTAAATTTGATAGTGACTATAATCAAAATGATTATCAAGAAATAAATAATGTTGTATTTAAAAAGTTTAAAGAAATATGTAGAAAATATAACTGTACATTATTTGTTACACATCACTTAAATAAAAGTAATGGAATTATGGGTAGTGTCGGACTAACTGCTGACGCATCTGGAATTATGAAATTAAAAGAATCAAAAAATAATTGTAATAAACTAACTTTAGATTATAAAGGTAGAGATTTTAGTAGATTAGAATTAAATTTGAAAAGAAATGAAAATCAAACATTTAGCGTTATAGATGAAAATACTGATGATGAAACTGATTATAATCTATTATTATTTATAAAATATGCAGTTACTAAGAAGGATTTTGATTATACGATATCAGATATCTTATCTAAAACAAATATTTTGTTAACTCCAACACAACTTGGAGGTTTAATTCAAAGAAACCTAAGTTTGTTGGAGAAAGAAGGTCTTCATATAACAAGTAAAAGAACTGCTAATGAGAGATTATGGCATTGTTCTTATGAAGAACCTTCTGAAAATAATGAATGAACGTGGCACGTTCTGACCTGTAAGGTTGGAAGTGGCGATAGTGAATTCATTATCCATTAATTAAATGATATAGTATATCGTTTAATTAATCTTGTGATAGCGAACGCCTTTACCTATTTATTAGGTATTGGCTCTAGCTATTACAAGCATAAAGGATTCTAAGGAATATTCCTTAGCTCACGGTTGGGCATATATTATGCCCTAGTGAGATAGAGTATTATTTTAAAACAAGCATTGAAAGGAGGTCAAAATAAATGTACTCAGGAAAACAAGCACTACGATTAGAAAAGTTTAAAGCATCAGATATTGGTGGACTTGATAAAGAATTAAAGGAAAGAAAAGGTTCTGGTAAATATGATAGTACTAGAACTCCATATAATATAGAATTAATAAATTATGATGGACCTACTCTAGCAAGTTCAACGTTTGATTATCTTTATTCTAATAATATAAACTATAACCCAAATAAAAAAAGTACAAAAGTATTGAATGGATTAATCATAACAAGTGGTCAAGAATTCTTTGAACATTACGGAATGGAATTTAAAGATACTGGAGAAGTTTATAAAACTGGAGATAATGCCGGTAAACCAATTAAACATGTTGTTATAGATGAAAATCATAAACTACCAACTGAAATAAAAAGATTTTTTGATGAAAGTCTAAACTTTATTTCTGATTTTGTAGGAAAAGAAAATATAAGATATGCAGCAATACATCTTGATGAATCTACTCCACATATGCATATATATTTTACTCCAGTAGTTAATGAAGTTAAAAGAAAAGTATTTGAACTTGATGAAAATGGTCATCAATTAAAACACGAAATAACTAATAAAAAAGGAGAAAAGAAATTAGTACCAATTCAAAAGAAAGATAAAAATGGAAATAATATCTATGAAACAGTTAAAGGTAAATTTCTAAATTCAGATCAATTTTGGAAACAAAAAGGTGGTAATGCTTCTTATACTCTACTTCAAGATGATTATAACGAATTTATTAAGTCAAAAGGTTATAACTTATTTAGAGGTGAAATTGGTGGAGATAAAACTCATCTAACTAATGCTATGAAACAACAAAAAGAATTAAATGCTTTAAATAAAGAAATAAGAAAAGAAAATGAGCTATTAAAAGAGGCAAATAAAGCCGAGAATAGATTTATTGATAAAGTTGATAAAGAAACATCAAAAGATATCTTAAATCCTATTAAAAAAGGTATTATTAAGCAATATAAAGATGAAGATATAGATAATCTATCTACTTACTCAAAAGAACTTGCTGAAGATAATATTAAAAAGGATTTAGAAATTAAACTTCTAACTAAAGAAGTTAATGATTTTAAATCAGGTAAAACTTATAAAGAACAAAATAGAATTATTGATAGTCAAAAGAAAATTATTAGTGAAAAAGATAATGAAATAAATATATGGAAAAATAAATTTGAAGAAATAACTAATGAATTTAAGATATTTAAAAAGAAAATTCAAAATAAAATATTCTCACTAACTTCTAAAATATTTGATATTCTTCATATACCATATACTTGGTATGAAGCAAATGATATAGATTTTGCTATTGATAAAACTAGTAGTTATTTAAGAAAACATTCAAAATCTAAAGATGATTTTGAGAGATGATTATAAATATTCGTAGTTTGTATGATAAAATATAATTGTTACGAACTGGTATATTTATAAATCCCAACAAAAAAGGAGGAATGAAATATGGGAATATATAAATTACCAAAAAATCAATGGACCAAAGACGGTCGTAAATATAAATATTATTGGAATGAAAAAGATAAAAATGGAAAATGGCATAAAAAGTTTTCTAAAGCTTATAAAACTAAATTAGATGCTATGAATGCTGAAAGAGAGTTTTTAAATAGTAAGGTTGAATTTGGTGGAGATATGGATATGACATTTGGTACACTAACCGACCAATATATTGAATCTCAAAAAAATAAAGTTAGAAGAAGAACAATGGAAACATATTTAAAAAGAAGAAGATATTTTGCTGATTTTGAAAATGTTAAATTAAAAGATATGGATGGAAATCTATATCATAAATTTCAACAAGATTTATGGAATAAACCTATTAAATGTTCTACTAGAAATGATGTTCAAAAATTTCTTAAAATTATTCTTAATTGGGGAATGAAAATGTATGATATCAATCTAATGAAATTTTATAAAAAAATAGAGTTCTTTAAAGACCCTAATGAAATGAAAGAAGAAAAAGATGTTTACACTTTTGAAGAATTCCAAAAATATATAACAGGAACTACTAATCTAAATGATAAAGCAATGTTTGAAATGTTATATTATTGTGGATTACGTCGTGGTGAAGCAAGAGGTCTTCAATGGTCTGATATAGACTGGAATAATAAATTAGTATCTATTACCAAACAAGCTAATAGTGTAAAGGATAGTCAAAAGTATTATGAACTAACTCCACCTAAAACATCTAAAAGCATTAGAACTTTACCACTTACCGAAGTTTTATATAATGATTTAGTAGATTTATACAATGAAAAAAAGAAGTACTATGGCTTCAATGACAAATGGTTTATCTTCGGAGAACATGAACCATTAACTTTCGGTATGATGTCTAGAATTAATGGTAGGATTGCTAAAAACGCAGATATCCGAAGAATTCCACTACACTCTTTTAGACATAGTTGTGCTTCTTTACTAATAAATACTGGACAACCAGTAACAACTGTATCAAAATATTTAGGACACGCTAGTACTAAAGAAACATTAGATACATATGCTCATATGTTTCCAAATAATCTAACTGATGTAAAAAATACTATGGATAATTTAAATCTAAGTATTTAAATAAACTCAAATAAAAAAATAATTTAGTATCTAGTATGGTATCTAGATAAATCCAAAATAGTTAAAAATCCCTTATAAACAAAAGTATTCCCCTCTCTCGAGGGGAATTTCAGGGGGTTCGGTTGAATATACTCTCACATTGAAACACCGTGAGAGATATCGGCGTGATATGTATCACGCATCTTAATAATAAAGTATATTTGATAAAAAGTCAATTGCTTATGATAAAATTTTTCTTAATTGACATTATTATTTTTTTGATACTGGTGTTTCATATTGATATGCTAAGATATTTAGTCCGAATGATTCGAAAAAGGCTTGTGCTTCTGGTGTAAAATTATAAACTTGAACTTCGATTCTACTATATCTTTCTTTTCTTGCGAAATCTAATACTGCTTGATATAGTCTTGTTCCTATTTTTTCTCTTCTCCTATGTTCTACTACGAATATTCGATGAATTCTTATGATTCTTGCAGGGGTATAACGATAACTTCCTATTGTATTAATTCGTTCTGCTTCGATAAAACCTAACATTTCTTTATCTTGTTCATAAATTAATAATATTCGCATTTGATGAGGATTACATAAACTATTAAACTCTATTGATTCATAAGGAACATAACTTGTAAAAATATCTTTTCTTTTGGTTCTATATAATTTTTCAAAGTTTTTAGCCATCTTACTAAATGTACGATATTCATTACTTTCTGGTCTTCTAATAATCCAGTCGTTGATAATTTCTTTTTTCTTCCATATTGTTAAAGTTGACTCATCTTTATTTATTCCTATTATTAATAATAGTGTATTTGTCATTTCTTCTGTTATTTCCGCTAAACTTTTATTTAGACTTTCTATATCGTAATCATCAATATATACATAGATATACTTTCTATCTTCTTGTAATGCTTGTCTTACTATTTGATTCATTAATTCTTTTTTATTTTCATAATGACCGAGACCTGTTGGTAAGAAAGAATAAGCTTTAATCTCTTGTTCTGAGTTTAACCGTCTTATTAATCGTGCATGATATTCATTGATATCTATATTGTTTGTTATGATGTTTTTTTGATAATTCTTTCTAAAAAATGAGGATTCTTCTAAACTATTTATTTTTTCTTCTGTTAAGTCTTTTACAGCGATTACTATTGTGGTTTTATAAATATCTTCTATTCCTATATTTCTTTCTTTTTGTTTTTTTTCTTTAGAATAATAAATTTTACCTTTTAAGGCTTTTAAAACATCTTCTACACTCATACTTTCTTGCATAACATCACCACTTTTATTATAACATGTTAAAAAAAGGATAAACAAGATGTTAGTCTTCTTTATCCTTTGGTAATAGATTCTATTAATTTTATTTTTAAAGGGTCGTTGTCTGTTTCTTTATTTAGAAGATATTCCTTAGAATCTTTTTTTGCTTGTAGTAGGATTTTATAATCTGATTTTATGCTAGCAATTTTAAAAGACATATCTCCACTTTGTTTGGTTCCAAATAAATCTCCATGACCACGTAATTTAAAGTCTTCTTCACTGATTTTAAATCCATCATCTACTTGTTCCATAATCTTTAATCTTTCGGCATCACTATCACTAATTAGGATACATTGAGATTTAGAACTACCTCTTCCTACACGACCACGTAATTGATGTAGTGTTGACAAGCCAAAGCGGTCAGCATCAAAGATGACCATCGTCGTTGCATTTGGAACATCTACTCCTACCTCAATTACTGTTGTTGATATTAGTATTTGTATTTCATTATTAGAAAATTGATTCATTATCATGTCTTTAGCAGCACTTGCCATTTTTCCATGAACAATATCTATTTTGTAATGTTCTTTAAATGCAAGTTTCATTTGATCTTTTAATTTACAGACTGTTGTTAAATCTGAGTTTTCACTTTCTTCAATTAGTGGTGCAATAACATAGACTTGATGATTTGCTTTTAATTCTTTGTACATCATTTCTAATACATCTTTAATTTCACTATTTTTCTTTACTACGGTTGTGATTTTTTGTCTTCCTTTTGGTCGCTCTTTAATGGTAGATACATCCATATCTCCAAAAATAGTTAAAGCATAAGTTCTTGGAATTGGTGTTGCACTCATATATAAGACATCTGGTTTTTTTCCTTTGTTTTGAAGATTTGCTCTTTGATGCACTCCAAATCGATGTTGTTCATCTGTAATTACTAAGCCTAAATTATGGTACTGTACTTCTTCTTGTATCAATGCATGGGTACCAACAATCATACTAATTGTTCCATCTTTTAATTCTTCATATATTTTTTGTTTATCCTTTTTTGCGGTAGAACCTGTTAAAAGAGCAATCTTTACATCTGTATTTTTTAAGAAGTTTTCTAGATTATGATAGTGTTGTGTTGCGAGAATTTCGGTTGGTGCCATAAGAGCACTTTGATAACCACTTAAATGATTAGCAATCATTGCTAGAAAAGAGACAATTGTTTTACCTGATCCTACATCTCCTTGTAATAAACGGTTCATACGATGTGGTGCTTCTAGGTCAGCAACAATTTCATCTACTGCTGTTTTTTGATCATTTGTTAATTCAAAAGGTAAATCGTTTATAAATTTTTCTAATTTCTCTTTATCTATCTTTCTTTCTAGTCCTTGCTTTTTCTTTTTATTTTCTATTTTTAAATAATTTATTTTAAACATGAATGCAAATAGTTCTTCATACTTTAGACGAATCGTTACTTCTTTTAATTTTTCTTCTGTTGAAGGATTATGTATTAAGTTTAGTGATGTTTTTTTATTAGAAAAATGGTATCGTTCCATATACTCTTCAGGAATATAGTCTGGTATTTCTTTACCATACATCAATAAAGCCATATTAATATAAGTAGAAATATTTTTATTTGTTAATCCACTTGTTGCATGATATACTGGCTCTATTTTCATCTTATTTGAAAGGGTTTCTAGTTTTATATCTGCGGCAGTAATTACATTTTTCTTTTTGTCTAATTTACCAATTACTGTTACACCAGTTCCTACTGTTAGTTGGCTTTTTAAAAATGCTCGATTAAAAATAGATACACCAACCACTCCTGATTGAGTTACTAATCTAAAGTTCATTTTATTTAGGCCTGCTTTAAAACGCATTAATATAGGAATACTTTCTACTTTTCCATCTATTACAATTTTTTCTCCATCTTCTACTTCTTGTAGGTCATTTCTTTTTAATATTTCATAACGAAATGGGTAATGTGTCACTAAGTCTTCTACTGTGTATATATTAATTTTATTTAATAAGGCAAGAGATTTGGGTCCGATTCCTTTTACGTCTTTTAGTTCTGCCACACTATCACTTCCTTCTTGGCATATTATATCATATTTTTTGATTCTTTTTCCAATGTTTTTATAATTTTTTGAAAAAAAGATTAACAACATTTTCTTTTTTTCAGTTCTTACTTGTTTTCTGGTTGCTATTCTTTTTCTTTGGCTTTATTTTTTCTATTTTTTTTAAATTTTTTCATTTTTTTATTGACAAATTAGGTCCTTTCGGTTAGTATAAGAACTACCAATTCGGAATTAGGCGAATTGGTCGCTAGTATCACACTAGCCAACCCCTTTTTATTCTTTTTAGAGGTTGCCCTCAGGGGGTGCAACCTCTTAGATGAAAAGTAAAAGAAGACATTTGCCGGTGTCTTCTTTTTTCATATATTTATTCTTATTTTCTATTCATAATAAAAATCACTAAGGTTAATAGTGATTTTTATTGTTTTATTCTTTTTCTTTATTTGCTAGACTTTCATAATATTCATAGCTTTCTTCTGCATGTTGTTTATTTTCTGATAATAATTTTTTATGATTCTTTGATATTTTTTCTAAGGAACGATATCTATCTTCTCCTAATATAAATTCTTCATATCTCGTAAAGTCTGATTTACTATCCATTTTAAATTCTTTTGTTTCAGGATTGTAATGGAATATTGGGAAGTAACCTGATCTTGTTGCTTCTTTTTCTTCTTCTATAGAGTTTTTCATTCCTTTAATAATTCCTTGTGCAATACATGGTGCATAAGCAATAATTATGGATGGTCCTTGATAACTTTCTGCTTCTTGTAATACTTTGATTGTTTGATTAGGATTTGCTCCAAGAGATATAGTTGCGACATAGACATGTGGATACGTTAAGGCAATTTTTGCTAAATCTTTCTTAGCAGTTTCTTTTCCAGCTGATGCAAATTTCGCAACGGCTCCTGTTCTGGTTGATTTAGAAGCTTGTCCTCCTGTGTTTGAGTATACTTCTGTATCTAATACTAAGATATTTACATTTTCTTTGTTTGCTAGAACATGGTCAATACCATTATACCCTATATCATAGGCCCAACCATCACCACCAATCATCCATACAGATTTTGGTTTTATAAAGTTCTTTAATGGTAATAATTCCTTTATTTTTGTCTCATCAATTACTTTTAATAGTTCTTCTGCTGTTTCAGTATTTACATTTTCTACATAGTTTTTATAAGTTTCTTGTTGAGAGTTTTTAACTAATTTTATATTGTCTGTAATTATCTTTTTAATTCTTGCTTTGATTGTATCATCCGCTATTTTCATACCATATCCGTATTCGGCATTATCTTCAAATAATGAGTTTGCCCAAGGTACGGAATAAGGCATAGATGGAGTTGATGCACCATAGATAGAAGAACATCCTGTTGCGTTGGCAATTACTAATCTATCACCAAATAGTTGTGTTAATAGTTTTAAATATGGTGTTTCTCCACAACCAGCACAAGCTCCAGAGAATTCAAATTTTGGTGTTTTAAATTGGCTTCCCTTTACTGTTGTCGTTGGCATTACATCTTTTTCTTTTACTTCATTAAATAAGTAAGTATATTCTTCTTTTGTTTTTTCTTCATCTAATTCTTCTTTTATTTTCATAGTTAGTGCTTTGGCACCTTTTTTACCTGGACAAATATTGGCACATAATCCACAACCAGTACAGTCTGCAGCACTAATTCCTATTGTAAATTTTAAATCTTGTTCTTTGATGTTTGCAGGAAGTAATTTTTCTCTTAGCTCTTCTGGTGCGTCCATTACTTCTTTTTCATCTAATAAGAAAGGTCTGATTACTGCGTGCGGACATACTAGAGCACATAGATTACAAGAGATACAGTTTTCACTGTTGTAGCAAGGAATAATGTCTGATATGTTTCTCTTTTCATGTTTGGTTGTTCCTACTTCAAAAGTACCATCAGGATTTTTCATAAAACTACTTACTGGAAGTGTATCTCCTTCCATACTACTGATGATTTCAAACATATTTTTTTTCTTAGGAAACTCTTCTACATAATCTACTACTGGTAATTTTACTTGGATTAAACTATTAATACTACAATCGATTGCTTTTAGATTCTTTTCTACAATTCCACCACTTTTATTGGCAAATTTTGCTGCGATGCTTTCTTTCATCTTTTGAATAGTAAAATCAAAATCCATAATACGTCCTAATTTAAAGATTAATGTTTCCATAATAGCACTGATTTTTCCAGATAGACCATTATCTGCTGCTATTCTTCCCGCATCGACAATATAGAACTTAATATTTCTAGATTGTAATATCTTTTTGTCATGAGAAGTCATTTCTTTTAATATTTCATCTTTATTTTTATTGGTATTTAATAAGAAAATACCATTCTTTTTAATTTTGTCTAGCATTTTCATCTTTTGTAAATAAGACTCTTTTGTACATACTACCATGGATGGATTTTCTACATAGTAAGTTGATCTAATTGGTTTTGTTCCCATTCGTAAATGAGACATAGTAATTCCACCAGATTTTTTTGAGTCATACTGAAAATATCCTTGAACATTAGCTCTTGTATAAGTACCCGTTAATTTCATAATGTCTTTACAGGCACTTACCATTCCATCACTACCATATCCATAGATTAAAAATTCTGTTGTTGGTGATGGTATTTTAAAGTCTTTATCATAAGGAATAGAAAGATTTGTTACATCATCTTCAATACCTACTGTGAAGTTAGTATGAGCATCTTTTCTATCCATATAATCGAATACACCTTTAATCATGGCTGGTGTTGTATTTTTACTAGAAAGACCGTAACGTCCTCCAATTACTCTTACTTTTCCTTCTACTTCTTTAATTGTTTTTACTACATCTAGATATAATGGTTCTCCGGCAGAACCTGGCTCTTTTGTACGGTCTAGTACTGCAATCTTTTTTACTGATTTTGGTAATACTTTTAAGAAATATTTGGCACTAAATGGACGATATAGATGTACTTCTAGTAATCCTAGGTCACTTCTTTTGTTACTTAGGTAGTCTATTGTTTCTTTGATGGTCTCACATACGCTTCCCATGGCAACAATTACTTTTGTTGCATTTTCACTTCCGTAATAATTAAATGGTGCGTAGTTTTCTCCTGTTATTTTATTAATTTCTTGCATGTATTCATTTACGATATCTGGTACTTTATCATAATATTCATTTCTAATTTCTGTTGCTTGGAAATAGATATCTTCGTTTTGAGATGTTCCTCTAATTACTGGACTACTTGGATTTAGTGCTCTATTTCTAAATTCTTCTAAGGCTTTTTGATCAATTAACTCTTTTAATTTGTCAGTATCAATTACTTCAACTTTTTGTAATTCGTGACTGGTTCTAAATCCATCAAAAAAATTAATAAATGGTACTCTTCCTTTGATTGCTGATAGATGAGCAACACCAGTTAAGTCCATTACTTGTTGTACTGATGATGATGCAAGCATAGCAAACCCGGTTGCTCTTGCAGCATAAATATCTTGGTGATCACCAAAAATAGATAGTGCATGGGTTGCAATTGATCTTGCAGCGACATTGATTACACAAGGTAATAACTCTCCTGCTATTTTATACATATTGGGAAGCATTAATAATAAACCTTGACTAGCTGTGTAGGTTGTGGTTAGACATCCTGCTTGAAGAGATCCATGAACCATACCAGCAGCTCCTGCTTCTGATTCCATCTCTACTACTTTTACTGGCATGCCAAAATAATTTGTTTTTCCTTCATTTGCCCATTTGTCTGTTAGCTCTGCCATAGGTGATGCGGGTGTAATTGGATATATTCCTGCAACATCAGTAAAATTGTATGATACGAAGCTACAAGCTTCATTTCCATCCATTATTTTTTTCATCTTGTTTCCTCCCTTATATTTTCATTATATCCTATTTTTTACTTTTTTTCATTAAAAAACTGTATGATTATTACTATCTACAGTTTCTTATTATTTTATATCGTGTTATTTCTATATTATCCATACTCATATTACATTTTTCATCATTTTGTGTGTCGGATTTTTTCTAAAATTGTTTACTTATTTCTTTTGTTTTAAAAAATTTTATATACTTATTTTATGAAGATGTTCCTTGTGTATCTGGTAAGATAGATTGTGGTGGTTCTTCTGATGTGTCAACATATTGACTATCTTCTCCAAGCTCTACTACATCTTCTGCATTATTCCAACATTTTGCTAAATCAAAAGACTCATCTGCAAACCTCATCACCACATTAATAATTAGTGGTACCATAAATAATATTACTAATGCCATAATACAATTTTTTATTATTGGTTTATATTTTTTTTCATCTGGATTTGACATTAATTTTATAAAATTTATAGTTAGAGCAATCATGCAAAGAATTGGCCCAATTATCTGAATTAAAGATAATACTGTTTTTACAATATTAATTAATCCTGCGATTCCTATGCTTCCACAAGCTTCTATGATATCTTCGCTTACTCTTTCATAGTCTAAAATATAAAACATCTTACCCCTTCTTTCTTAGATTCTTTTCATAAACTAAATAATAGGTACCTTCTACAGGGATTGTCTGATATTTATTACCAAAGATATGCTCTATTCCTTTTTTTGATGGGATATTTGTATAATCACAGGCAATTACTAATTTCTCCATTTTTAATTCTTTGGCTAATTCTACTGATAATTTTAATATTTCTTTATAATAACCCTTGTTTCTCTTTGTTGGTCTAATATCTATTCCTATGTGTCCATAAACAGAACCATGTTTAAAATTTAGGCTATGTCTCATATCTAATAAAGCAATTAGCTCATCATCTTCTTTTGTTAATACTAGATAAGTAGTACATCCCACTTGCCCTTTTTTTAAATTTTCTTCTTGATCTAGTTTTTCTTCTTCTTTGAACCAATCGTAGAAGTTCTCATATTCTTCATATGTTTTTCCCAAAATTAGAGAACAATCTCCTGCTTGTACTGTTTCTTTTAAGGCATAATGTTCTCTAGCAAAATCATCTACTAATTTCTCATCGAATATTGTTACTTTTCTTAAATATAGTTCCATTCTATCACCAGTTTCTTTTTGTTACTTTTCTTATTTTCTCGTCTTTATCTTATGATAGGTGTAGTGTTTTTATAATATTTTGGTTTATTATTTTACTATAATTTTTTGTTATCGTCAATGGTTGCGAATTATTCTTTCACTACCCAGAATGTTGGCATATCTCTTAGACCATTTGTTCCACCTGCTACTGGAGTGTTAATAATTTTATTATTCACTACTAATTCGGTTGATGATCCTCCATCTAAATTAGCTGCATTATAAGCACCATAGTTTTCCATAATTTCTGTTAAATCTACCATATCAGCGCCAATACTGTTTGGTAATCTTCCGTTAATTACTAAAAATAATACGATACCATCTTTTCTTTGCCCTATAGCAGTACGCGGTGCAATTCCCCAGCCACCATTTCCTTTAATAAATGAACTTTTTCCATTTACTATTAAGAATGGACCAAATTCTATCGCGTCTCTATATCCTACTTCTAAGGCTTCTTCTTTGGTCATTTTTCCTAATACTAATTTATTATCGTTTGTAAATCCTATAAATCCTCCACCCATGTTGGCATCTTGAAAATCACTTACAATTTTTCCGTCTTTAATTACTGTACCATGTGGCATGGCTCCATTTGAATTCCAATCAGGATCATAGAACCCTCCTGCGTTCATAGCGATTACAGCACCTTCTCTTTTCGCAACATCTGTAATTGCTTCTCCTCTTGTTCCTAGATACTGTGCAGTTGCGATAGAGACTTTGGATGGATCATAGATTGCTACTAAAAAACCTTGATAAGTAGGCCCATTAATATCGATGATTTTATATAAATCATTATCTTTGTCTTTAGTCAATATCTCTTTTTCGTATTTATTTTTAAATATTAACATATTTCCATTATATTTTTTAAACTTAATCAAATCTGGATCTGATACTTCTCCCACTTCAATAATTTTGTTGTTTTCTAATACCTTCTGTATTGTCTCGTCACTATAGAACCAAGTTGCTAGATAGCGATGAGACATCGTCGTCATTGCACTAGTAATCCAGAAATTTCTAAATCCTGGCCATGGACCGTAAAATAAGAATAAAAATGTGGCTAATCCAACTGTAAAAACACTTCCTAAAATAATAGTTACTTTTTTCTTTTTACTCCATTTTTTTCTTTTTTTATGTTCTTTTTCTGGTTCAGGAGAAATTATATTTACTGTTTTTATTTCTTCATTGTTATTCATCACTAAAATTCTTCCTTTCCAGTGTATTTTTTATCTTCATCAAAATCTATATATTTTTTTGTTGTATTATATTTTTGAACTGGAGCAACTCCTGTTTGATTATCTTGATTGTATTTATTATATTCTTCAATATTTTGATTCACTTGTGTTATATCATTAATAAAGTAGTTAAACATTTCTTCATAAGTAGTTGTTGCTGTTTTACATTTGGTATTAACATCTGATGAGGGAAAATAGATATCTTCACAATTATTTTTTAATTTTTCTGCTTCTTTTCCTACTTCATCTAATACAATTTCATATTTTTGTAATTCTTCTAGGCAACCTGGAATAGTCTGATTCAATGTCTCAAAATATAGCTCTGAAAATACATTGTCATATAAATTGTCTCTTGTTGTACTAAATTGTTCTGTTTCTTTCTTAAAAACTTCATATGCCGCGTTAATCGTTTTCATTCTTGAGGCTACTTCTTCCTTATCGTGTTTTAGACTTGTTGTAAAATTTAAAACCAGACCTAAAACGATACAGAATGCGCTTAAACTAAATAAAACTTTGATTCTTTTTGGCATTTTACCACCTATCCTATCATTATATATCGTATCATTTTTTTGTTTTTTTGTATAGATATAGTCTTGTTGGTTGACAAATTTAGTCGAAAAAAAAAGAGTTATTCTACTCTTTGTTCTTAAAAATAAAAATTTTACTGAATATATAGTTAGAAACTATGACAATTATATTCATGATTATTTTTGATACTAATTTATCTATATGTAATAGACTGATACAAATATACATTCCTGCCATATCAATACCTAATGATAAGATTCTAAAGAAGAAAAAGGAAATTATTTCTTTCATAACTATTGTTTTGTCTAGTGATTTTGAATTAAATACAAATAGCTTATTCGTTATAAAGGCAAATAATACTGATAGAATCCAGGCTATTAAATTATTTATATAGACATTCATTCCTGTCTTGTCTAATAAATAGAAACTAACAATATTAATTAATGTTGTTAGTATGCCAAAAAATCCATACCATAAAATTTCTTTTATTTTATTGTACCATGAGATATGATTATCGTTTTCTATTAAATCTTCTATTAAATTAATCATATTATTTGTGTTTGATTTAAATTTATTAGGCTTAAAATTTTCTGCTTTTCTTATCGTTTTTCCTATTTGATTAAAATCTTTTAATTCGATTAGGTATCCTTCTTTTTCGAATTCATGAATAATTTGTTTTTGATGGTCATTTACATGTTCATTATACTTTTTCAGCCTTGCTGCTGCGATTACTTTTTTTCCTTGCTTTACCGCTGATAAAATTGATCCTACTCCACCATGCGTAATTAATAGGTCACATTTATCTACTAACTTTTGAAATTCATCTTGGCTAATTAAATCGAATATTTCCATATTGTTTGATTCGTATTTTGTATTTCCGGCTTGTACTATTACTTTTTCTTTTATTTCACCATTTTCAATTGCTTTATCTATTGCTTTTAAAAGTCTTTCAAATGTTTTATCTTGTGTTCCTAATGTTACAAATATCATTAATATATCCATCCCCCGTCTATTGCTTTAGGATATAATTTTTTCATAGAAGGCCATTGGACAATGAAATGATCTGCAAACTTATAAATTAATTTTCCTGTTGAAGTTTTGGTATTGATATTTGCAAATGTCTCAATATAAATAATTTTACTTCCTAATATTTTTCCGATACAGCACATTGGCCCAGCTGTATGAGTACCTGTTGTTATAATATAGTCCGGGTGGAACTTAATATAGAAATATAGACTTTTAAAGCAATTATATAGTAGCTTAAACACATAAGAAAACTTATGTAGTTTGGTTCCATATACTAAAAATCCAATCTTGTCTTTATATTTTTCTTTTAACTTTAAATTTGATTTTGTTTTTTCTGTAATAATATGATAGTCATATTTTGCAAATAATGGTTTTAATTGCATTAATTCGTCTAGATGTCCTCCGGTAGAAGAAATAAATAATACCTGCCTTTTCATTTTTTTACCTTCTTTTCTAATAATTCATACCAATCTTCTTGTACTACTTCTTTCGTATATTTTTTAATACTTTTTCTTGCTTCTTTTCCTAGTTGTTTTCTAATATCTTCTTTTTTCATTATGTCTTCTATTTTTTTTATCATGGCACCATAATTTCTGTTTTTTATCAGATAGCCATTTTTTCCACTTGTAATTATTTCTCTAGCTCCTTCTGCTGATGAAAAAGCAACGCAAGGTATACCATGTGACATTGCTTCTAACAAGACAATTCCAAAAGACTCGGTTAGAGAGGTCATTATGTACAGTGAAGATTTTTGTAAATATTTATCAATATATTCTTTATTTTGAAAACCATGTAAGGTTACTTTATCTTCTAATTTATGTTTTTTTATGTATAGTTCTATTTTTTCTCTTTCTTCTCCATCACCTATGATATCTAGATGCCAATCTGGATGTTTCTTTGACAATAGATTGAAGATTTTTACTAAGTCATCTGGAGCTTTTTCTTTAGATAGTCTTCCTACAGAAATTAGTCTCTTTTCTTGCAATGGAGCTAGTTTTTTTGGAATGTAATCTAAGACATTAGGTATATATACACAAGTACATTTAGATTTACGCATTTCATTCTTATAAAACTTTGTAAGGTCTTTAGATACTAAAACTAGATAGTCTAAGTTCCAAGAAGAACGAATAATATTTATTGCATATTTTTTATTATTATGGTGATGATTATGTTCCCAACCAATTTTTACCGTATCAGTATTAGCATAATCTCCTAACCAGCGATCAAAAATGTCTCTCGTAGAAATTATATAATCTGCATCACTATTTTTTATATAATCTACCATAGTTTTTCTTCTTAGATAAAGTATTTTTACTGATTTTAAACCTTCTTTAGATGCAGAAATTAATTTTTTCTTTTTTAAACTTTCTTTTAACTCTTTTTTGTTTGGGACATAGTTTTTTACAAGATAAGTGATTTTTACTCTATCATCAATTTTAAATCCTGGTTTTTCATATAATTGATATGTGCATGCAATTTCCACTTCATATTTTTTACATAAAATATTGGCTAAAGCGGCAACGGATTTTTCTATTCCTCCATAACCTAAATGTAATGATAATATCGCTACTTTCTTCATGTAATCACCTATTGTCATTATATCAAGACATCTTTATTAAGTAAACTTAAATTTCTTTTTGTTCACTTAATAAATAAAAAGACCTATTCAGGTCTTACATCTGTTTTTTGGGACTTACTTCCATTACAAATTTTAATAACATTATTAAAAATAAAATTATTGCTGGTACTAAGGTTACCGTTAAAAATCCATCTTTTGATAATATGTAATTTAAAATTGTACCGGCATAAGGTATCGATAATTTATATGTTCCTATAATACAGCTATCATCAATATTTTCAATTGTTCCATCTTCTTTTTTTAATGAGTAAATTGTTACTCCGTTTACATCTTCTGTAATGGCTGCTATTTCGTTCGTACGAATTTCTGATTTTTGATTCTCTAAAGTAAAATAGGTAATAATATCCTTCTCTTGTACTTTTTGTTCTTCTGTGTTTACTAAGACTAAGTCTCCTTTTACAAGTTTTGGTTCTAATACATTATTTTCAACTTCTACTAATATGGTATTTCCAAATTGTATTAGTCCTTGTTCGTTTCTATTCATTGATACCACAATAACTCCAATTGCTATTCCTATGATTATTACATAGAGTATTAATACAATTTTTTTTAGCATAAAGATACTCTGATAAAGAAAAAAAGCTTTGAAGCTTTTTATTGTCCTATATTATTCGTTTCTGTTACTGGAGCAACTTGTGGTGTTACCATTGTTGGTTCTGGCTGTGGTGTTTGTACTACATTTTGTTGTCCAGCTAAATTAGAAATTGGAATAGATTGTGTGTTTTCTAAAGGATTTGCTCCTCCATAAATTTGATGTTGTGTTTCATTAATATTTATCTCAGGTACAATAGGATTTGCTCCTCCGTAAATTACTGGTCCAGTTGTTGGTTGAGGTTGTACTGGTGCCTGTTCTACAAATGGTTGCTCTACTGGTGCAGCTGTTTGTATATTTGGCATTTCAGGTTGTACTGGCATAGTAGGCTCTACCGTTGGCATCGCAGGCTCCTCAGGCATTGGTGCTACTGGAGCAATAGGTTCTGGTGTAGCTTCTTGTGGTGCAATAGGCTCTACTGTTGGCATTACAGGTGTTTGTTGTGTTTCTGTTGGTATTGTTGGTGCAATTTCAGGTGTTTGAATATTCTGTGCCATTGGATCAACGACTGGTACTTGTGGAGTCTCTTGTATTGGTGCTACTCCTTGTACTGCCATTGGTTCTGGTGTTGGAGTAACAGGTGCTATTGGTTCAGGTGTTGGCACTGCTTGAGCCATTGGTTCGATTGGTGCCATTGGTTGTGGTTGTACCATTGTATCCATTGGCATCTGAGGTGGCATCTGCTCTACACTTACATTCATTGGTGCTTGTGGCATTGGTTGTGGTCCCATGGCCATAGCATTCATGTTGGCATTCATATTCATATTCATTTCTTGTGGTTGACCTGTCATAGGTGTAGGAATATCCATAATTGATCCTCCTGTTACACTTGGAGAAGTCATCTCTGGTACAGCACTAGTTGCTCCTGCTACTGGTGCTGGCATTGTTCCTGGCGTTACTGCAGGGTTTGGAGTAGCGGCTGCAGTAGTAGCACTGGCATTAGTAGGTGCCGCTGCATCGGTACTCTTGTTTTCTTTTTTCTTTTTTAACATTGTTACAATTAAAAGAATAAATGCTATAAGAAATAATAGTACTCCTCCTGTTATTAATAATCCTGGTATAGATAAAAACCAGTCTAAACTAAAATCCATATTATATCGACTCCCTCTACTTTTATTCTAATATTATGATAACAAAAAATATTTGCAATTGCAAACATTTTATCTATTGTACATCGCTTGACACTGTAAATTGTGTCCAATGATCTATCCTAGGTGGTAATTTTTTAAATTTTAAAGTTTCTTTCGTTGTAGGGTGAACAAGTTCTAATTGATAAGCATATAAAGCAATTTGTGTCTTATCTTGTTTACCATAGCGTTGATCACCGCATAAAGGATGTTTGTGATAAGCAAACTGTACTCTTATTTGATGATGTCTACCAGTTTTTAAAAATATTTTTACTAGTGTTTTTTTTTGTTCTTTATTTCTTTTTAATACTTGGTAATCTAATATAGCTTCTTTTCCTTGACTATTTATTACACTATTTCCATTTTCTAGACGTAATATTTTGTCACAATATGTTCCTTTATCTTCTTCTATTAATCCTTCTACAATAGCTAAATAAGTTTTTTTTATTTGATGAGAACGAATTTCTTCTGATAGTCTTTTCGCAGCTTTTGATGTTTTAGCAAATACCATTAGCCCGCCTACTGGTCTATCCAGTCTATGAACTAACCCTATATAAACGTTGCCTGGTTTATGATATTTTTCCTTTATGTACTCTTTTACTAAAGTTAATAAGTCTTGATCTTTGGTATTATCACTTTGGCTTAACATATTGATAGGTTTTTCTACTACTATTATATGATTGTCTTCATATAATACATTTATTTTATTCATTTTTTTCCCATCTTCCATATATTCCACAAGGTAAGACTAAATTATCTTTGGTTCCTTTTAGCCCTATTTCTCCACAAGTAATTATACCTTTTTTCTTCTGATTTACTGTAAGCTCTAATATATTTTCTAATACTGTGCTAGAAAGTCCGGTTGTATAAGAGTTTATTATAAAGAATAGCGGATTATCACTTAATATTTTAGTACATTGTGTTACTAAGTAGTTTAGACTTTTTTCAATATCCCAAACTTCTTTATTGGCTCCACGTCCATAACTTGGTGGATCCATAACAATAGCATCATACTTATTACCTCTTCTAATTTCTCTTTCTACAAATTTGACAACATCATCTACTAAGTAACGAATTTCTTTTTCTTCTAGTCCATTATCTTTGACATTTTCTTTACACCAGTCTATCATACCTCTAGAAGAATCTACGTGTGTAACAGAGGCTCCTGCACTAAGACAGGCAACGGTTGCTCCTCCTGTATAGGCAAATAAGTTTAATACTTTTATTTTTCTGTTTTCTTTTTTTATTTTATCTATCATAAAGTCCCAGTTTACTGCTTGTTCTGGGAATAGTCCTGTATGTTTAAATCCCATTTGCTTTATATTAAATATTAGCCCTTTATATTCTACCTTCCAAGATTCGGGTGTTTTTTTTATATTTTCCCAGTTTCCTCCACCCTTATTACTGCGATGATATACAGCATGTAGTATTTTATGATACTCTTCATATAAATCTCCTTGATCCCAGATTACTTGTGGATCTGGTCTCAGTAGATAAATATCTTTCCATCGTTCTAGCTTTTGACCACGAGATGTTTTTATTAGTTCATAGTCTTTCCAATTTGTTGCTAATTTCATACCTTCACCTCTTGTTATAGCATTTCTATATTATTGTTCTGTTCTTCTTGCTTTCTAAATATTTTATCTAATTTTTTCTTAATTTGATCTTTTGTAAACGGTTTTGCTATATAATCTATAAATCCATCTTGTTTATATTTTTCTTCTGCTCCTGCAATGGCATCTGCTGTTAAAGCAATTACAGGCGTATTAAATCCGTCTATCTTTTTTAACTCAGTTAAAGCAGTTTCTCCACTCATTTCCGGCATCATAATATCCATTAGAATTAAGTCATATTTTTCTCCAGACTTTACTTTTTCTAGACATTCTTTTCCATTATAACATTCTTCTATTACTAAGTTAAAATCTTGTAGACTTCTTCTTGCTACTTTAATGTTTAGTTTATTATCGTCTACAATTAATACTTTTTTATTACTTATGTTTATTTTTTCATTTATTAAAATTTCTGCTGTGTTTAGTAATTCTTCTTCTGATAATGGTTTTGTCAGCATATCTATTTTTTGGGGAATTTGTACCACGAAGATAGAACCTTCTTTATATCTACTTTCTACATTAATCAATCCATTCATTAATTCTACTAATTTTTTAGTAATTGCTAATCCTAACCCGGTTCCTTCTGTTGTTGTGTTTCTTTCTACGTCTAGTCGTTCGAACTTAGTAAATAATTTATTAATATCTTCTGATTTTATACCTCTACCAGTGTCTTTAACACTAATTATTAATAGACAGTTTTCTCCTTGGTTAATACAGTTTACGTTTAACTCTATTATCCCTTTTTCTGTATATTTGATGGCATTAGAAAGTAAGTTACTTATAATTTGTTTTATATGTGATTTATCCCCAATTAAATGATAAGGTATATCTTCAGCAATATTTATTTTATAATCAATTGGTTTATCTCCTATTCTTGTTCCTTCTACTCTTGCTAGCGTTTCTATTTCTTTTTTAGGATTATAAGATACCTCTGTGATTTCTAGTTTATCACTTTCTATTTTATTAATATCCATAATATTTCCAACAATCTCTAATAACGTTTTGGATGCAGATACAATATCTTCTAAATCTTCTTTCATATCTTCGGGACAGTTGCTTCTCATTTTTACGTCTTCCGATAATCCTACAATAGCATTTAACGGAGTACGAATTTCATGTGACATGCTTGATAGAAAATCGCTTTTTGCTCGATTAGCACGTTCTGCTTGTTCCTTGGCGGTATTTAATTCTACAATCATTTTCATATCCGGATTTTCTATTGTAAAATACATCAAATAACATAACAAGCTTAAAATTAAATCATATATGTTAAATTGGGGATGAAACATAACAAAAATACCTAGTAAGAATATTAAAGGAATAATAAAGTAAATCGCATAATATCTTTTGTCATATTTCTTTATATTTGTTAAAGCAATTATAAATGCTACTATTAAATCAAGAAATACAATACTAAATGTTAAAATGACTGCTGATCCTCGTCCACTAGTTACTTCCCCTATTTTATATACATCAAATTTTAATAAAAATATTAATATACCTACTACTATGTAAAAAATATAATTAATTTTCTTATTTCTTACAAAATTTCTTCTATATTTTTCAAAACTTATATATAAAATATAAGATAAGATATTGGTTGTTATAATTACAATAAATAGTGATCCTAATTTATTAATATTTGCAAATACTATAGCAAACCAATCACTAATATAGTCTTTAGCAAAAATACTTGCCATATAATGAGATATAAAATTTGTTGCATTTACTAAAAGAGTAAAGATTAATATATTTTTATAGTAATAATTTTCTTCTAGATCAACTTTCTTTTTAGTAAAGAAAATTATGGAAATAAGTGTTGTAAAAATTAAACATACAAATGGTATTTCAAACTCTATCATTATATACCGCCTCTGATTATATATTAATAAAAATTAGTAGTTTTGGCAATGATAATTTGAGTTTTTAAATATTTCTTATTTTAACTTAGTTAACTGTTTTACATATTTTTTCATCACTTTTGGTGCATCTTTGTTTTCTAAATCGTCTGCTAGTGTTATCCAACTACTTTGATCAAAGCCAACATTTTTTGTTGCTGCTAGGTTTGCTAGATTGCTAATAACCTGTTGATGCGTTTGTTCGGCAGGAACTTGTTTCGTTTTAAATTCTCCTTCAAAATCATCAAATTCCTTCCAATGTAATTTCTTAGTAGAATCATAAATTTTCATTGTTCTAAGATATGACTCTATATTTCTATAGTCTTTTCTTATTAACACTTCTTCATGTCTTAATAAGATATGCATTACTGATGTTGCCATTTTATCTCTAAGTTCAGCAGTCATTCTTTTTATTTTTTTCTTGTTATATTCTTTTGGTGGTAAATTTTCATCATTATATGAAAACTCTTCATCTAGTTCTTCATTTAATCTTGTTATATCCACCGGGTTACTTACGTCTACATAGGAAACATTTTTCTCATTATCTCTAATTAAACTTACTAGTACTATTTTTCTACCTGATGATAAGGCCATATTTACTGGTCCATCAAATAAGTTGTTGATTATTTTATTAGGATGAAGATTGTGAGATGCTTCTGGAAATATTAAAACGCTGTTTGTTTTTAATACTCGTTCTGCTTTAGGAATTACGGTGCTTTTTTCCTTATTATTGGAAATATCAAATGGTATTGTTCCATTTAACCATACTAAATATCCATCTGATTCTTCTCTTAGTGTTTTTACTGATCCTAATACTAGATAAGCATTTCTATCTAAAACGTTAAGTACTGTTTCTATATCTTCGGGACAGGTATGATTACATACAAAAATATATGGTTCTTTTTTATTTAATTTGGGATATCGCTCTACTATAATATTATGTTTTCCTTTTTTTAAATCATAATTTGAAAGAGGAATTTTCTCCTCACTTAGACTATTAAAATATTCTTCATCTGGTAGTAAGTTTTCTGTTGATGGCTTTATAACATGAACACCACAAATTTCATGAGCGGCCAATTTATATGGAACATCACATTTTCTTCTTAAAAATAATCCTATATCCGATGTAAAGTGATTTACATCTTTTTCATTTAGTTTACTTATAAATAAATTACTTCTTTTTTTCTCTTTATCTTCTTTCATATTTTCTCCTTTTCACTTACTCATATACCTCGTCTCTTAATTGCGTTATTTTAACACGCAAACATAATTTTGTCAAAAAAAGAACTTACGATATTGGTGTAAATTCTTTTTTGTAGGTTGTAATTAAGATAGATGGTCCGTAATATAATATTTTGGGTTCTGTTTTATAGTACTTTGTTAGTGTTTCGTCTTTTTTCATGGTATATTTGCATGCTACATCAGCATATTTTGTACATTCTTCTTCATTTGTTTTTTGCATACGATAAATTTGTGTACTGGTTTTTATATAAGTAGAAGTAGAGTCTCCAGCATAGTTAAAATCTACAATTTGTCCATATTTTCCTTTATCATATACTGGTTCCTTTGATACTAATGTATATGGTGCTGAATAATTTTGTCTTGTAATTGTATATTGGTATACTACTCCATCATTTTCTAAAACGTAATAAATTCCTGCATTAGAGTCTACTGTTATTACTTTTTTTACATTTTCATTTCCCAATAGTAATGTATAAAGTTGATAATTACTGTCGTTTGCGGTTACCTCTGTTAACGGGGTTGTATTGTTAGTACCTGGAGCATAATAATATTTATTATCTTCCCCTTTTAAAATATTACTATCCATATAAGCGATGATGTCTTGTTCAAAATTTATTTGTTTACAATTTTGGTTATTGCTATAGGATTGAGATAATGATATATCATATAAATTACCGTTTTCTGTAATAGCATAAGTTTCATTCATAAATAGTATTTTGTCATTTGGTTCTGCACTATCTCCTATTGGCATTAACTCACTACATTCGAACTCATTATTTGATAGATTAAATCCTGCATGTCTGATATCTCTTGTTACCGTTCCATCACACCCTGTTAATAATATGGTTACTAGAGACATTCCTATGATTAACGCTATTTTCTTTTTCATATTTTCACATCCTTATTATGAATATATCATATCTTTTTTTCTATAGTAAACAATTTTACTATTTGTTTTTTTAGTTTACACACTTTTTATTTCTTTTATTCTGTGATAAAATTAAGTGTAAGGTAGGTGTCTTATGACTAATGCTAAGAAAAAGGATATAAAATTTGTTATTTTGTTTATTGTTTTAGTTAGTTGTTGTCTTCTTTATTTATTTCAATCTTCTTATGCTAAATATCGAAGACAACTAGAAGGAACAGTTTCTTCTGATATTGCTAATTGGAATATTAAAGTTAATGGTGAAGATATTGCTAATAAAAAAACATTAACTACTACTATCGAGCCTACATTTTTGGAGTCTGAAAATACGAAAGAAGGAGTTATTGCTCCTGGTGTGGAAGGATATTATACTATTACGATTGATGCAAGTGATGTAGATGTTAACTTTTTATGTACTATGCACTCTGATGTTTCTGTAGATTCTAGTGTTTCTGATTTAAAGACTTTATCTTATGTCATTAATCCAGTTAGTGATACTGATGAGAGATTAACTTATTCTGCAGATACTGGAATTGTTCAACAGATTTCTAAAAATACTAATCAAACAGTATTTAGGGTTTATATAAAATGGGATGATGATGAGGGTACTATGGATAATCAAGCGGATACAGAGGTTGCTACTGATGATGAAAGTAAAGCATTGATGAGTGTTACTCTTCAATTTAGTCAGTTAAATAATTAAAGCAGTTTTATCATAAAACTGCTTTTTTATGGAGTTCTTTGACTCACTTCTAATTCTATATGGACATCCATACATGGTTTCTTGGTATTTTTTTCATAATTGCCACAGGCATAACCGAAGAAACTATCTGCATCATCTTTTGCTAAATATATTCCAGTTTGTACTTTAGACTGGAAATTTTCTTCTGTTACGGTACTATCTACTTGGTAAGTATCATTTATTAACACATAGTAATTAACTGCTGGATCATATGTATATAGACTGTTTACTTTATAATATTTATCTTCTTCATAAGTCCAGTCCATTGTTACTTCGAAACTACTTGTATCAGTTAAATCTAAATCTTGTTTTCCTACTATCATCTTTAACGTAAAAGGAAACTCTTGCTCTAATTTTTGTTTAATTGTCTCCGTTTCTTCTCCTTCGAATATTTTGGTTCCTAGTAACTCTACTGATGTTATTTTATATGTAAATTGGGCAGCTACGTCACTGTTATTTACGATATCAATTGTTTTTGCAAATTGCATCATTCCTGGCTTCATATCTGTAATTGCAATATTTATATCTTTTATGATACTATTTTGATCTAAGAAACTTACTTCCCAGGATACTACGCTTCCATTAAGAGATAAATTAGCTTTTGAAATATAAGTAAACCATGCAAACGTATTGATTATTAGTAAAAAAGCGATTAGTAATATACTTCTTACAATGGTTTTTCTTCTACTTTTTCTTCTTTCATTTACTGGTTGATCTAATTTAAATAATTTCTTCCACATCTTCATTATCCTCAACCTTCTTTTTTTCTAATTTTATTTCCGTTACTGTATCAGCAATTTCTAAAAAGATTACCGTTACTAAAGGAAGAAAGATTAGGAAGAAGAAGCCATATTGATTTTTTATAATATGATTGATTGTGGTTATAACAGGAATTTTTCCTATTACTTTACCATAGATTTGATCATCTGTTATGGCAGGATCTTCTGCTGAAGAGTTTACACCCTTCGTTATAAATTCTTTCTTTCCGTCCTCTATTTTTATATTAATAATTCTATGGGTAACTATTTTTCCATTAACATCTAATTTTTTTCCGAGATAAGTAATATCATCTCCTACCTCTAATTCGTCTGAGTTTACTTCTTTGATTGCTAAAACATCATTTATTTCATAGTCAGGAATCATACTTCCAGTTGCAACTGTAAAAATACGATAACCAAAAATACTTTTATTTCCACTTACTCTTTGAACAACCACGAAAGTTACATATGTTACCATTACAATAATAATTATTGCTTTTATTATTCTATATGGAATCTGAAAGTATTTGCTATCTAATATCTTTCTTAACATATTCTCGTCTCCTCTAGTATGTTCCAGTCTTTTATATAATTATTTTGTTCTGTTTCTAGCTTTTCTAATAATATCTTTCTAATTTTTTTCTTCTTTTCTTCATTTGCTTCTTTTATTAATTTTAATTGCTGTTCAAATAATTCTTTGATGGTTTTTTCTGTCATTTCGGAATTAGAGTCTAATATGTTTTCAATCATACGATTTATTAATTGTTGCAACAGTTTCTTTTCTGTTAATAGTTTTGCTTCATAGTCTAGAACTTTATTTGCTAGATATAGTTCTAGAAATGCTTTGTTATATTCTCTTTTTAGATTACTTTCATCATAATAATCTTTATGTTCTTTTTCATTTACATTTTTTTCTTCATACATTTGAATATAATTCCATAGAGCTTCTGCTTTTTGGAAGTTAGGATTTTTTAAGATAACGTTTGTTTTTCTAATGGGAGAACGTACGGGTGATACATGTAATCTTGATAGCGTTTGCATTAGTTCTGTTCCCGTAAATCCATCTAGTTGTATTTTTATTCTTTTTAGTCTATCCGCTACTGATTCATTAGAGTCTTTCTTTTCTGTTTCTAATTTTGCTTCATTTCTAGATGATATATTTAGAGATAGTTCTACTTCTTCCGTACCAATTTGAGTATTTGCTTCATATTTTAATTCTTTTTTATCCTTGAAATAAGAAAAATCTCCCGTTACTGCTTTTCTTTGTTCAAAGAAAGTTCTTGTATTATTAATTAATGTATAGACAAATCTGTTTTCATAAGTATCTAGACTTTCCTCTTTATTAATATTTAATATTTTGGATGGTTTTACATCACCATTATCTTCTATTTTTTGAATATAGTTGGTATGTTGTGTTAAGTGAATAATACTTTCTACAGTTACTTTCTTTGATTTTTCTACTTGTACTACTTCTTCCTCATTGATAATAAATCTTTTAGGATTTCTTAGAATATTGTCTAGATATGGAAGAGTCTCATCTATCATATCAATCCATTCATAGTCATATTCTTTTTTTTCATAATCTTTTTTTACTGATAATATTGCATTTATATTATTTAAAAATATATCACTATTTGTGGTTTCTTCTAATAGTTCAATTTCATCTTCCATATGTTACCCTCCTTTATTCTATACTAATTTCTTTAATCTTAATAAGTAGTCTTTACATTCGTTAAAGTTATCTTTTCCAAATGTTTTATTTAGATAATCGATAAAGCCATCGATTTCATCTCTGATATATGCTAGATTTAATTGTTCAAATTTTCTTAATATCTTTCTTGCGATATAATAATCTACTCCATCTACTTCGGTTCCACCACATTCAATATAAGTTGCGACAAAGTCTCGCATTTGTTTTACGATACGGTTACCGAAGGCAATACGGAAATGTTTGATTACATAGTCATCCATTTCATTAATTTTTCTTTCCATCTCTTCTGATAGAGGATGTTTTTGTTTTGCCTCAGCAAATAAACTTTCTAGATAAGAACTATTTATATTCATTGCTTCGGTATCTGTTGGTGTAAATGGTTGCCCTTTGTCATTGATATCGATTGGCATAGCACGGTCGTATACTTTATCTGTTACTGCGAATGTAGAGTCATCGTTGTTGATTGTTCCTATATACCACATGTTTCCTGGAATTTGTAATTTTCCATTTTTTAATTTTTTTGGATCATTATCCCAGCTACTTGGAACTAATTCAATTACCCATTCATCACGGCTAGGCATTTCCAGAATAGATAACATTTCTGCGAAATAATATTCGACACGAGCAATGTTCATTTCATCTAGTACAGTTACATAAACATCATCTGTATAGCCTGCTGTATACATTCCTTTTAGGACATCTGTTTCATTAAATTTCTTTGTAAATTCGTTGAAGTAACCAAATAACTCCGTACGGTCTCTCCAAGATGGTTGTACTGATGCGATAATGGCATCTCGTTTTATAAATTTTCCCCAGGCATAAGCAAGAGATGTTTTACCAGTACCAGAAATACCTTGTAGTATTACTAGTTTTGTTGCGGATAGTGATGAGATAAATAATCTTATCATATTCGTTGTATAATACAGTCTTAATTTTGATGCGGCAAAGTTTCTAAATAATTCTACTAATTCTTCTAGAGTGAATGTATTATTATAATTTTGTACTTTATAATCTTTAAATTGTAAGTCAATAGCATGTAGTTTAGAGAAACGATAATTTCCATCATCTTCTAATGTTTCTACTTCGTCTTGTTTTTCTTTATTTTCTTTTTCATCCAATATTTCTGCTTCCCCTGGTTTTAGTCCTAATTGAGATACTTTCATTGCTAGTATTTCTTCTTTTTCTTTTACTAGGCTTGCTACTTTTTTATTTAATTCTCCGATTTCTGCTAACATTGATTCTTGCTCTACTAATGTTTTTCTAAATCTAATATATTTTCTAATTAGTAACCAGCCTAAGACTAGTATTAATCCTAATAATATGATTAATACGATAATCGCAATAATTACTAGTACCCATTCTGATACATTAAAATCATTTTTATAAAATTGTATGATGTATAAATACTCACTAATATTAAACATTTGAGCAATTCCAGATACAATTCCTTTACCTATGGTATAAAGACCATTAAAGAAAACAGACATAAATTCATATAAAAACCTTATAAATGTATTCATACTTAACCTTCCTTACTAAATAAAATTCCTTTCATTGTCGTTACTTCTATATTTTCAAACTCTTTAAAGTCTTTATCTTTGTATGATGTTACCATTAAATAATCAAATAAATTAGAAGTATCAATATTACTTATTTTGGTTGGAATATCATTAATGTGTGTAAAATCTTGGAGACAGATAAACTTATATTTTTCTTTTCTTTTTTCTTGTATTGTCTTATTACTAATTAATGTGTTATAAGTAATTCCTAATAAAATATGTTCTTTTAGGATTTTGTCATCTAATAGTTCGTATATCGCATCCATTTTTTGCTTTTTTGTCCATATTTCATCGGGAATGATTACCATGTAATTTTCTATTTCTTCTTTTTTTATTATTTTTTCTAATACTAATTGATTTAACAAGATTATCATTAATTTTATTTTTTCATATGTTACTTTTTCTTCTTGATAAACTCTTTCTACTAGACTTTTTTTATAGATATTTAATTGCTTTATTTGAGGAGTTAATTTTACTTCTTTTATATTGCCCTCATATGATATTAAGTTTAGAGTAAAACTTTCTTTTGGTGTTAATATCTTTTTTATTGTTCCCTCTTCTTCTCGCCATATTTTTACGATTAATGTTTTGGCATTTTGGCGTAGAGGGAATTCTTTATTTGCTTCTTTTAATACTCTATCTAGTTTTTCATCCTTATTTTCTTCTGTTAAGTCTAAAGTATCTATTCTTATTATAGTTTTAGCAATTGTTGCTGCGACATTAATTAGTTCTTGTTTTCTAATATATCCTTCGTTTGTTTCGATAATTTCTTTTACTGATAGGTCATCTAATAGTTCTAGTCTCATTCCAGTCTGTTCTTCTTCTATTACTTCTTTTGTTACTTCAGAATTATCAGATACGGTTTCAAACTGTTGATGATATTTCACTTCTATATAATTATTGATATATTTTTTTAAGCACTCTACTAAAAAATCATGATATTCAGTTTCGGAGAAAAGTGCTAGTCCGTACGAAACTAGTTTATTTTTCTTATATTCTAAAAATTTAGTTACTAAGTTCATATCTTTTCTCCTCCTTATTTTATGCTAGGTAAATTATAACACATATCTTTTTTCTTTCAAAGCCTATTCTGCAGTTTCTACGGTTACTGTTACTATGGATTCCTCATTTACTATGGGATATGTATAATCTTTTGTAATATCTTCTTTATAAAATATTACTTTTTCACTGGAACTAGCATCCATTTTAAAAGTAAATTCTTTTACATAATTAAAATTATCTATGGTCTCTGTTTTTTCTGAACCAGCTATTTTTGCTAAGTAATTCTTGTTTGTCATGTCTAAATATATTTCTCTTGTCGGAATAGATAAAGTTACTTTTGCTGAAAAACAGTTTGCTTTTTCTTCTTCTGTTAATGCTTGATATTCTTCGGTTGAAAGTCTGTCCCCTTCTTGATATGCTCCAAATGATTTTTCTACCTTGTAGTATGTTAGAGCATTTGTTAAATTTAATGTTAAAAACTTGTCATTCTTTGCATCTGTTATATCATAAGTAAAATTACTTGTTTCAATACCAATGGTATAAGTTGCTGATAGTGATTTTACATATGGAGATGTTGAGGTTGCAGTAGTTGTTACTTCTACTTCATCCCCTTCATAGAAATTGTCTTTTGGTATTACTGTTACTTGATAACTATCCGTTCCGGCTGTTTGATAAATAATGCCTTCTGTTTTACTTAGTTTACACTCTACTGTATCTGGACAGGATACTTCTATCTTGTAAGAGATGTCACTAGGTGTACTTTTTAGTGAGTTTTTCTTATTATTTACGTCTATTGTTAATACATAGTCATTAACACCGTCCCAATTATTAATTCTAAATTGTTTTGTATTCATATCTAATACTGTACTATTAAAATAAAATTCTTTACTTTCTAAGATATAATTATGAATTGCATTATAGATGTATCGAGCTAATGTAGTACCATAAAGAAACAATATTATTGCGATGATTAATACTATGATACTTAACTTTTTATGAGTTCTTATAAAATTCATATTACACCTCTATTCTGTTACTTGATGTGACTGTAATTTTACCTCAATATTTTCTAGACTATCTGCATAATCTGTTGTCATCTTATTTTCTTCTTTAAAATAGATTACTAATGTATATATATCTGTTAGATCTTCTTCGTATGGAAAATAATATAATTCTTTTCCTTCAAAATAGTTATACCAAGCACCATCTGCATCTTGCTTTACTGTCATATCTTTAAATAGATTGGTTGCATTCTCATCATCATAATTTTCATTTCTATATAATTCATATGTTAATGGTAGATTGGTTGTGGTTGTAATGGATATACTGTATTCGATATCTACATCACTGTGCTTATTTCCATTAAAGTTTGAAATACTAAACTTATATATATAAGGATCTGGAGAAGGTTCTATTTTATCTAAATCAATATTAAAATCCATTCCTCCTTCTTTTAATATATAAACTGCTTTTTCAATATTTGCATTTAATTTTGCTGTTGATTCATATGAGGCATAGGCTATTTGAAATAGTTTTACTGCAATAAAAATAATTAGGAACATCACTAAAATAACAATTATAAATCTTTTCTTTTCTTCAAAATATGCTATATTTTCTTTTTTAAATTTATTTAATATTTTAAGTTTGTGCTTTTCCTTTAGCATATTTTTCCTCCTTATTTTTTCTGTGCGACTTTAAAACTCATTTCGATAAAATCTGAAGTTGTTGGTTCATCCCCTGGTACTACCACTGTGTCTTCGCCATGGTCTTCCCATTTTACATGCATCGTTAGTTTTTCTTTTTTTCCTGCTTTGATATTATCAAGTGACATACTACCATAATAAGTATTATCTATTTTTTCAAATTTTCCTACGTCTGTATCTATTTCATTTACTACTAATATTTTTGTAGGATCTACCGTTTGGTCAATTACTGTTAATTCATAGTTAAAAGCTACTCCTGTTGAGGTAGGGTCTATCGTTATCTCTATGGTTCCTGATGCACCAGGAGATGCTTTTCCATCTCTTGTATGATTGGTTTCCCAACTTATAGAATCAATATTAATTACTTGTTCATTTTCCGTCGTAATCAAGGTATCATTTACTTTGATTTTCCAGTCTGCAATATCACTTTCTACATTTCCTGTTACTTCTGATTCATAAGATGTATAAGTACTATTACCTTTTAGATATAAAAGACAGATTAATATTACTATTACTAAAGCTATCATTTTATGTTTTTTTACTATTTTCATCTTA
The DNA here is from genome assembly GCA_944332295.1 of uncultured Bacilli bacterium. Taxonomy (GTDB): domain Bacteria; phylum Bacillota_I; class Bacilli_A; order RF39; family UBA660; genus Faecimonas. The sequence goes on along the minus strand of CALVJR010000001.1, from coordinate 136,989 downwards.
TTCTACCTTTCTAATGATATTATAACACAACCTTTTGTTTACAAAAAGAAAAAGATTAATTGCTTAATCTTTATAGTAACTCTATTTCTTTTTCTTTTTGCTTTTTTTGTTTTAATTCTTCTTCTGCTTCTTCTTCTCCGTATTTAATCACTATAATCAAAGCATATATTTGATACATAAAGATTAAAAGAATAGGTAAAATAACTAGTAATAAGAATCCTAATCTTGACTCTAAGATATCTAATATTCCTCCAATATTATTATATATTGTAGAATACTTTCCGATGACTCTTGTTGTTGCGATAGTTGATCCAGCTTCATCATCTAATTTATATAAAGACATATTTTCATCTGATGTTATCTTTTCTTTGATGTGTGCTGTTTTTATAATATATTCATTATTTGCTGTTGCATAATAATAAATCTTATCTCCAACATTCATATCATTTTTTGTTTCTTTTACTAATAATAAGTCTTTTTCTTTTGTTTCTGGTAAGTATTGTTGTAGTTCTTCATTGATTGTAATTAGTGTCATATCACCTATTTGTGTAAACCCGTATTTATTTTTACATAATAGACATACTGTAATACAAATTACATATACAATAATAATTACTTGTAATACTCCCCAGCATCCTTTTAAGAATTTTTTCATCTGTTCACCCGCTTCTATTTTCTACTCTATATTAGATTATCATATTTATTTTCTTTTTTCAAGGTATAACAGAAGGGATTCTTCTATAATAAAAGGAACTACCTGGTAGTTCCTTTTGATTTTCATTCTAATTTTTTGATAATTATGTATTCATGGTCCTCATCTATTAACTGATTTTGGTCATATAATCTAAATACGATACGATAAGTTCCACTAGTTAAAGTTTCTGCATAACTCATGGTTACCTCTGTTTGTGGTCCTACTGTATTTCCTACCATTAACTCGTTTGGTGTACCTGGTGTTAGGCCATTATCAATTGGTGTTGTTAATGTATGTACAAATACTTCATCCATACTTACTTCTGTATATGCAGTGGTATCTTTGTTATCGATATTTCTCTTATATAATGCAACACGTAGGTTTGGACTAGTTAGATTTTGAGTAGTTGTAATTCTATAGGTTGCGTCGCTTCTATCTTGCTCATTTAATCTTGTTATTCCATTGATTACCTTCTGCTCGTCTACACCAGTTACTTTAATCGCATTGTCTGATGGTACTACTGTTACATCTAATGTTTTTTCTACATATTGTAAATTACCTGAGTTGTGTAGACCATCTGAAGATGCAAATAAAGTGAATACCATTTTATAATTTCCTGCAGGTAGGCTTTCATCTGTTAAGAAATATAAATCTTTATTTAAGTTTGAGACCTTGCCAGCTAGTTTTATTCTGAAGACTCCTTCACTATCTGCAAAGTATTCTACTCCATCCATACGAATCGATGTTCCTGTTAATAAACTAGAACTGATTTGCGTTCCCGATTGATCATATAAAGTAACATTCAAGCCCATGCTTGTTGATTCATAATTTGTATTAATAATCGACTCACGATTTCCAGTCTGATCATAAGTAATTGCTGTTGAATATGCAATATGTCTAGCAGTACCTGGATAGATGTAATTATTGTCTGGAGTTACTTCTTGATTTAAAACCATATTACTACTTTCATATAAGTTAAAGTACATTAAGTTTTGTCTAATACCTAGTACTGTAATTACCGTTCTATCTTCTTGATTACGTAGTTCAAAACGCATATATTTATTTAATTCATTACCTGTTATGTTCGTGTTTTTAAAATCAAAGATAAACAAGAACTCTTCCATGGTACGTTTTTTCTCTTCATCATAGTATGATTTATTGGCAAATTTATCGTCATAGGTATTATTCTCACTTGTACTACCCATTTTTATAAAATTACTTAGACGATAGGTAATTTCATTATCTGTTTCTAATTGCTGTAGGGCTCTATTATATTCTGCTTCATCAATTGTATAATAGTAATATTTCGGATCTCCTTCTTTACTATAATCTAACATTGTAATCTGAGTACCTACTGGTAATGCATAGTCAGTTACTAGTGCATGGTAATATGTGTTTCCTCGTCCATAGAAATCTTCAAATGTATCACTCCATGCAAATAGGTCGAAGTATGCAGTAAACTGACTTTGATTTGTAATATTTACTGTAGTTGCTGCTGGCATTTCATATTTTTTGTCATAAGTAATACTGGCATCGTATGAATTACCATCATCATAGTTTCTTGCTACTAAGTCAATCGTTATTGTAATTAATTGAACGTCATACTCTATTTCATTAATTGGTGTTTTTGCTTGTAATGTTACAACAACTGTACCTAATTCTTGATTTAGAGTAATATTTTTAGCATGGTATAGATAAAACATGAGTGATGGTGCTAGAGGTTGACTATCCGTTTTATATATTTCGTCTCCTGTATATGTACCGTTGTTTTCACTTAATAATTTTGTTGTACCGTAAGATGTCCACTCACTAGTTTCACTCTTCATTGAAAGACCTAAAATACTATTGGCATCTTCTTCGGTATCAGCGACTTTAGGCACTTCATTAGAATCTACTAATTCTACTCCGGATGTTAGTCCTTCTGAATTAAATCCTATTACTTCAAATGTTGTGTCTCCTTTGGCGAATTCCCTCATTGATAATTCATAGGTACCAAGAGATGAATATTTTGATGCTGTCATAGCAAATGAATAGTTGATTGCTGAAATACCGATTGTCCACATATAATAGTTAGAATCTGGTGGTGTTGGATTAATATATGCCGTTGATATTTCAGTATAAGCATCATCAATAAAGTTGCTGTAGAATCCATCTACGGTGATATCATGATTTAAGCTATGAAGTCCTAATACATAAGATCCTCCTACGATGATATCCCCGGCATCACCACTATCTCCATAGTTTACTGAATCTTCATATAATCCGTAAGAGAAAGAACCATTACCATATCTTTGATACATTCCAAAGAAAGTCATACCATACACCTCTCCATAGGCAGTAGCAGCTTCATTGGTCGTGATATTTAAGTTTCTATTCGCTAATAAATATAGACGATTATCTACATTTTTAGTTACTGTTTTTGTATCATCATCAATAATTACTGTGGCTTTTTCTTCTTTTCCATCTACATCTACAGTACTTCTGAATTTTTGTAGAAGGTTGGCATTTCTTTGTAATAATAACATAGTATTATTTTTTATTGTTAATTCATCAATTCGGTTTAGTGAATATTCGATATCTGAATATTCATTGGTTCTATCGGTTGTTCCTTCTAATTCCATTGTCGTATTATCAAGTATTACTGTGTTTGCTCTTTGAATAGAGATATTTTTACTAGGATTTTCTCTAGTTCCTAGGTTTGCTATATAGATTTCACTAGTTCCACTAGAAGATGATGCGTTTCCAGAACCAAATATTGAACCTGAAATGATAAAGTTATGATTATTATTTAAATAATTTTTTCCATCAATATCAATATCGATTGCTCCTGTTACGGAGATGAATGAGAAGTCGTAATCTTCGTCTCCTGCGGCATTTGCTTCTCCTCCACCAAAGACGGTTCCTCCAATATCGATAGAGGTTTCTATTAGTCCCTCAATATTTACAGCATTTGTTCCGATATTGGTATCTGTTTTTCCGTAAACAACAGAAGTATTTGCTCCTCCATACACGTTTCCATATATTTTTGCTCCAACAATATTTACGGTTGCTAGAGAATTATTTTGAGCTTCTGTACCTGTTGCTGCGGCATTACCACTTCCAAAAACACATCCACTATGTGGTGCTTTAGAACTATCAGATCCTACCACGGTATTATTTTCTACTGTGATTGTTGTATTTCTATTAACAATGGCTGTTCTTCCGTTTCCTCCAGCATAGGCACTTCCTAAAATGGTACTGCCATTTAATAGTACTTCAGTATTTCCATCTACTTCTCCTTCGTTTCCTCCACCGTAAACATTGGTTAGAATATTACTATTTGTAATAGAAACATTAGTATCTCCAGTGATTCTAGCTTTGTTTCCTCCACCAAAGACATTGGTTACGGTTGCGTTTTCTATATCTACGATTGGAGTTTCTACTTCTGCTTCATTTCCTCCACCATAAATATTTCCGATTACTCCTCCACCAATATCTAGGTTAGCATTTGATGTTAGTCCTCCCATGTTATTTCCACCAAAAATATTATTAATTGTAATATTTTGGTTATTTTCTGTTGTAATCGTTGTTTGGGTAATGTTACCAGATTGGTTAGACCCTCCATAAATATTTCCAATTGCTCCAGCAGCAACATTAATGGTTGATGTATTTAGTCCGGCTTCATTTCCACCACCAAAGATGTTAGTGATATTACCATTATTAATGTTAATATTGGCAAATGATGAGGCTACTTGATTTCCACCACCATAAATTGTACCTATAGTACCATTTTCTATGGTGATATTTGCTGTGTTTGATGTTCCTCCAACATTATTTCCACCGTACATATTACCAACATTTCCAGAGTTCATAGTTGTCGTTGTTGTATCCACAGTTCCAGATTTATTAGATCCTCCATAGTAGTTTGTTATCGTTGCTCCTTCAATGGTTGCTTCTGTTGTCGTAGCACTTGCTGACTCTCCTCCACCATAAACATCATTTAAGGTGGCATTTCCTAAGTATAGATGAGTCTCATCCGTATCAGCTTTGCTTCCTCCACCATAGACTTCTTTTGTTACTGTTCCTCCCGTAATTGTTACATTGGCTTCTCTTGTTGTTCCACCACTGTTGTTACCACCATAGACATATTCTGATGTTCCAGCGGATACATATACATTAGCTGTATTTACAGTACCAGACTGATTCGAACCTCCAAATAGTTTTGTTACTTGTGAACCTTGTAGATAAATATTGGTTATGGTTTGACCAGTTTGATTTCCTCCACCATAAGCATTTTCTATTACTCCACCATTTAAGTAGACAACATCATTATTGCTAGGGCTTCCGGCAGCATCATTTCCTCCAAATACGTTTCCGATACTACCATTGTTAATTGTTACTGTAATATTTCCATATACTTTTGGTGTGTACTCAGCATTTCCTTTACCACCACCAAAAACAGATTTAGCAATTACACCTTGATTTATTGTTACATTAGTGGTTTTATTATTTGCACTTCCATTGTTACTTGTTCCATTGACACTTCCGTAGGCACTTCCTCCATAGACATTTCCATTGATGGTTGGACCCGATATGTCATTTCCTATTGTTACTGAGATATTATCTCTTACAAAAGTTCCTGGAGACCTTGAGCTAGTATAACCTCCTTCGCCTCCACCATAGATATCTGTTGCGATGTTTCCTGCTAGAATATTTATAGTGCTGTTTCCATAGATAGTTCCTTTTGTTCTAGAACCACCATAAATAGAACCTTCTACTGTTCCTGTGGTCATTTCTATATTAATTTCTGCATCAATATTATTTGTTCCGGCTCCATTGTTGTTTCCTCCACCATAAATAGAACCTTTTATTGTTCCGCCATTTATCTTAATGTTTGTAGTTGTTTGATTTCGTATTCCTACATAACCATAATTTCCTCCACCATAAACATTTCCATTGATAGTGGCTTCTTTATCGATAATGACAATAGAACCTGAATTTGAACCAATATTATCATAATTTTGCTTTCCATTTCCGATACCAAAAACAGAACCTTTTTCTACTCCCCAATTCTCAGAACCAGATAGGTTATAATCATTATTTCCAATAGTAGCATTTCCTCCAACATAGACAAAGCCATATCCGGATAGGGTTCCATCTCCAGTACGTCCTTCATATCCATTACTTCCACCAAATACACTGTAGTTTACGGTTCCTCCAGTTACGCCTATTACTCTATGTCCATAAGTTTCTGAAGTTCCTGCTCCTCCAAAGATGAAATCTACTTGTCCACCTTTCATATAAGTATATGTTGCAATTTGGTCGCTTACATCATCACTAACTAATGGTCCTCCGTTAACATTATAAATCCATCCGCCTTCGATTATTGTTCTTTTTGGTGCATAATGGTCTCCATAAGAACGTCCTCCTACATATAAACCAGTACTAACATCAGATTTTGAGGTACCAAATTGACCGCTTTTTACTACTAAATCAATTGCTAAATCAGTAGCATCTGAAGAACTATGAAGATTTCCTCCCCAACTTCCTACAGCACTGAAGTAAACCTCTAGATTATCGTTATTATTATTAATTCTATCATAATCATTTCCATAAATGGCTTGTGCTCCTACATAATCACTTATATTAGAAGTTGTTCCTCCATTAACAATACCTGTTGTATTATAGGCACCAGACTCAATTATTAATTTATATCTTGTAATATCATTTCTGCTTCCAGTTGCATTATTTCCTCCACCTATGATACTATCGGCAAAGACATAATTGCCACCTCTTGTTTTAATACCTCGACCTATTTTTAGATTATGCCAATTGCCATAGATGATATTGGCAGCATTCCTACTTCCCGATGCGTTACGGTTAGAGAATGTTCTAGTGGTATAGCTTGTAATATACTCTATTCTCGTGTCGGCACTTATGGATATTGCATTATTATTAATATAATATCTACTATCAGAATAGTCATTACCATTATGTATTCCTGTTAGGGTAAATGGTTTTGAAATTGACCAAGCAGTATTGATATCTGTTCTTGCTACTACGATATTCATATCTCTTGTTACAAAATAGTAGTAGTTAGAGCCATTGGTTACAGTATTTACTGTTCCATCGCTATTATAATATTGTTCTAATTCATAATATTTACAACTACTTTGTGTACAAGCTCCAGATGTTTGTTTAACACCTAAACTGTTATAATATCCTTCTATTGATGTTCCCCTACTTAGCGTTACTTCTTTATATAGTCCTGATGCTATACTTCCATATGGAATATTTTCTAATGGTCCGCTATCTACCATTTGTGGAGTATATTCTACTAATCTGCTGCCATTAAACCTATAATAAGTTTTTGAAGAATCATATTCAGAAGAGTCGTTTCGCAAATAGTAAGTACATCCTCCGAAACTAAAGCAGTACTCATTTTCCCTTGAATTTAATCTATTATCATAGGCACCTGTTGGATATGTTCTACCAAAACTAATACTTCCTCCATATACATAATAATTACTCATGTCCTCGTAGCCTATAGAACGTCCAGTCAAAAGAACCATGCCCGTACTTTTTAAGACATTGGATGCTTCGTCCCAGGTATTATTTCTGGTCATCTCATAAATGTTAGCATCTAACCAGCTACTGTAGAATGTAATATTGATAGTATCTGGTACTCCGTTTGTATATGTTACTGGTATTGTTACATATCTTGTGTATGTTTCTTCATCAAATGAAATTACTGCATTTGGATAATTTGTTACCCAGCCATTGAATCCTTTATCGTTGGGATGATCAGCAAATGGATTGTCAATTAATTCGATAGTTACATAATTATTTTCTACCACATAATATTTATAGTATATATATTCGTATTGCTGTTCTTCTAAGCTTACATGTCCAACTAGATTAACATCATTTATATCTTCTCCACTATATTTTATATATACTTTTACTAGGTTACTATCACTATATAATGATTGGTTATTACCTGTTGGTAAGGCACCTGTATTTGACTGGGTATAATTTAGACCTTGATAATAGTTATAGTCACTTTCTAAGTCATTTATATAGACTGTAGTATCGGTAATTCCTGACTCATGAAGTGGAATATCAGCACTTCTACCAAAAGCAAACTGTACTGGTATTTCTTCTTGTTCTAGAGTTACTATTTGTTTCATTGCTATCTTTAATGTTAGTCCCTCTTGTACCCAGTTATACTTACTATCTATATTTAAGTTCAATATTTCTAGTAAACTATCTATTGATGTTTCCTGTTGATTTTGAATATAAAGTGAAGTACCATTACTTACTAATTGGTATTCTTCTTCTAGCGTTGCTCCTTCTTCTATTGCTGCATATTCATCTACATTTACAGATAAAAAGTTTGTATAGGTTACTTGTGTAATTATTCTTTTTGCTTTTCCTTTTAATGTTCCAAATACGGTTCCAAAACTATTCGCATTCGCATCCTTGATTTCTGCATTTACATAAATATTTTCTACTACTGTATCAGTACTAGTCTCAGCAATTACCCCGCCAATTCTATTTTCTTGTTTTGCAAGGGTATTTTCCATATTTATTGTTGCATTTTGGATTGCTATATTTTTGATTGTTGTTTTATCATTTACTTTTCCTGCTACTAATCCTAAGATGGTTGGATTTTCTGATGGAGTTGTTTTTATTTCTACATTATTAAAGTTAATATTTTCTATTTGTGCTTCAGCTACTGTGTTAAAAAAACTATAATAATCTACATTATTTATTACTGTTGGTGTTTCTATTTTAAAATTTTTAATAGAATATCCTTGTCCATCTATATGTCCTGTAAATTGGTTTTCTATGTTGTTTGTTCCAATTCCTTGCCAAACATGACCTCCTAGGTCAATATCATTTGCTAATACAAAATATTTTTCTTTTAAGTCTGTGAATAGATTTTCTTCTACTATCTTTTTTAAATAGGCAAGTTCACTTCCACTTGCTATTTGGTAGGGATTTTCTTTCGTTCCATTACCAGCAGAAAATGAAGTAGCTACTTCTACTCCATCCCAGACTTCGGCAATATTACTTAGAGTTGTTGTTGCAGTGAAGAGATTAATAATCGCAAAACTAGCAATTACTATGGCGAAGACACATGATATTTTTATGATTGCAGAATTTCTTAATTCTAACTTCTTCACCGCATTTCCCTCCTTTTAATGATTTACATAATTTTTTAGTTTTACATATCGTTCTATACGTTCTAGTTCAAATACTTTTTTATTATCAAATTTAATTGATATTTTTTGCATAAATGCTATTAGAGAACGTATTTGTTTTTTAGCATAAGTGTCATTTTTCTTTATTTCTTTAAAATGACTATCTTTATCAATTTGAACTTTGTATTTTAATATTTTATATACTCCATCAAAAAATGTTGGATCGTTATAAAGAATAGCAAATGTTAAGATTCTTAAGAATACATAGATTGGCATTTCATAGATTTTATTTCTTAGATTCTCATATAGTCCTGCACGTTCTAAATCATAGTCATAAATTTCTTTAAATGTAGGATGCATTATTGTCTCTTCTAATTCTTTCGTATCTCCCATTGACAAAATTTGCGCTAATTTATAGACATATTGATATTTCGTTAACCATTTTTTGTTCATTTTAGTAATTGTTAACGTATCATTTTTAATTCTTAGTAAGTTTAGGACTTGCTCTAGAAGTTCTTTTTCTTTCTCTTTGGCACTATTTCTTTCTTTTCTTACAATATTATTATCATCAATATCAATAATATCTTCTACTTCTAGAACTTCTATTTCATCTTCTACCTCTGCTAGTTCTTGGTCTTTTTGAATTTGTAAGACTTCACTGATTGGAATATTTACTGTGTTTCCGGTTGACTTTTCTTCTTTTTTGACTGGTGTTGTTGTAAATAATTCTTCTGGTACACTGCCTTTTACTGTCTTTTTCGTATTTGTGTCTTCTCCAATTACAAATTTCTTAAAGATTTTATCAAAATTAAGAAAAGCTAATAGTATAAAGACAATCAGTAAAACTGCAATTAATTTTAATACTGAGCTTGGAGATATTACTAATTTTACTGTTCCTACTACATCATCTTTTGTAATAGGATCATCTTCTGTATTATTTACATCACCTTGGGTAATAATTTGATTTCCTATCTTTTTTACTACTCTATGTGTAATAAACTCGCCTTGTTCTCCCTGATAAGTAATTACATCGTTGACATTTACATCTTGTCCTAGTTTGACAATTACTACATCATTTACTTCAATTGTTCCGGACATAGAGCCAGTTGCTACTACGAAATACGTATATCCAAAAACATTGGCATAATCTTTTTTAAAGATATCTGTTGCGATAAATGTATATATGCATAGAGCAACGAGCATTCCAACAAATAAATAACCAATTGATTTTACTACTTTTTTTGCTGTTTTCATTTCTCCACCACACCATCTTTATTCTTTTATAATTTATTATAACATATCACAGAAAAAAAAACTATTTTTTAAAATCATTTCTTATTTAAAATAGTTTCTTTTATAAAATTTCTTCTTCTATTTTATAGTCAATCTTATTGATGTCACAGATTAATTTCATTTGATCAAGGGACATATTTGATGCCTTAATATTATTTACTAGTATTACAACATTTACTGTTTGTATTTCACTATCAATCGAATCAGGGCTTATTTCTTCTTTATCCAGATGAATTCCTAATAATTCATATTTTTCTGATATTACTTCTGCTATATCATAATCTAGTAATACTGTTATCTTTCTTAAGAAATCTGCATTTGGATTATAAATAAAGTCTAAATACTCTTTTACATAATTAGCTAAGTGAAAATCTACATCAATATCTTTAAATTTTTCTATCATTACTTTTTCAATATAAGTATAAGAACTTAAACTGGTAATTAAAGCATCATATATGCTACTTCCTTCTGTTAGATTTTCTGCAATTTTAATATCAATTTCTAAGTCTTCTAGTTCTTGATATAGTTTATCTAATTTATTGATTTGTTCTTTCATTTTTACTTTGATTTCCGCTTGTTTTGTTTCATTTTTTCTTGCAAATAGACCAATACCATTTGCTTTTTGATAGTCCTTATACAATTTTTCTCTTGCTTTTTCTTCTGTTTCTATTTCTTTTTCTTTCGTTATATACTTTGCTTTTGACTCTTCTTTTTTCTTAAATCTTTCAATTAGATCTTTTACAATACTTTCATAACGATAATATTCTTTTAATACTTGTAAATGGTTTCCTAAATTAATTATTTCTCTGTCAAAAACTTCTTTTTCCGCTGGTGTTAAGTCTTGATATGTTTCTTTTATTACTAAGTGATTAAAACTTTTATTTCGTAAAGGTGCTCCTTCTATATAATCATCTATATTTTTATTTTTATTTAAAAATAAGTAAAGATTATTATATTCATCTTTTGCTTTTTTTATTTCTAGCTCGCTTCTTGTATTTTGATATACATTTTCAACTGTATTTATGGTTAAGTTTTTTTCTGCCACTACTTTGGTACCTAGGGTGTGGCTATATTCTTTTAATTTTTGATAATTTTTCTTTACTATATATAATAAATTTCTTTTTATATGCATGATTATTTCAGGACATTCCCAGTAGATGTTTTTAAAGCTTTCTTGCATAAGATCATCAAAGTTTTCTTGATCTTTGTTCTTTAATAATGCGCTCATATATGATAATGTAAATGGACTATAGTTGAAATTATTTATTGTTAATTCAATTTGTGCACTTTTCATTTTTTCTATAAAATCTAAAATACATGAATTGATTACTTTTAAAGATGCACTTGCTTCTTCTGATAATTCATAAAAGATATGAGCATATCCTAATTTCATTTCTAATGATATCTTATCATTTGTTAAAGGGAGTATTTTTAACAATTCTTCTAGTTTTTGTTGTTCTTCGTTATATTGGTTATTCTTATCTTCTGGTTTATTAGATTGTACATAGTTATCTAGTACTTGATATGTATTTCTTTGATATTCTTGGAATTTAGTTAACTCTTTTTCTATATAAGCATTTCGTTCTTTTACTGCATTACGACGAAATTTCTCTTTCATCTTTTTTGTTCCCGTTTCTGTTTCTAATGGGAAGTTATTAATATGATTTTCATTTACTTCTATTTCTTTTTTTATTTGTTCTTGTAATTCATTAGTCATCCTGCTCTTCCTCACTTATTATATTGCTTTCTAGAAAACGAATATGTTTTTCGATTTGTTGGTACAATTCTAATATTTCTTTTGTATTATCCATAAACCCTCCTAATATTATAAAAGACCTTCTTAGAAGGCCTTGTTGTTTTATTTTTTATCCTGCATTTTCTAATGAAGTAAATTGTAAGTTGAAAGCTAAATCTCCACCTGATGCATAGTTTTCACAGTCTACATCTTGTCCTTCTACCCACATATAAATTCTAACTTTTGTAACTCCAGCTTCTAAGCTTAATACTTCTAAGTAATCATCTGTTGGAATTCCTGATTCTGGTGTTGAAAGTAATCTATCTGCTAATGTTGTATCCATATCTGCAAAATATGTTGGATCTTGAGAGTTAACAGGAATTTTTGCTCCAGTAGGAATATCTGCTTTTACTCCATAATATTTCAATCTTGTTGCTCCTGTTTGTTGTGTTCTTAATTGATAACTATCCCAAGCATTATTTACTGCTGATGCTGTATGAACATCGAAGTTTGGTTCCCAGATTTTTACTTCAGTTGAGTCAGCTGCTTTTAATGCTTGAATTTCAGCTGGTGCAGTACCTGCTTCTGCATGACCTTGTGGTATAAATGCAACACGTGCAGCATTTTCAATTGATGTATCTGTTGCTCCAGCAACTACATTTGAATTAGAAGTTAGACGAATTTCCATTGCTTCATTTGTTTGGAAGAATAAGTCAAATGCAATAAAGTCACCTGTTGTACCATTTGTTTCTGTTGATTGTTCTGCAGATAATACTAAATGACCTTCTTCTTCATCATTAACAAGTTCACCTTTGAACATTTTTATAAAACCTGTAGCAGGGTCTACTTCTCCGATTGATGATACTGGTGTTGTTTGTCCAGCTGGTACTTGGTTTACTGCATTTGTGTAATTTGCTTGTGCTCCTAAAATATCATCTTTTGTAATTAATGTTTTCCAGTTTGTAGCATCTACTGAAATCTGTAAACCTGTAGAAGTAGAAACATTAACATCTAGTTGGTCAACAGTAACTGTTCTATTGGCAGTGAACCATGTATAAGTTGAGGCTGTTAACACAACTCCTACAAATAATATCATAATTAATGATAACAATATTTTTCTTTTTTTCTTTTTTTGCTTTTCTTCTTTTTTCATTTTTCTCACTCCTTATTATTTCTTTGCTATATGTTCTTCTGTGATATCCATATGCATTTTAATTTCCCCACCTAGTAGGTCATTTTTACATTCTGGATCATCGCCTTCTATCCATACAACAATAGTAAAGCGATCTTTGCTGCCTGGTTTCAAGTTTTTTCTTTGTTCCAAAACAGCTATGTCTTTTGATACAAATTTCTTTGTACCAGGTTCCTTTTTATTGGTAACCTTACTCTTTTTGGCATAGACCGTAGGTTTTCCATTTCTATAAATCATAATGCGAATAGCTTCATCTACATTCTTTATTGTATCATCTATATCTACTTCATACCAATAATGTACTTGTTCTTCTCCAGCATTTACAACATAAAATGTATAAGCTATGTAGTTATCTCCATTATGAGCACCTGTTGCTTCGGTATCAATATTTTCAGGAAGCCACTTTATTGAAATGTTATCCATATAATCTATGGTGTCTGCTGATAACTGCCTGGTTTTTGATTTCTTTTTTCCATCTTCTGATAAATATACATTCTTTCTATTGGACATATTTTTATCTAAAGATACGGTAAATCTTCCACCATCGTAGACGATATACAAAAATAAATAAACAATAGATAAAAATATAATTAATAGTAAGAACGCGATTTTTACTAATTTTGAGAAAACTTTTTTCTTGTAGATTCGTTCCGCTTCTACGTTTACTGTATTAATTGCCATTTTTTATCACCACTTGTTTTTTTATTTTCTAGTACATCACATTGCTCCCTTTCCTACTATGTCATATTTATTTTATCTTGTTTTTTTACAATTGACAAGAGGTATTTTATTAGTTTACATATTTTTACGTGAATGTTCCTCTTCTCTTTTATTTTGACTCTTTTCTTCTTCTAATATTCCATCTATTTCTAAAATAAGACTTTTATTTACTAACTTTGTTTTATTTACTTGAGTTTCTCGTTCTAAGTCTAGATATTTTTTGTTTTTGATTTATGTATGGCTCTATTTTTTAGTATCATATTTGTCTTTTAGACGTTCTTTTTTTAGAATTATAAATTGCTTCAAGTCTCATTATTTGGTAGTAATTGCTATGATAGTTCTAGTTGTTTTAGAAAATACTAAATTCGCATATTTTTTCATAATGCTATTTTTGCACATATAGTTCTTTTATTTACTATAACTATTTTAGATAAATCTAGACATATTAAAACTCGAAGCTCCAATGTTCGAGTTTTTATCACTCAGAATACATAAATACTATTTAACTTCCTTTTTTAGAATGTTTTTTATAAACTTACTAAGTTGGCTGTCACATGAAAAATCGGCATAAGTACTAAAACTAATCACATTTTCATCTTTTAACCTCTTTAAATCCTGATTATTTTTATTTCTATATACAAAAATTGTTGTTCCACCATTTCTTTTTACATATTCCATTGCATAATAATCCGTGAACCCGTCTCCTATATAGATTATATTTTGGCAGTCATCTTGCTTATTTCCTGTAATCTTAATTATATCTTTTATTGCTTCCACTTTGTTCTTATCATTCATTAAATAATCTATTCCTACAACCTCACTATTGTTATTATAGATAAATGTTGTTCCATAAATTTTTTCAAAAAGATTTGCAATATTTGTTTTCTCTAAATACACTTTTATTCCTGAACTAAGTAAGTAATTACTAATACCATTATCCTTTAAATCTTTTAAAAATTCTTCTACACCATTATTATAGGTAACAGTATCAGCTCCTAAACAAAAATTATCATCGCTTAATGACAAGTTAGCATTTTGAATTATTTCAAAGTAGGTCCTATATATCGCTGTATATAAATCAATTTTTTCCTCTTGGGCTTTGTTCTTCGATATTTCTAAAAATTTAGGGTTTAATGCTCCATTTTGTAATCCACATTTTTCTAATATCTCAAATTTTGGAAGAGAATGTGGAGTCAATGTACCATCAAAATCATATATAATTATACTTTTCATTGTTAATCTCCTCTAGCTTTAGTTAGTATTATTTTCAGATTATTACTTATACATAAACATAGATAGATAATCTGAAACTTTTTTGAAGGATTTATTCCTCAATACATGCATTTAATAATGTAATTATACTTATAAAATCATTATTACTTAGCTTTTCTACAAAATTTAAATTTCTAATCTCGTAATCTATACTTCTTATATGCTCACATAAGACTGCACCATGTACTTTTTTCGTATCTTCTAGCTTATAATGTGTTGGAAATTCTTTTTCATTAGATGTAATGGGACATACCATTACCATTTTGGTATTTATATTAAAAATATTGTTACTAATAACCACTGCTGGTCTAAATCCTTTTTGCTCATGACCAATTGTAGGATTAAAATCCAAAAAAAACAATATCCCCTTGTTTTGGAATATATTTTTTTACCATATTTCTCTCCCGATATTGTCGTCCCAGGAAAATTCTTTCGCTAGGTTTTTGCCATGATACTCTTTAAATCTATCTTCTAGGGATATCTTTTTTTTCTTTGGAACACTAATTATTATTTTATCATCTTCTTGATTAATATTTAATATATCATTCGTTTTAATATTTAAGTTTTTTAACATACTACTTGGAATTCTAATTCCAGAAGAATTTCCCCATTTTTGAATTCTTACTTCCATTTCTATCATCTCCATTTTTTATAGTATATACATTGTTTATACAATTTGCCAAATATAATTTAATATCTATCCTATCTAAAAATATTATTAATTGTTATTTATGGTTATATTTTATTCTATTAATTATAGCTATTTTTGTTAAAGATTATACTTCGGAGTAATTCGGGAGTAAAAAACTTACTTATCAAGGTTTAAATGCCATAATCATTGATAATTTTATCTACCACTTTTATTTTATATTGTAAACTTCAGTCATTTTTGTCAATATCATATCTACACAGTTATCAAATATTTTATCTAATTCGTTTTTACTAAATAATTTATAGTTATGTTTGAAAACTAATTCATTAAATTTTAATTTATTAAACTTAACAAATTCATTGTTTAAGTAATCCAATCTATAATCAACCAACTCATCGCTTATAAATCTATTTTTTAAATACTTTATATTATTTTTTATTATTATGTCATCTTTTGGCAACTCAACTTTATTTTCTTTAAATAAATATTTACCATATAGTTCAAAATCTTTATGTTTATATTTTTGTTTTTGTCTTGTTTTATCTTCTATACCAATATTTAAAATTCTCCCGTTCTTTAGCTTAATACCAATTATATTATGGTTAGCATCTTGAACCCAGTTATTAGAATAAATTTCATTATTATAAAAATTATCAGTAAGCAGATGACAATAATACCCTAGTATTAAAGGATTAGATAGTTTTTCTTTATAATCTTTTAAGAATTGATTAGTATCTATCATATATTCTTTTGGGCAATTTGGAAATGGTATATTATGATTATCATAATGAGCTTCATCTCTTCCAATTAAAGTGTTTTCATCTACATCAGGAATTAAATTTCCATAATAAAATAAATCCTTGTTTAAATTTAATTTGCTATTTACTTTTTTAGCAATCGCTAAATGAATTGACCAACTAGGCATTATTAACCTCCTTCATATGAAATTCATTTTTCATCTTTTTTACTCTTACTTTTGACACTTACAATTGTCAAAAACAATGATTAGAGTATTTGTCTTTTTTGATATCATCTCGAAAACGTAACTTTCCAATTTTTTCTTATGTAACCCTATAAATATTATTTTCTGTATCAGATAAATCATTCTTTATATTAAACAATATAAAATCATTTTACATTATTAAACGAAGTTTATAAAAAATGCTTAATCAGTTAGCTCGACTACTTTCTTAGCGATGCCTTGAAGGGTTAGATACCGAACTAAAGATTAAGTCAGTTTCCTCATCTCAGTACAGTAACAATATATCCTACATTTCTACAATAATGAATATTTTTTTAACAATATTCTAACACTAATATAACAAATTTTGTTATAAAATATTTCTAATACATTCAATAGTATACTTTTTGTAGGGAATATCAGTTGTTGAGTGTCTACCTCTAATCTTTATAGAGCGGAGGTTTGATAAAGATGAAAACTAAGACTTTTATTATAAAAGTTCTTAAGCTCATTACTGTCATTTTATTTCTCCTTATCATGATGATAGTAGTAATAAAAAAATGACACTCAATCGCTTGAATAAGTGTCGCTGAATAAGTGCCATAAGGCAAATTATTAGGTAGACATTCAACTTGACGAAACTGAATGTTCCCTCTTTATTTTATGCAAGTCTCCTTGACATATTCATAATATCATATTTATATAATTTTATCAAAAGTCTATTGATATATATTTCTATATCAAATTAGTAAATTTTTTTAAATTATCTTATAATTATCTATTATTGATTTTAATTTTTGACAACGAATATACTCTTTCTATAACATCATCCGAATCATATTGTTCATATTTTGGAGCTCTTTCTAATTCTGGAATATTAAACATTTCCCAATATTTCAATTTAATATGATAAGTAGCAACTCCTTCTGGAGTATTGATTCCTGCTATAAAGCTATCATTAAACATCGGATCATTTTCTTCATCAAAATGTTTTTTTGATTTCCATGATATTTCAGGTAGTAAATTACATAAAGTACAAAATAAAATAATTCTATGTCTATACAATTCGCCAAAAGTATGATGTCCATCACTAATTTCTTTTGTAAATATTTCTCCAGATAATTTACTTTCAATAATTAACCTATTAATATCATCAATTTTTGACATGCTATCACATCCAATGTTTTCTATTATAACATAATTACATGAAAAAACGAACCTTTATTGGGTTCGTATCATTTCTTTATGGTGCCTGCGGTCGGACTCGAACCGACACGTTATCGCTAACACTGGATTTTGAGTCCAGCGCGTCTACCAATTCCGCCACGCAGGCATTACATATTAAATTATACCATATATTTTTTTAATTACTAGTATTTTTTTAAAGAACTGCAAAAAAACGCAGCTCTTTTATTCTTCTTTATATTTTGAAGTATACAAATCTTTTTCTTCTTTTATTTCTTCTTCACTTGCTTCAATATATTTTTCCATGTCTGGTAATTCTTTAATATTACTTAATCCAAAGTAGTCAAGAAAGTCATTTGTTGTCTCATACAGAATAGGTCTTCCTGGTAAATCACTTCTACCGGATTCTTTTACTAAGCCTTTCGCTACTAATTTTCTAATCATTTGACTACTTCCTACTCCTCTTAGTTTATCGATTTGCATTCTAGTAATAGGTTCATTATAGGCAATGATTGCTAGGGTTTCTAGTGCTGCTTGACTTAGCATATTGGTTTCTGGATTTTCTAGTAGTTTTTGATAATATTCTCTGTGTTCAAATTTTGTAGTTAATTTCAATCTATTTCCTAAAAAATCAATTCTAAGACCTCTATCTTCATTTTCATAGCTATGTTTTAATTCATTTACTAGCTCTTTTACTTCTTCTTCTTTTAATTCTAATACTTCTTCTATTTGATCTAGTGTTAATCCATCTTCTCCTACTACAAATAGTAATCCTTCTAATACTGCTTTATTTTTCATCTTGCACCTCACATATAATATCATCAAAATTTTTATCTTGTGTAATCTTTAATTCTCTATTTTTTGCCATTTCTAATATTGCTAGAAAAGTTGCGACTATATATTCTTTATTTAATACAGGAAATAATTCAAAGAAAGAGACCTTTGGTTTCTTTTTTAATATACTTTTAATTTCTAATCTTCTAGATGAGACACTAATTTCATTGGTTGTTACTTTTGTTTTTAATGGTTTTGATTCTTTTTTCCTCTCTAGATACTTTTTAAATGCTTCTACTAAATCATCTAATGTAATATCTGATGATAATTTTGTATCTTCTTCAATATAATTTTTTATATTTTCTGGAGATTTTGTATAAATTTCTTTTCTTAACTCTTCCTTTTCCTTTAATACCTTTGTAATTTCTTTGTATGCTTGATACTCTAATAATCTATTTACTAGTTCTTCTCTAGGGTCTACTTGTTCTTCTTCTGTTTCTTCAATTTTTGGATTTGGAAGTAATAATTTTGATTTTAATTCTATTAATTCTGAGGCCATTACTAAATATTCACTTGCAATTTCTAAATTCATTTTTTCTTGTTCATTTAAATAAGAGATGTATTGTTCTGTAATTTTTTCTATTTCTATATTCATGATATCCATCTTATTTTCTTTAATTAAATGAAGTAATAAATCTAGGGGACCTTCAAACTCATTAATTTTAAAATTCATAGTATCACTTCCGACTTTCATTTTCTTATTCATTATAACAAATAGCTTCTTTTTTTTCAATTTATTTCCTGTTATAATAATTATTAGTTGGTGATATTATGAAACAATTTACTATGCGTGATGAAGAGTTTATATGTGAGAATTGTGGTAGAAAAGTTTCTCCTTTAGGATATACGGCTAGAGATCATTGCCCTTTTTGTCTTTATTCTAAACATGTGGATATTATGCCGGGAGACAGAAAAAATACCTGTTTAGGTTTATTGCAACCTATTGGAATCGAAAAGTTTAGGGATACCTATAAGATTGTTTATCGCTGTTTAAAATGTGGTGACCTTCATAAAAATATTATGGCTAAAGACGACGATATGGAAGTAATTATTTCTATTTCTTCTAATACCATTTAAAAAGGTGATATTCTTCACCTTTTTTTTATTAAGCTTTTTGCTTTTTCTAAATCACATGTTGTGGTTAGGACATAATCTCCCCAGAAATATTTTGACTTTTTCATTTTGTTAGGGTTCGAATACGAAATTTGATAAAATGGAGATTTTATCTTTGCTTGACTAGTTACTATTTTCAAGTCGACAATTCCTAATTTTTCTAAGTTTAAATCCGTTATTTTTATACGATAAAGCCCTTCTAAATAATTTAATTCAGATGTTGAATGGTGTAAGTCTGGGAATACCACTGCAGGGGATGATACATTAAATTGATTTATTCTTCTTCTAGGTCTGTTTTCCTTTACTAGTAATCTATCTCTGATTCCTTCTAAAATATTTTCTAGTACTTTATCACTTGTTTTTTCAAAATATTCATCTAATATCTTTTGTTCTTCTTCTGTATAGTCATATAATTCTTTCTCTAGTTCTACATTTTCTAAAATATTTTCGATTTCCGCTTTTAATAATTCTATTTTTGCGTCTTTTTCTGTTGCGACTAAGTCTTCTAGTACTTCTCTTCCAATTTCATTTTGTAATACTTTTACTTCCTTTGCCATATCTATTCCTAACATTTTGCCGTAACTACAAGCTGCTATTAAAAATTCAATACTACTTTCTTTTATTATTTGTTTTTTTTCTTCTTTAGTCAGTTGTTGATATTTATATACAAATTGTTTTATTTTATCCATCTTATCTCTTCTTTCTAACTTTCTTACTTGTTTTTTTATCATAAAATAAAAGATTGCTTTTGGCAACCTTTATTTATTAAAATATTATATTTCTTTATAATTTAATTTTTTGGTTTAAAAACTAATGAAAATAAGAAGGCAAAGATAATTGCTGCAGTAATACCTGTTGCGGTTAAGTCAAACATTCCCATTAGTATTCCTAATATTCCATATTCATGAGTTTTTGCTAGAGCTCCATGAATTAGTGAATGTCCGAAACTAGTAATTGGTACTAGTGCTCCTCCCCCTACTACTTTAATAATCTTATCATAAAAACTAAAAGAATCTAGAAAGGCACCTATTACTACAAATAAACTAGTGATGTGTCCTGGAGTTAGTTTTGTATTATCTAATATAATTTGTGCTATCATACAGACAAATCCACAAAATAAGAATGAATTAATTAATAACATTATACTACCTCCAAACTAATTGCATTGGCAATTGAATAAATATTTTCTTTTTGATACACCATGGTTGGAGAAAATAGTGCTCCTGTTGCGACGATTAATACTTTCTTTAAATTTTTCTTTTTCATTTCATGATAGATATATCCAAATGTAACTAAAGCACTACATACTGGTCCACTCCCTCCGGCAAGACATTCTTCTTGCTTTTTTAAGTCATATAACATAACTCCACAATCATTGTAATTTTTAGATAAATCTAGATTATATTCTTCTAACATATAGTCCTTTAATATTTCTTTTCCATAGAGACCTAAGTCTCCTGTTACAATTAAATCATAATAATCTGGTGTTCTATTTAAATCTTGTAAATGTCTTTTGATTGTGTCTATTGCTGCTGGTGCCATTACTTTTCCCATGTCATTTGGATCGTTTTGCCCAAAATCTATAATTTGTCCTATTGTTGAGGATTCTACCTTCACATCCGTTTTTTCTTTAGTTAATAAAATAGATGCACTTCCAGTAGCTGTGAAAGTTGCACTTAAAGGTTTTGGTGCTCCATATTCAGTTGGATTTCTAAATTGCTTCTCTGCTGCCATATTATGAGAAGATATGGTAACAATTGCATTTTTTACTTTTTTGGAGTCAATCAAACAACTTCCTAAAATCATCCCCTCAACAGAGGTAGAACAAGCACCATATAATCCTAGAAAACATTTAGAAAAATCATAGGCTCCATAGGTTGTCGCACTAATCTGATTTAGTAAGTCTCCTCCTAATATCACATCAACTTCTTTTCTTTTTAACCCTACTTTTTTGTGTAATAGTTTTAGACTTTCTTTTACCGTTTTTATCTCTGCTTTTTCCCAGGATGTTTCTTTAAAATATAAATCCTCGAATGTTTTATCAAAATATTTTTTTAAGGGTCCTTTTTTCTCATATGGTCCTGCAATGGTTGCAGTATCTTTTACATATACATCATTATATTCAAATGTCATATCTTACCTCCTAAAAGAAAGCGAATCATTCCAAAAAACCATGCAGCAATAATACCATATAATATAACAGAACCTGCTAGTTTAAAAATATTCGCACCTAATCCATAAATTGGTCCTTCTTTTCTATAATCTAAAGCTGCACTTGTCATGGAATGTGCAAAGCCTGTTATTGGAATTAAAAGACCACATTTAAATTTTGTTACCAGTTTATCAAAGAAGCCGAGTGCTGTTGAAAGAGATGCTACAAATATTAGAATTACAATCATAATTGTTCCTGCATTACTTCTTGATATATGAGTATAATAACAAAGTAATTCAATAATACCTTCTCCTGAAAGACCTATTAAGCCACCAGCAATAAATGCAATGATTGCATTTTTTAGTCTGGGATTGGGTGCTTGATGGTCTTTTGCAATTAATTCATATTTTTCATTTTTCATAGTATCACCATTCTTAGTGTTACCTATTTTTTTTATTTCATACAAAAAAACGACTGTTATAATGTCGTTTTTAACTTCTCTAATATTTTTGTTTCTTTTCTTGATACTTGTACTTGACTCATACCTAAAGTTTTACTTGTTTCTTGTTGTGTTAAATCATTAAAGTATCTAGCAATAATTAACTGTTGTTCTTCCTTTGATAGTGTTGATATAGCATTTTTTAAATCTAGTATCTCGTCGTTCATTCCCATCTCTTGTGTTCCTATACTGTTATATAAGTCCATATTTTCTTCTTCATAGGCATAATCTAGACTCTCCACTTGTCTAGTTGCTAGGGTTGCTTCTTGGATTTTTTCTAATGGTTCTTCTAAAAATATGGATAACTCTTCACTGGTTGGTTCTCTTCTTAATCTTTGCCGCATTACTTCTTTTGCTTGTTCTAGACTTTTGTTTAATCGTAATAAGTCTCTACTTACTTTTACAGGATTACTGGCAGTGATGTAATTATTTATCTCTCCTAAAATATAATAATAGGCATAAGTTGAGAATTTTGTATTTTCACTATCTTTATAATTCTTTTTTGCTTTCATTAATCCTATCATAGCGACTTGATATAAATCTTCTTTATCAAAACTTTTGTACTGACTAATCATTTTATAAATCAAATTTTCATATTCCAATATGTTGTCCATAGTCCTCCTTTTATATACTAATATATTGAAATACTTCTTTTTCTTCTTTTACATAGAATAATTGATCTTTTCTTTTCCCTATTTTCTTTTTTAAACTTTCTGATAATCCACAAAATACAACACTTCCACAATGTAGAAATATTTCTGTTAATTTATTTTGTATCATTCCTAATAGTCCTTGATCTACTTTTTTTACTTCTCCTAAATTAAATACATACATTAATATTCCTTGCTTATATAACAAGTAATTAATTTCTTCTGCTACTTTATAAAAGTTATTTGCAGTTAATTCTCCCTCCAATCTAATAAACATGATTCCTCTATTTATCTGTGCTGTTACTTCAAGCATAAGATCACCTCTTGATAGCACTATAAATTAATTTTAATTTAATTTCTACTGTTTCGACAAATGATGACAAAAAATTCGTTCGACAAAAAACTATTAACATTTGCTAATAGTTCTTTTCGATTGATTCAAGTTTCTTCTTTAAATTTTTTCATTACTGGTATAAACCGTTCTATAAAATTATATTCATCACGATCTTTAATATATAAGAATCCTAAGATAGAGAATACTAAGGCTCCAACAAAGTTTACAATTAAATCTTTCATTGTGTCTATGATACCTAAATCCAGATAGCCATTTTCTACCGTGGTTATTTTTTGATTGTTATCACTATAAATTTCTGTTTTATTAATATTATCTATTATTACCGAATCATTTTTATTTTCTTTATTTAGCTTTACTGATGATATTTTTTGTACTACTCTGTCTTTTTGCATATCTAACCTAAAATATCTGTCAGCAGCAAATTCACCAAATTCCCAAAGAACACCTATGGTCATTGAAAAGCAAAATGCAACTAAAGCAACAAAAATTGGTGTCATTTTAATATGAAATCGTTCTGTTCTATTTAATATATCTATTAGTGAAAAACCTACTGCGGCTGCTAGGAAACTATTTAGTGTATGTAATATGGTATCCCAGTGTTTAAATATTCCATAAAAATTTTGAATTTCTCCTAATATTTCTGCAGCATAAATAAAAAGATAAACTATTATTTCTAAGGTGGTTGGTAATTTTACTTTAAATGTCTTTGAGACTACTGTTGGAACTGTAAATAATATTAGTGTTAAAAAACATAATGCAACGGCATGCCAATTTCCTTTTAGAGCTTGTTCTACCATACATATAATTACTAAAAATCTTAATACTAAATATACTGTAATATTGATACGACGCTCTTTTTTACTTTGCACTTTATTTTTTTCTGGCATCTCATACTCCTTATTCTTCAAATAATTTTTTGGCATTTATTTTAGGTATTAACATTTTAATCTTTTGATCTACTTTAAAATTAAATGTTAAATTAGGAGAGGTATATTCTTCTCCATCAATACACCAAGATGTCTTTGGTCTATCTAAAAATTCTATTTCAAAATCATTGGTTTGATAATAAGTAATCCCTGGTACTTCTTTTACATCTTTCATGGTTACTTGAACTAGCATTCTTAAAATATCCGCTTTAGTTTTGGGATTGGCTAATGCTACTTCAAACATTTTATCATCCATTTTTACATCATAATAAATATCATCTACTCCAGCGACGCGGGATGAGTTTGTGATAAAAAAGAAAGAATACTGGCCTTCGTGTTCTACTCCATCTACTTTATATTTTACTCGATAGCGATGAATATGATTTCTTAATTGTCTTAATCCATACAAAATATAAGCAATTTTTCCATACTTCTTTTTTAAATCTCTAGGAGTATTATAGGCCATATCTATGTAGTCACCAAGACAAGCAACATATACAAATGGAGTGTTATCAATATAACAAACGTCTACTTTTTTTCTTACTCCATTTAGTAACAATTCTAAATCTTTTTGATAATTCTTGGTATAACCATACATATTAGCAACATCATTTGTAGTTCCCATGGGTAGATTGGCTAGAGTTAATTTATTTTCTCTTTTTAAATTTCCTGTTACTACTTCATTTAAAGTTCCGTCTCCTCCAGCACTAATCACTAAGTCTACATCGTCTTCTAATTCTCCTACAATTCTGATAGCATCTTTTTTTGCTTTCGTATATCTGATTTCAGCATCATATCCATGCTTTCTTAATATATCATAAAATTCTTTTTTACTTCCAAGACTTTTTACTTTTCCGCTTTCTGGATTCATTATAATGATACATTTTTTCATGGGCATCGCTCCTTGATACAGTTATTATACCACATTATGGCAATATTAGTAATATTATACTTCTTCTCTTGCTTTTTTATGATTCTCTACTATCTATTGTACACAAATTAGAGAACCAATTATAATATTTATCTCTAATTTTTTTTGATATTTTTCTATTATAAATCAATAGAAATATTTTTTGTCTTATCCATTCTATTAGAGAACAAACAATGTAAATTGCAATAGCATTTATAAATATATATAAAATAAAACTATAATTAGAAACTGGACCATCATCTATTTTTAACCATTGATATAGCACTCCTCTTACTAACGAATTATCATGAATTAGATAAATACCTAGTGTTAATTTTGCTAGATTGTTAATTATTTTACTGTGTATATCTAATGTTTCAAAAAATAATACAAATGCAACTGTTTGTAACATGATTATTGGATTACTATATGCTCTACTCATTAATATTAGATTATTTGTTATATCATTTACTAAACTATTCACATTATTTAATGACTGAGATGATCTATAAATTATGTAATTTAATATTGCACAACTAAAAAATATTATTAGACAAACTACTTGTTTAGAATATTTCTTAAATATAACAAGTTCTCCTATTGGAAATTTTCTTAAGTAACCACCTATTAAATATAAATAGATAAAGTGCTGTATGGTAAAACCATTGTTACTAAAGCCTTGTTCTCCTGTAAGATATGGAATTATCGATAATAGAACTGTTAATATGATTAATAGTTTATTATATTCTTTTTTATTTAATCCTTCTATTAGTTTATTTAAAAATGGACTAAGTAAATATATGGCAATATAGAATTTAACAAACCAGTAGGAATCGGTAATATCTATAATGAAAAGTTGTTTTAGAAATTCTACTTTTGATAATGATATTGCTCCTATACTAGTTAGTATTATTACAATTATTACTCTATAAAACCAGTCGGCATTGATAAGTGACCAAACTTTTGATTGTTTACATGTACTTTTAGATTGAAAATATCCAGATACTAATACATAGGAATTTACATGTACTATACATATAAATAATAATAGATTTGATATCATTGTTAGTCCTGGATTTGTGCTGTTTTCTATTACATGACCATGTATTATCGTATGATATAGTACAATGAAAAACATGGATACTATTCTAAGAAGTTCAAAATTTGATTTTCTGGTTGTCTTTTCCTGCATATTTTCTCCCTTATTTTTGCTATTTCATTTTATCACTTCTTATGAAATTTGTAAATTCTTTATTGTTTTACTACCAAAATCTATTATTTTATGGTATAATATGGATGTTATTTTCCCTATAGGGAGTTTGGAGGAAGTTAGATGTTTTATATTTGTATATTTTTACCAGCTATTATTTCAGTTATTATTGATGAAAAAATTAACCATTCAAAGAAATCTATTCGTGATTTAGTACTCATGTATGGAGGATATTTATTTATTATTACCCTATTTATGAATACTATTTTTTGTTTTATTGAAAGCAATGTATGGTTTTATAATAATGAAATTTTTACTTATCAATTTTGTACAAAATATATGTGGATTAGCTTTATTATCTCTATTATTTTACCATATATTAGTAAATGTTTTAGAGGAGCATTTTCTATTAATGTTGAAATTAAGGAAGTAGAAAAAGAAAAGATAAAAGATGAGAAAAAAGAAGTTGAAGTAAAGGGTGTAAGTAATGAAAAAAGCAGTACCAGAGAAAAAAGTAAAAAGCAAAAAAGTACTAAGAAAAGTCGCTAAAATATTATTAGTTATTTTATATTTACTTCTTTTATCTATTTCTTTTATATTAATTTTTGGAACTAACTGGGCTATTAGTAATTATGGATTTGATTCTTTTAATCAAATTTTATATACATTAAACTCTTCTGTTACTAAGGCTGGTTCAGGAGTTGTTGAGGATTTTATATCTAGTAATGTTATTATTCCAATCTTTATTGTATTAGGTTTTTATATTATTTATAGAATTATTAAATATATATTTAGAAATTCTAATTTTGTTTGGGATATTGAGTTATTTCATAAATCCATATCCAATATTAAATTAAAGAAGATTGGGAAATTTATCTTTATTATTTTCCCTGTTGTATTTCTTCTTTTTTCAGCTTATTATACGATGAGTAAATTATATATTTTTGATTATCTTATCTCTAATTCTAAAACTTCAGATTTTATTAAATTAGAATATGTTGCTCCAGAAGATGTTGAATTTACTTTTCCTAATAAGAAACGTAATTTAATTTATATTTATTTGGAATCTATGGAAAATACTTATGCTAATAAAGCAAATGGTGGTGCTTTTGATATTAATTATATGCCAGAATTAACTCGATTAGCTAAAGAGAATCTTAGTTTCTCTTATACTAATAAAATGGGGGGTGCTGTTCCATTATATGGTACTACTTGGACTACAGGAGCATTAGTTGCATCTACTGCTGGTGTTCCTATTAAAACTTCCCTTGATGCTAATAGTAGTGAGTATTATAGTCAGGGTGTTGTTGATAAAGTTTATTCTTTAGGTGATATTTTAAAAGATAATGGATATCAAAATTATATGATGGTTGGTTCTGATATTGAATTTGGAGGAAGAGAAGCTTATTTGTCTAGTCACGGTGACTATACTATGTTTGATTATAATACTGCTATTGATGAAGGTGTTATTGATGAAGATTATTATGTTTGGTGGGGCCTTGAAGATTACAAATTATTTAATTGGGCAAAAGAAAAATTAACTGAGATTTCTTCTAATGATGAACCGTTTAACTTTACTATGTTAACAGTTGATACGCATGCAGTTGGTGGCTATACGAGTGATTTTTGTGAAAATAAATATGATGATTCTTATTTAAATTCTATTGCTTGTTCTAGTAGTCAATTGGGTGAGTTTGTAGAATGGATTCAAGAACAAGATTTTTATAAGGATACAACTGTTATTTTAACAGGAGATCACCTAAGTATGAATAAAGCTACTTTCACTGATTTAGATGATGATTATATAAGAACT
Source organism: uncultured Bacilli bacterium (assembly GCA_944332295.1). Lineage (GTDB taxonomy): Bacteria > Bacillota_I > Bacilli_A > RF39 > UBA660 > Faecimonas. Next base: position 108,637 of record CALVJR010000001.1, on the reverse strand, counting down.
GTATATAATGTTTATCTTAATCCTGCTATTCGTACTGACTGTAATAAAAATAGAGAATTTTCTACCTTTGATTTCTTCCCTACTACACTTGCTAGTCTGGGAGTTAAAATTGATGGTAATAAATTAGGACTAGGTACTAATTTATTTAGTTGTAAGAAGACCCTAAGTGAAATTTATGGAAACAAATATATTAATAAAAACTTACCACGAAAATCTACATTTTATAATAAACATATAGCTTAAAAGAGTCTGGAAAACCAGACTCTTTTTATATGCTATATAAAATATTCATATCTACTCTTCCATTTATTCCTGGAAGACTTCCATCACTTGTGTATTGCCACATCTTATAACTTCCTGTATATCCACAACTTTCTGCATAATGAGCAATCCAGGTAATATATGATCTAAGATATGGTGTATTTAATTGATTATTTGCATAATTTGTATAAGTATATATTTCTGCATGTGGTAATACAGACATAAATCCTTGTACTACTTGTGTATATTCGTTTGGTCCCATGTATTCTGTAATTCCATTTTTTTCTAAATCTAGGTAAATTCCTAGAGTAGGATTCATTTGATATTTATTTATTATTCTTTGAGTGAATTGTCCATATAATACTCCTTCGGCATAGTTTTCTGCATAACTATAGATATAAATTCCATATGGAATATTATATTTTTTTACACCCTCAATGTTATTCTTTAATTCACTATCTTCATAATCACAGCCTGCAGATATTCTTATGATTACACCATAGATACCACTTCTTGCTACTTGTTCCCAATCTATTTTTTTCTGATGTGCTGATACATCGATTACTAGTAAGTTCTCTGTTCCTAAATATACTCCTGTAGGGCCAAAATAATGCATAGTATCTCCTATTAAATATCCCCCGCCAGCTACTAGGTTTCCGTATAGGTCGTAGTAATATTTTTTTCCTTCTTCATCGACTACCCAGTATGCTTCTAGATATGGTTTATCTGTTGCATTTCCTATATTTTCTGGTGCAGGATTGCCTTTTTCTACTAGTTGCATTTCTATTGCTTCAATACTTTTTGCTGCTCCACTAGTACCTGCAATTTGGTCATTGGATGCCCACGTCATCCAACCAAGCCCTCCAACATGTACTCTATAGTAGATATCATATTTATTTGCTAAGTCTCCGGTTAATCTTACTCTTAGAGCTTCTATTGTTCTTCCTTGACCTGTTATTCCAGAAGTTTGATTCGTTCCTACATAGTTTTGCCAGCCTAGTCCACTTACATGTGTAGAATATTCGATACTTCCTGCCACATCACCTTGATTTGCTACCATCATTTTTAAGGCTTCTAAAGATTTGGCTTCTCCTGTTGTTCCACTTGTTTCTCCATTTTCCATATACTCTTGCCAGCCATCTTTTGCAATATATGATTGATACATAATAGTAATTGGTTTTATCATATTAGGATTTGTTGTATCTCCTGGAGCAGGTTTTCCTTTTTCTACTAATTTCATTTCTAAGGCTTTTAGTTCTTCTCCATAACCTACACTTCCTGCGATTTGATCATTAGATGCCCAGTCTAGCCAGCCAACATTTTCCATATAGACACGATAATAGATGTCATATTTATTCGCTAGGTCTCCGGTTAATCTTACCCTTAGTGCTTCTATAGACTTTGACTGTCCTGTTGTTCCAGCAATTTGATTTGTTCCTACATAATTTTGCCAGCCTATTCCTCCGACATGTGCTTGATATTCAATACTTCCTGCAATATCACCTTGATTTGCTACCATCATTTTTAAAGCTTCTAAAGAATTCTTATAATTACTAGAGCCCGCTAGGTCTCCATTTTCCATATACTCTTGCCAGCCTATTCCTCCGACATGTGCCTGATACATGATAGTAATTGGCTTTATCATATTTGGTGTTTGTGTTGAGCCTGGTGCTGTTTGTCCTTTTTCTACCAGTTTTATTTCTATTGCTTCTAAGTTTTTACTATATCCTACTGTACCGGCAATCTGGTCATTTGATGCCCAGTCTAACCAGCCTATTTCTCCGACATGTACTCTATAATAGATGTCATATTTATTCGCTAGGTCTCCAGTCAGTCTAATTTTTATTGCCTCTAGTGCTTTAGCTTGACCGGTCGTTCCTGCTACTTGGTTTGTTCCTACATAATTTTGCCAGCCAATCCCTCCAACATGTGCTTGATATTCAATACTTCCTGCTACAGTTCCTTGGTTGGCAATCATAATTTTTAGTGCTTCTAGCTCTTTAGACTGTCCAGTTGTTCCTCCTGTTTCTCCATTTTCTACATACTCTTGCCAGCCTACTCCTCCAACATGCGCTTGATACATTACCGTAATTGGTTTAATCATGTTTGGTGTTTTTGTTGAACCTGGAGCAGGTGCTCCTTTTTCTACTAGTTTTATTTCTATGGCTTCTAAGTTTTTACTGTATCCAACTGTACCTGCTATCTGGTCATTAGATGCCCAGTCTAGCCAACCTATTCCGCCAACATGTACTCGGTAGTATATATCATATTTATTAGCTAAGTCTCCGGTTAGTCTAACTTTAACTGCTTCTAGAGCTTTTGCTTGTCCCGTAGTTCCTGCAATATGATCATTTGTCACATAATTTTGCCAGCCTACGCCTCCAACATGTGCTTGATATTCAATGTTTCCCGATGTTCCTCCTCGACTTGTAATCTTTATTCTTATTGCCTCTAATGATTTTGATTGCCCTGTGGTTCCTGCTACTTCATCAGTATCTACATAACTTTGCCAACCTACGCCTCCAACATGGGCTTGATACTCGATTACAGGAGTTAATCCTATCCCTTTTGATGTAGGTAGATTCCTTTGTAATCCGTTCATTTCTAATTCCATAGCTTTTACATTAGTTACTAAAAAGCATAATATTATCGTTAATATTATATAATAGAATCTTTTTTTATTCACTTGCTGGCCTCCCCTTTCTATTCATTATTCCTTTTATTCTTTCCATGATAAAATTCAATAGAAACTTATACTCTTTTGTTTTGAAATAGAAGATAGATATTATAATTGTAAATATCATAATTACGACGATAATATCTACTATGAATCCTATAATAGAGACTGGTATATTTATCATTCCTATTGCATAATAAGATATTATACCTATTATTACTAAAACAATAGCATTCAATAACTCTCTTACATAATATTTTTTTACAGAGGAATTAAAGATATATTTATAAATTAAATATGGTTTATTCCAACATGGTAAAATAATATAACTGATTGATGTTGCGATTAATATTCCAATAATTCCATACTTTAGTCCTAAGATAATAGATAACACTACATTAAATACTGCTTGTATTAAGGTAATAAAACGGTCTTTTTTGAAAAATCCGATTGCTTGTTTTATCACATCTAGGGATACCTGGGTTCCCATGAGATAGAAGTTTAAACAAATAATAAAAGTAATTACTGTATTAAATACATAATCTTTACCTATCCATAAGGTAATAAAATAGTTAATTAATAAGAAAAAGCCTATGGTACAAATTCCATATAATAGAAAACGTACAAAATCCATAATTTCAAAAATTACTTTCTTACTTTCTCCATCAGCTTTTAAAGCAAAATCTCCAAAACTAGCCGTTACTGCTGTGTAGATGCTATTTATTAAGGTTCTAGTAATGGTAATAATTGAGGAATAGTTGGAATAAATTCCTACAGATACTAAATTTACTAGTGAAGATATTAGAAGATTATCCGTACAAAAAATAAGTAATTCCCCTACTTTATTAAAGAATAGACTTTTTAAGTTATCTTTTATTTCTCTCAATGTTTTTTTTTCTAATTTATTTTTTGATTTAAAATCTACTTCTGGGTAAGATTTTGTAATATATATATTGATAAATATTTTTTGTAATAGAGTTATTATGAATTGTACTACTAGATATAGTACAAAACTTTTAAATTTTACTAATACAAAGATTTGTAATAAATACATTGCTAATATAAAGAAAAAGTTAATATTTGTTAGTTTATAATTTTTTTGGTCTGATAATATTAATATTTCTTTATAAGCAACAAAGTAAATAAATGATGTATTTATTAGATATAGCAAGTATATTATATATACATTATCTCCACTATAATTTTTTATAAATAGTGGTAAAAATGGAATAATTAATATTCCTAGAACAGTAATTATTATTCCTGCTAGATAGTAGAACTTCTTATAGAAATTCATTAAGGCATTTATTTTTTCAGTATCTTTTTCACTGAGTGGTTTATATAGACTAAAACTTATTATTGTTCCAATCCCTAGTTCTGTTACTGATAAAATATTTAAAATATTAGTAAATAGTCCACTTAATCCTAAGTTTTCTTGTCCTAGTATTTTTATGAAATAAGTTCTAACTACAAACAACATGATTGTTTGAAATAAAACAATAAATAAATTAGATAATATATTGTAAATACTATTTTTTGTACGCAAAATATCACCACCTACTAGCTTTTATTACTGTTTTCTGCTTTTACATAAAATTTATTAATGAATTTGGCTATTTTTTTTGGCCAAAATTTACATAACATTAAGTAGTCTTCTTTAGTACGAATTCTTTCTCCGATAATTTCTGTTGTTGTAGATTCTTCATGGATTCTATGTCCCATGATTTTTTTGGGTATAAAAATGAAATATCCTTTTTTCTTTGATAGTCTTTCCCAGCAATACCAGTCGATATTACATTTTAAGTCACAGGCAAATTTTTCTTTTGGAGTATTGCTTGTTACGAAAGTTACAGCTGGACAACAGATAGCATTTCCTAGTCTTAGAGCACACCTTTTGATAAAGTTTCTATTACAAAAAAACTTTAGTCTTAAGGGCAATAATAAGATTCTTTTTATTTTTAGATTGGTATTTGTCATCACTTTTTCATTATTTCTAATTTCATAATAATCTGTAAAAAGAATGGTTGCATTTGGATATTTCTTGTAGTATTTTATTACCTCTTCTGCATAAGTTTTATCATAGATATCATCTTGATGTGCTATCGTTACTAGCTCTGAGTCTACGCAATTACTGGCAAAATCAAAGTCATAACCAATACCTTTTTTTCCTTTATTAACTTTTATTTCTAAGTTGTATTTTTTTGCTAGTTTTTTGATAAAATCATTGGGTGTTGATGTTGCGATTACAACATTCGTTTTGGTTGTTTGATTTTGTACTGATTTAATACATTCTTCTAATAAATTAGATTCTTTATAGGCTAAAACAACGAAAGTATGTAATTCTTTAGACATTCTTATCACCTCTACAATATACACTAGCAAATAATTTCATTAAATGTAGTTTTTCTATGATATGAAATATCGAAACACTTAACCTATTTTTTATTGGTTCACTTTTTATTTTTTTTGATGTAAATGGTAGACATAATCTAATATTATTTTCTTTTAGCCAGTTACTTAATTTTTCATATTCTTTGATAAACTCTTTTGTTGTAGCATTTTTACCAGAAAATAATAAATACCATACCATATATCTATAATAAAAATAATTAATTATTGGATCATCGTCTTTTTTCTCATTAAGCTTCTTTACTTCCGTTAATAGTTCGATTGGATTTACTTTCTTATTTAATCCCTTTTGCGTGGTATTAGATACGCTTTCTGTATTATAAAACCAGTTGTATCCTATATAATCAATAGATGATATTTGGTCTGCTTTGGCATAAATTGACATGTTAAAGTAGATATCTTCTCCGATACTAATTGGTTTATATTGAATATTTTCTTGTTTTAGAAAATCAGCATCATAGATTCTCGCCCAGGGAGTAATGATTCTATATTTTGTCCATAAATCATCCTCTGCGCTTTCTTCATGAATTATTTTATCTTCTGTTGTTCTTCTATAACCACCAAGTATTATTTTATCTTTTCTTTCCGTGATAGCAGATAGAAATTTTTCTACATAATCCTTGTCAATATAATCATCATTATCTATAAACATGATATATTTAGTCTTACATAATTCAATTCCTAAATTTCTAGTTGCGACAACACCTTCATTTTTCTTAGAAATCACTTTTATCTTTTTAGGATATTTTTTTTCATATTCTTTTATTACTTTTAAAGAATTATCTTTACTACCATCATCAATTAATAATACTTGATAATTGCGATTGGTTTGATTTAAGATACTGTCAATACATTTAGAAATTGTTTTTTCTGCATTATATACTGGTATTACGATTGTTACTTTTTCCATCTTATCACTTCTTTTTTCCTTTATAATAAACTTTATTTAACATCCATAAAAGTAAGTTGGTCAATTTTATTTTTCTACATAGAACTACAATATTTATTGATAAATTTACAAAGAATGGTTCATCTTTTTGATAACAGAAAGATATTTTCCAATTATTTTCTTTATATTTTTCTTCTAGATATTCTGTTACTTCTTTGTTATAAGCTTTTAATTCTTTTTTATCTAGTACTTTAGCTTTATCCATTAGATAAATTGTAAAAAATTTTAGGTATAAATAATTTAGTAATTTTTTATTTTGCTCTTTATATTTTTTATCTTGATCTATTGGTTTACTTACTAATGTTAATATTTCAACAACATTGTTTTCTACTCTTACTTTATCATCATGTGTTACAGAAGAAAAGTTATCTACATAATTATATCCAGCATATTTTATTGTTTTTACTTTCTGTGTTTTTGAATATGTTGTCATTGAAAATACAACATCTTCTGCTGTTTTTAGTCTATTAAATTTAATATTGTTCTGTTTTATTAATTTTGTTTTATATAGTTTTGCCCAGATTACTAATTGGCGATATGGTGCCCAGGGAGTTTTCCCTATTAATCTTTCGAACTGTACTTTTTTATCTTCTGTTACTCCTCTATATCCGCTTACAATAATATCATAATCTTCTATATTATTCATTAATATTTCTATAAAATCTTCATCTAAGTAATCATCGGAGTCAACAAATGTCAAGTATTCTCCTGTTGCTAGATCTATCCCTTTGTTTCTAGTCATTCCTACTCCTTGATTTTTATGAGATTCACATTTTATTTTATCGGGATATTTTTTTTCCCATTCTTTGATTTTCTTTAGCGAGTTATCTTTACTACCATCATTTAATAAGATTATCTCTATATTTTGGTAGGTTTGATTTACTAGACTTGATACACATCTATCAATTGATTTTTCTACATTATACACTGGGACAATAATAGACACTTTTTTATTCATTTTTTCCATCCTTAATTATCGATTAGTATCCAATCATCTTGATAGATATCGATTAATTCATCCTCATTTTTATATAGATTGTTTCCCCATCTTTTTGGTGCAATTACTATCTTTTTGTCATTTCTTGATAAATACTGTGCCCAGTAACTAAACGTACTGTTAGAGATAATATAATGTTTGCAAGAATACATCATTCTTAACTTTTCCCAGACTGGATCTGTTCCAGATTCATACATTGTACCTTTCGGAAATTTCATATTGTTCCTACACCATTCTACATCATCTGAAAAGACAAAAAACTTTGCTTTTGGTACTTTTTCTTGCATAAGCTTAATTGCTCTTTCAAAATATTCTGGTGTACATACATATAGGTCCTTTTTGTTTTCTGGTACGGATACAAAATCTCCTCTTCTAATGGTTACACATACAGACTCTGTTTGTTCTATTTCTTTATAAAACTCTTTGTTATGTTCTAGTATTCCATACTTTGGTGTAAACTCTTCTTTTAAAATATCTTTTATATCGTCAAAATATTTTGCGGATTCAAAAGTTCCGAAAAAACAACAATTTTCGCAATTACAATCTTTAAAATCATAATAACCTAGTCTAAAACTATATAGTCCTTTTTTATTCATTTTAGGCTGTAATTTTTTTTCTACTACATACATTTTTTTAGCATAGTTTTTTGGATCTTTTTTTAAGTAATAAAACTTTATGATATTTAGTTTTAAATTTGCTAATTTTTGAGAAAAACTTAATTTCATTGTTCCAATTTTAAATGGTTTTACATTAAAATATTTTAATTCTTCATTGAAACCTTCGTCTGCTCTTTGATAGACTTCTGAAAAATCTAATAAAATTTCATCATTTTTACGATATTTTTCTTGGAAGGCACGTACTGCTGCATATTGAAACATTTGATTTCCAAGTCTACCTATCATATGTTTACTTATCATTTTCTTTCTCCTCCAACTTTTTAATTCTACTTTTTACTAAAGAAAGTTCTTGAATTAGTAGAGTTGTTTTTTTCTTTTGACCAGCAATCATTATCGTTAAAGCCATCGTTAATATGATTAATGTTCCAAGAATAATTCCGATAACTAAATTAGACATTACCTGGAATCCTAATCCGTCTGAAATAAAAGCAAATAAATTAGGGAAAATTGCTACTAGGAGAATGATTAGAGAAAAAGCATACCATAGAAGAGAATACTTTTCAGGGATTCTTCCTTTTTTTAATACATATGTTGTTAGTAACATTAAAAATAATCCTACGCCAATTAAGGTAATAGATAAACTTACTGACATCTTTTATACCTCCTTATTTTTATTGCTAATAAAGCTAGGCATACATTTAACATATAATAGATATTCTTCCATGCTCGAATGGATGATACTCCTGCTTCTCTTTCGTTCATCTCTACGGCAACTTCTTTTACAATATATTTCTTTTTTAGTACTTCTGCTGTTGTAACTGGTTCAGGATATTCGCTAGGATAAGATAGTGAAAAATCATAAATTAATTCTTTGGAACAAGCTCTAAAACCTGATGTTGTATCATGTATTTTTTTATGTGTTGCAAACTTCATGAAGCAAGAGATAATTTTTATTCCTACTCTTCTTGCAAATGTTGATTTAAATGTTTTGATATCTTCTACAAATCTAGAACCGATCACTAAGTCTGCTTCTTTATCTATGATTGGCTTAATAATTTTTTCTACATATCTTACATCATGTTGTCCATCTCCATCAAATTGAACAGCAATATCATAATTATTTTCATAAGCATATTTATAACCGGTTTGGACTGCTCCACCAATTCCTAGATTATGTATTAAGTCAATCACCGGAATATTATTGTCATGACATATTTTACTTGTTTTATCTTTAGAACAGTCATTAATTACAATTACATCATAGTGTTTTTTTTCTTTTTTGTTATAATCTATTACCTTTTGATAAGTTTTTAATATATTTTCTTCCTCGTTATATGCTGGGATAATCAGTAATACTTTTTCCATAATTAAACTCCACATCCTTTATATATAAACATTACTACCATGGCTATTAAGATTATCAATGGAATTAGTAAAAGTGCAATGTCTTTATCGTTTTTTTCTTCTTTTGGATTTTTTTCTGTTTTACACAATAATAGTAATAATGGTAATAGTGTTGGAATAAAATATCTAGCTTGTACGCCTTCAATAGTTGTATTTCCTACCTCTGTAAATGATAAATACATTGCTGATGTAATTAATAACCATAATGCTATTAGAGCTAAAAGTAATGCAATTTTTATTTTATTAGTTATTATCTTTTTGTCTAATGGTGTTTGGAAAGCAACCCTTAATATAAATACTAAACTTACTAAATATAGTATTTGAGTTAAAGGTGTTAACATTGATTCTATATATGCTACTCCCATGAATGTGTTGATTCCTAATAGTAGTCTAGGAGCATCTGTTAAGAAAAATTTCGTTTGCAATAATGCATAAGCAATTGGATTATGTAGTATTAGATTAAGCTGAGCACTAGCATTTGTATTTCCTCCACGGGAATCTCCTGCAACACTTCCTAAGAAGAATGGTAGAATGAATGTTGTTGCTAAAATGATTGCAATGATTACAGCTAATGCTTTTACCGTAACTGCTTGTCTTTTACTTTCAAATTTTTTGTTTGGTATGAATAGTAATAATAATAGTAATGGACAATAGATTGCTTTTGGTAAGCTTGCCCAGATAATACATAGAATAAATAAGAAAATATATTTATTATTTATTTTTTCTAGTTCTAATTGTCTTAAGAATATTGCTAGAGCTAATATAATACTGGCAATGATGGTAGGATCATAAGAAAATTGTGATGCTAAAAATAGATTAGAACCAATTAATCCTACTGCAAATACTAGCTTTTTAGCATAAGTACTTACTCTAATTGCTGCATATATTAATCCTACATAGCAAAGTAAGTTTAATATTTTAGCTAGAACAATTCCTGTTGTTAAATTTAAGTTGATAGCATCTGCTATTTTAAAACCTACATAAAATGGAAGATATACTAAACGATTATATTTAGGTGAGTAATTATTTAATTGTATTACCCTGTCTTTCGTTTCTTTATGTAATTTGTTGATCTCATCATATAACTCTAATTTTTCTTCTGTTGTTTGGAAATATTTTTGATCAAGTTCATCTTTTGCCTGTAATTTTTGTAGTCCTTGAGAAAATGTTGTCGTCTCTGATGAAAATGCTGTATAGGCATTCTTGATATGAATTTGATCATCCCAGGATGTATATACTGTCTTTGGTAATACTAAAATAAACAAGATACCTACTGGTATAGCAATCAATAAGAATGCTTTATCTAGTCTTTTATAAAAGTACTTTCTAAATATTATTAATATAGAAAATAATGTGATTGCTACTACAAAGACAAGTACTCTATTCCAGTTTATATAAATTTCATTATTAATTTCTATATTCTTTATTTTTACATTATCACTTAAAAATGTAATCTTTATTTCCTTTGTTTTGGCATCTAGTTTTCTTACTGCATGGTTAATTAAATTAGAGGAGTCCTCTACTAATTCTACTTTTGTGTTATCTGCTGCTGTATACTCTACTTTCCATTCGAAGTTTTCTTCTGATTCATATTCGAATTGTAGTTTATGAACTTTATCAGGAACCCTTATCGTAATAGATGAGTTTTTTGTTGCTAAAAAATCTTTATTATTTTCTTCTATATTTTCAGTATTTAGTATTTCTGCTTGTTCTTTTTTATTGGTTGTAATTACTTCTTTATTAAAATATAGTAGTTCTACTCCTAGAGATAATATGATAGAGAGTAGAAAAGCTAGAATTATAAGTATAATCTGTTTTTTATTTTTCATGTTTTCTTCTCTCCTTTGCTAAAGCGATATAAGAGCTAGTAATTGTAATACCAAAAATAGAATACCAGATATTAAAATAGTTATTTTCGCTATACATTAAAGATAAAATAATACTTCCAGTTTGTTCTTCTCCATTTACCTTTAGACTTGCATTTTTTATTTCTTTCTTAGTTGCTTTCAAAGTTATTGGTTTATCTAAATTTTGGAAAGTAATCTTTACTTCATACTCTCTATTCTTTTTAAAATTGTACTTTATATAGTAATATTCATTGTCAATGATGCTAGAGGCCTTAACTTTGATTCTTTTTTCTTTCCCTTTATCATTTGTTATTGTAACAATGACATTTCCTTTTTCTATAATTTGACTGTAGGTTGCAAATGGTAGACCAATTCTTTGGTATGATTTCTCTGGTCGAAAAGTCTGTATTATTTCGTCACCTTCTGTTAGTTCTCCTAAAATCCATTGATCTAATGTCTCATAGGTATCTGTTGATAGTTGCTTTGTTGGCATAATCAAGGTAATAATTATTACTATTACTAGTAGTATGATGATTGCTAAACAAATTTTATGGTCTTTTATTTTCATAGCTACCTCCTATTCGTACAATTTCATAATTTTATCTTCTATTTTATTCCAATCTCTTTCTTGAGCTGTTTTTAATCCATTTTTGATTAGTTTTTCTCTTAATTGTTTATCACTAACTAATCGCTCTATTTTTTCTATCGCCTCTTTGATATTCCCTTGTTCATATAATAGACAGTTTTCTTCATCTCTTAAGTATTCAATATTTCCTTCATTTGGTACTGCTACTGCTAAACCTCCAGTTGCCATCATTTCTAGTGGAGGATAAGCAAAACTATCTAATAGGCTTGTTTTTAATAAGATGTCACATTCTTCATATATCTTTCCTACTTCATCGTGAGGTACTTTATGATGAAATTTATCTACTTTGTACCACTTTTTTGGCTCTTTTTCATATGATAAATAATGTATTTCATATTTATTTTTATCTAATTCATTGGCTATTTTAAAACTTTCATCTACGTTTTTATAATAGTCTTTACTATTTCCTTCAATTAATATTTTTATTTTTCCTTCGAAGGTTCTTTTTCTTACTGAGAAAATAGATAAATCTAGACCGTTAGGTGCATATTTAGCCTCTGTGTTAAAGTCTTCTTTTAACCATCTCTCGCACCATTTTGATATTGTTAAATAATCAATATTAAAGATATTACAATAAGTAGCATTGGCTTTTTTCTTTTCGAATTCTCCAGGTTTATAAAATCTTGTTTCCATTCCTTGGACTAAGTATTTTTTATGTTTACAATTATAGTATTTTTGTACTTCTTCTAGTGTTAACCACATCGTTGCGACCATGGTATCAATATACATAGTCATTTCGGTTCTATAGTTTGATACTACAAATATGTAATCTTCTTTTTCATATAATTTATCGACATTTCTTGTCTGTTTATTGACATTAATCATCGTTACATCATAACCATGTTTTTTCAATATTACCCCGTGTTTTATAGCAACCATGATTCCACCTGAGATATTGGGAGATGGTAAGACAAAGCAGATATTTTTTCTTAATTTGCTTTTAATAAATTCTGCAATACCTAAGCCTGATTTTGTTGTTACATGCTTTGTCATTACTTCATCATAAGCATTTGCAGCAATACCTTCTCTATACTCTTTATCTTCAATCATTTTAGATAATTTTTCTTCCCAGTCTTTTTCATCATTACATAAAAGTCCTGTTTTTCCATCTTCTATGGCATCTTTAAAAGCACCTACATTAGATGCTACTGTAGGTATTTTTACTAAAGCAGCTTCTGTCCATTTGTTTTCTGATTTTGCTTCATTAAAAATACTATCTTCTAATGGTGCTAAGTTAATGTCTATTGATCTTATTAATTTAGGTAGTTCTTTCCAATCAACGAATGGAGATGTTAATACTTTATCTTTTACTTCTTCCATTTCTTTTGGTAAATCTAATAATCCTACGATTTGTAAATATAAATTATCATATTTTTTTAATAATTTTACTACAGTAGGCATAATCATTTTAAAATCATCATTATGAGTAATCGTTCCTGATAAGTAACCTATAATTACCTTATTATCCTCTTTTTCCACTTCATTTAAAGCAATTTCTGAGTATTTTACCATTTCTTCGCTAGCAACATTTCTATTGATATAAACTTCTTTTAGATGTTTTCCCATCTCTGTTTGCAACCGAGTAGTAGAAGCAATACCATATTCACATAAATCTAGAGTTTTTCCCATTCTAATTACTCCATCATTATATAGATTTCTTTCTTCTTTTGACATGGTATCTAAGAACTTAATCTTTTTTGTTTGTTCTAGGTCAAAAACTAAGTCATCAATGTCATAAAAACATGTTTTATTATTTTCTTTAGCGACTTTTATAAATTCTTCTATTACTGGAATTATTGGACACCGATAAAAAACAAATCCTCTAAAGTACTTTATTTTATCTAATGTTAATTTGTCGTAATCTACTTTATCACAACTGATACCATAGGACTCTAATTGTTCTATCTGATGATCTACTCGATATCTTTGCGGATGTGGTAGCGTACAACCATTGATAAATAGAATATCTTTAAAACATTTATCATATTTTCTATTCACTTTTCCTACTCGGAAAGTGATAAAACGGCAGCCTTTTTTTGTTAAGGCTACTACTCCTTCCTCTTGTAGAGTTTGCTTTGTCTTTTTTACTAGTTCTTTTACTCTTTGTGAATCCATAACTACCTCCATTAATTTTTGTAAGGGTATTTTCCTTTAATTCCTTTTTTATAATCTTTTAATCCTCTTATGTAACCTCTTAATTTTCTATATTTATCTTTTTCAAATAATAGTATTGCTTTCATGGATGGCTTTTGTTCTAAAATACGCCAACATGTACTTGGTTCAAAGTCTTTATACATATCAAAAATATAATGATTATTTCTCATAATATAATATCTTCTAATTGGAGAGTAGTTGTTGCAGATATATTCTTTTCCTAAGAAATATTTATATTGTATATCTCCTAGCTCATGATCAATTCTGGCATGTACTACTCTTAATATTTTATATCCATGTTTTCTTACATTTAGACAGTATTCAATATCTACTCCGTCAATAAACATCCAATCTTTAAAACCACCTATCTCTTGATAGACATCTAAGTTTAAGATATTTCCTGATGTCATTACCTCTGGTGGATAATCATATTCATCGTCAATTTCATTTAGTCTCATTTTCGTAGTTTGCCATGGTGTTACAATTCCTATTTTAGACATGTCAAATTTATTTATTGCTTCTTTTAACTTATCCATAACTCCTGGTTTAAACTTCGTATCTTGATCCATTGTTAATAAATATTTATATCCTTCTTCGATAGCAAGATGTGCTCCTATATTTAAGGCTGTTGCAACACCTACATTTTCATTTTTAAAGATATATTTTATTTTTTTGTTTTTAGGAATACGATTCTTGTTATCTTCCCCTTCGGTATTATCGACAATATATAGTCTTTCTATATCACCTATATACGTATTTATATTTTTAATATCATCATCGGTTGGATTATAAAGTGTAACCACTCCTGCTATTTTTACCTCTTCCTTTTTATTCATAGACTACTCCTTTATATTATTTCTTAGCTGGCATTTTTCCTTTGATACCTTTCTTATAATCTCTTAGACCTTTTAGATAATTTCTTATTTTATTAATTTTGTCTTTTTCAAATAGTAAAACTCCAATCATATTATGTCTTTGACTAATTAAGCTATAGCAATATCCTGGATCATAATCTTTATACATATCAAAGATATAATGATAATTTCTCATGATATAGTATCTTCTCATAGCGGCATGATTGGTACATAAGAACAATCTTCCTCTTACTTTTTTATAAAAGATATCACCTAAGTTATGATCTATTTCTACAGAATTCACTCTTAATATTTTATAGCCATTTTTATGAATATTTAGACAAAATTCGATATCTATTCCATCAATAAATAACCATTCTTTAAATCCTCCTAATTTTTGGAAGATATCTAAGTTGATAATATTTCCTGAGGTCATGACATCGTGCGGGTCATCGAATTCTTCTTCTGGTTTTTTATCTAATAATCTTGTATGGTGCCATGGTGTTACTAAAGCAATTTTTTCCATATTAGTATTTTTTATTACTTCTTTTAATTTATCTAGGGCACCTTCTTTAAATGTTGTATCTTGATCCATTGTTAGTAAATATTTATATCCTTCTTCTATTGCCATTTTAGCACCTTGGTTTAGAGCTGTTGCGACACCTACATTTTCATTTTTAAATTGATATTTAATCTTTTTATTTTTAGAAATTCGGTCTTTATTATCTTTTCCTTCTGTATTATCTATAATATATAATCTATCTATATCTTCTATATAAGTGTCAATATTTTTGATATCTTCATCGGTTGGATTATATAGAGTTACTACTCCTGCTATTTTAATTTCTTCTTTTTTTGCCATATTATAACTCCTCTGCAAATCCTTTTTCTAATTTTTTAAATATCTTATATCCTATAAATAAGATGAAGCAACTAACTAAAAATACAATTCCTAGTGCTTTAAAGTTTGGCATTGTCTGATAATAAAATATATTTCTATAAGATTCGATAATGGTTGTTAAAGGGTTTAAGTTTAATAACCAGCTTACTTTTGCAGGAAATAAGTCTGATGAATATAGAATTGGTGTTCCATAAAATACCATGGATACAATAAAGGCAATAATATATTCTGCATCTCTGATATATACATCTATTGAACTAGTGATAAATATTAGTCCTAATTGTAAAATATATTGAGTTATGACAATTAATGGTAAGAAAATAATATTCCAAGAAAATCCGATTCCACTACATATTAGAAATATTACAATAATTAAACAAGAAATTAAGAAATTAATTAATCCACTGGTTACAATAGATATTGGTAATATTTCTCTTGGAAAGTAAACCTTTTTTATAATTCCACCATTTACTACTATCGTATTTGTACCTTGAGATATTACAGATGTAAACCATGTCCAAGGTAGTATTGCAATGACTATAAAAGTTACATAGTGAGGTTGTGTTGATTTTAAGATAAATGGAAAAACAATGGCGTATACTAACGTCATTAATAAAGGATTTACAAAGCTCCATAGGACTCCTAAGAATGAACCTTTGTATTTCCCTCTGATTTCTTTACTTACATTACTTTTTAGTAATTGTCTGTAATTATATAGTTCCTTAAACATTTTAACCACACACCTTTAAATAATCGTCTATTACTTTTTTTATTTTTCCATCTTCTCTTACTTGACCTTCATATATCCATACTCCACGGTCACATAGTTCTTGTACTGGACCCAGACTGTGACTTACAATTACTATGGTTTTGTTAGAATCTTTTAACTCTTTTAATTTAGCGAAACATTTATCTTGGAAATGTTGATCTCCTACTGCTAGAATTTCATCAATTAATAGTATTTCTGCATCTACATTAATTGCTACTGAAAAGGCAAGACGCATATACATTCCAGATGAATAAGTTCTTACTGGTGTATCGATATAGTCCCCTAGTTCTGAGAAATCGATAATATCTTGTACTCTTTTATCAATTTCTGCAGCAGTTAGACCAAAGATAGATGCATTAAAATAAATATTTTCACGTCCAGTAAAGTCTGGATGGAATCCTGCCCCTAATTCAAGTAAAGAGGTTAATTTTCCATTGGTAGTAATCTTACCAGTTGTTGGATATATAATTTTTGTCATTAATTTTAATAACGTAGATTTACCGCTTCCATTTACTCCGATTAAGGCTACACTTTCTCCTTTTTTTATCTTCAAATTAACATTTTTTAGTACTTCATGATAATTTACTTTTGTTTTATTCCAAAATACTAATCTTTCTTTTAATGTACTTGCTTTGTCATAATAGATTTTAAATCTTTTTGATACATCATCTACAATAATTGCATATTCATTTTCTTTTTTCTTCTTTTTTTCCATACTATCCTCCGTATACAATATATGTGCCTAATTTAGTATAACATAGTTTTATAATTATTTCTATTTAAAGCCGTTTTATCACGAAAAAAAGACTAATTATTAGTCTTTATAAGCATTCTTGTATTCTCCAGATAAAATATTTTCTATCCAATCTTGGTTATTTACATACCAATCTATTGTTTCTTTAATTCCTTCTTCAAAGGTATATGTTCTAGTCCAACCTAATTCTTTTTCTACTTTTGTAGAGTCTATTGCATATCTTAAGTCATGTCCCTTTCTATCTGCGACAAACTCGATTAAGTCTTCACTTTTACCTAGTTGTTTTAGAATTGTTTTTACAATAGTTAGATTATTTCTTTCAGAATGACCTCCAAGATTATAGACTTCTCCAACTTTACCTTCTCTTACAATTAAGTCTACACCAATATTGTGATCATGTACATGAATCCAGTCTCTTACATTTTCTCCTGTTCCATATACTGGTACTTTTTCATTTTTTAATGCCTTAGAAATTACTACAGGTATTAATTTTTCTGGGAATTGATATGGTCCATAATTGTTAGAGCAACGACTGATTGTTACTGGCAATCCATAAGTTCTATGATATGCCATTACTAATAAGTCTGCACTTGCTTTACTTGTTGAATAAGGACTTGATGTGTGGATTGGTGTATTTTCTGTAAATAGTAAATCTGGTCTATCTAATGGTAGGTCTCCATAGACTTCATCTGTTGATACTTGATGATATCTTTTGATTCCATATTTTAGACATGCATCCATTAACACTTCTGTTCCAATGATATTGGTTGTTAAAAAGATTTCTGGATTTTTTATAGAATTATCTACATGAGATTCTGCTGCAAAGTTTACTACTACATCAAATTTTTCTTGTTCAAAAAGATTATTTATAAAATTTCTATCTGTGATGTCTCCATGAACAAATTTATAATTTTTCTTTCCTTCTAACTCTTTTATATTATTATAATTTCCTGCATAAGTTAGAGCGTCTAGACATACGAAGTAGTCACTTTCATATTTATTTACTACATAATGTAAGTAATTACTTCCTATAAATCCTGCTCCACCTGTTACTAAAAATTTCATATATCTCCTACCTTTTCTCTTCTAATTCTTTACAAAATCTATCTGTTGCATCTTGCCAAGTTGGTAATAAATTAAATCCTGCTTGTTTTAATTTTTCTTTAGATAATTTTGAGTTTCTTGGACGATATGCTTGGTTAGTATTTGTTAATTTTAAATACTCTTCTGTTGTTACTTTGTTTACTTTGGTATCTTTGTTGTTACTTTTGAAAATATATTCTGCAAATTCTGCCCAGCTACAATAATTTTCATTTGTTACATGGTATGTTCCATATTTTTCTGTTTGAGCCATGTCTACTAATACTTTAGCTAAATCTACTGTATAGGTTGGAGAGCCTATTTGGTCATCTACTACATTTACAGTATCATGATTTTCTGATAATTTTAGCATTGTTTTGATGAAGTTGTTTCCATTGATACCGAAGACCCAGGAAATTCTTGCGATAAAGTGTTTTTTATTTCTTCTTACTTCTTCTTCTCCTAAATATTTGGTACCTCCGTAAATACTCTTTGGATTTACTTTGTCTTCTTCTGTGTAATATCCTTCTTTTGTACCATCAAATACATAGTCTGTTGATAGATAAATTAATTTAGCATCTACTTTGATTGCAGCATCGGTTATGTTTTTTGTTCCTAGCACATTAACCTTTTGGCAAGATCCTTCCATCTCTTCTGCTTTATCTACAGCAGTCCAAGCAGCGCAATGGAATATTACATCAGGTTGATAATTAGTAATTACTTCCATTACCTTTTCCGTATCTGTAATATCCATATCATCAACGTCTAATGCTAAATAATGATTCTCGCCTCTTTTATCTAGTTCTCTAGTAATATCATAACCTAATTGACCCTTTACACCTGTAATTAAGTATTTCATTATTTGTCTCTCCTAAATCTAGTCTTGCATTTTGCTAAAGTTGGTCTATCTTTATCTTTGTCGGATAAAATTGGTTTTTCTATCCCATATTCTTTAAAAATTTCCTCCCAGTTGATACCAATATCTGGGTCATTCCAAAGAATTCCATCTTCTAATTCTGGTGCATAGTCATTATCAATTAAATAATGAAAAACTGTATTATCTTCTAGACTGACAAAGCCATGAGCAAAACCACGGGGTACATATAATTGTCTATTATTATCTGGTGTTAGCAATACACTTGTCCATTTTCCATAAGTTTCTGAGTCTTCTCTAATATCTACTACGACATCGATAGCAGCACCTTGGATTACTTCTACTATTTTGGCTTGGCATTTGGGATCTTTTTGAAAATGAAGTCCACGTACCACACCTTTACTACTTTTACTTCTATTTGCTTGTACTACTTTTTTAAAGCCTAATTCATCAAAATCTTTTTGAATAAAATATGGAGAAAAATATCCTCTATCATCTCCAAATCTATCTGGTTCTATGATATAGCAATCTAATAAATTAGTTTCTATTTTCTTCATTTTTCCTCCTATTTTGTTTCTTTTATTACTTTTTGCAAGTATTTTCCATAAGTGTTTTTCTTCAATAATTCTGCTCTTTCTTGTAACTCATCCTTGGTTATCCATCCACGATAATAAGCGATTTGTTCAGGACAACATATTACTTTATCTTTATTGTTTTGAATTGTTCTTATCATATTAGAAGCATCTAATTGACTATCAAAAGTTCCTGTATCAAACCAGGTAAATCCTTCTCCTAATATTTCTGCTTTCAATTTTTTCTCTTGTAAATATAAATCATTTAAACTAGTAATTTCTAGTTCTCCTCTTTTTGATGGCTTGATTAACTTTGCTTTTTCTGATACGCCTTTAGGATAGAAATATAGTCCTGTGATAGCATAGTTAGATTTTGGATGTTCTGGTTTTTCTTCTACACTGATTACGTTATGATTATCGTCTAATTCCATAATTCCAAAACGCTCCGGATCCTTTACTTGATTACCAAAAATGGTTGCCTTTCCTTGTTTGGCATTTTGTGTTGCCTGCGCTAAAATTTCATTAAAACCGTTTCCATAGAAAATATTGTCTCCTAAAATCATGGCACATTCATCATTACCAATAAATTTTTCTCCTAATAAAAACGCCTGAGCTAGTCCATCTGGAGAAGGTTGAATCGTATATTCAATATTAATTCCAAACTGGTTTCCATCCTTTAACAATCTTTTAAATCCCTTTTGGTCTTCTTCTGTAGTGATTACTAAAATATCTTTAATTCCTGCAAGCATTAATGTTGATAGTGGATAATAAATCATTGGTTTATCATAGATAGGAACTAATTGTTTACTAATTCCTTCTGTGATAGGGTATAGCCTCGTTCCACTTCCTCCAGCTAAAATAATTCCTTTCATTTTTACCTCCTAAACAGACATCTTATATATAACACTAATAGCGATAGCTTATTTGTTATATACAATAATGCCATTTGAAATGAATTTGCTTTTAGATACTCTTTAACATAGTATCTTTGACTGGATTTTAATATCCGATATTTGTTAATTTTCTTTACATTTTTATCAATCGTTACTGAATGATCATGAATAATTCTTACTCTGTTATCAATTACTAAAGACTTATTTATATTTTCTAATTTTTTAGCAAATATTAATTCTTCATAGTAAAGAAACGTAGACTCATCAAAATAATCTACTTCTTGTAATATTTTACTATCTACCATAAAAAAGCATCCTGATACTACGTCTACATAAGATTTATCCTTTTTATAGTAATCATCCTTATAATAGAGTTTTTTTCTTTTAAAATAACGACTAATATATGGTAAGTTTAGAAGTACTTCAGTAAATGCAGTTGTTTTTTTCCAACCACGATTTAGATTCCCGTGTTCTTCTATTACGGGACTTGCTACTGCAACTTCATTATTAATATCAGATGAAAGAGTGTTTAAATCTTTGGCATTTTTTATGATAATATCTGAATTAGAAAATATAATATTACATCTACCTATTTTTTCAATTAGATATTTTGCACCGGTATTCATCCCTGATGAATAACCTTTGTTTTCGCTATTTTTAATTATAGTAATATTGCCATTTTCTTGTTCTTTTAATTGAACGAAAGAATCGTCAGTAGAATTGTTATCTACAACTACAATACTATCAATATTTTTAAATTCTTTTAATTGATTTAATAGTCTTATGGTAGTTTTCGCATCATTATAGTTTACAATAACAAATCCTATCTTCCTCATATTCTTTCTCACTTTCATCAATTATTATTATAGTTCTTTTTTGTTGTTTAGACAACCCTACTCCTCTGTCTTTTCTGTTTCACTGACAATGTAGATAGGTCTTTTTTTTACTTCTAAATATAATTTGGACATATACATTCCCATTATTCCAAAGAAGAATAATTGTAATCCTCCCATGAATATGATAAGGCAAGCTAGGCTTGGCCAACCACTAACTGGGTCACCAAATGCTAATGTTTTTACAATAATTATTAGGATTGCAACAAATGATACTAAACATAATATAATTCCTACGATTGCGGAAATGACTAACGGTGTTGTTGAGAAAGCTAATATTCCTTCTAGTGCATATCTAAAAAGTTTCCAAAAATTAAATTTTGACTTTCCAGCAACTCTTTCCTGTGCTTCATATTCTATCCATTTAGTATTAAAACCAACAAAACTAAACAGTCCTTTTGAGTAACGATTATATTCTTTCATACTAATGATTGCATCTACTACTTTTCTTTTCATTAAACGGAAGTCTCTAGCACCTGGTACTTGTGGAGCGGATGATATTTTTCCAATTAATTTATACCAACACTTTGTCAATATTTTTCTAACTAAGCCATAATCCTTGTGTTTTGGACTACATAATGCAACACAGTCGTACCCTTCTTCTTTTATTGCGTGATACATTTCTTTAATCATACTTGGTGGATCTTGCATATCGGCATCCATGATTGCTACAAAATCCCCTGTTGCATACTCTAGTCCAGCATACATGCCTCCTTCTTTTCCAAAGTTTCTGGAAAAAGAAATGAAACGTACTCTATCATCTTTTTTTCTTAACTCTTTTATAATATTTAATGTATTATCCTTACTACCATCATTGATAAAGACAAATTCAAATTCTACTTTTTTCATCTCTTCGGCAATTTTTGTTATCTCTTCATAAAATATTGGTAATGATTCTTCTTCGTTATAACATGGAACAATAATTGATATTTTTTCTTTTTTCATTTTACTCCCTACTTTCACTTCCATTATACAGTCTCTACTAATAGACATTTTTCTTTTAATTCTGGATTATTATTTAAAAACTCTTTCCTATCTTTTTCTGTTTTAAATATGATGTGTTTTATGTTATCTGTTGGTAATCCTATCATTAATTCTTTTCTTTTTCTATTTGTCTTGTCTATATAAATATTATAGTAAGGTGATGATATTTTTCCTAAAGTATTTTTTAATTCATCATATTCTTGATAGCAGTAACATTTATCATACATTTGATAATTTATTATTTGATACCAAAATAGTTTTAGTGTATTTGATATTGTTTGTATTATCTTATTAGTACTTGAGGATTTTGAATATTTCATTATTTTTATTTCTCTCTGTAACTTATTTTTTTGTTTTATCTTTTTTGTTACTAATAAAAAGTTCATTTGATATTTTTTTACATCTATCGTCTTTATTTTGCTTTCTAATGGTCTATCTATATTTAAATCATTTCCTATAAACAGTATTCTTTCATATGTGTGCTTTTCTAATAATAGAAGTAGAACAATTAATAGAATACTTACTGCTGGAGCAGTTATAATATGTCCTGTTATAAATGATAATAAAACACTTAATACTATACTGATATATAACATATACTGCGTGAAGTCTAGTTTTTTTCTGTTTTTCATAATTAGATAAAAGAAATAGCCATATATTCCAAAATAAATAATAAAACCTACCATGCCATGAGAATAATAAATATCAAAATAGTCCATTTCTATTGCTTTGGTATCATTTCCATCTTTTAGATACCCTATACCAAGCAATTGTAAATACTGACTCTCATCTCTATAATCTTTATATCTGTTTTCTAGGAATGTTAGACGTTCACTGAAAATAAAATGATCTATTAGTTTTTTATCTTGAAATACTTCAGTAATATTATCTACTTCTAAAAATTCTAGATGTGTTTCAATATTTTTATAAAAATTAGTTTTTGGTAATATTATTATCATTCCTGCTATAAATATTATTAGAAGAACGACACTTATCGCTACTCGTTTTACTCTTTTTAATTTTATTTCTTGATGGATAAACCATATATAAGCAAAGAATATTGTGATTCCTAATGATAATAAAGGAGTCTTTGTACCTATTGTCAATATTACATATAAATACAGTGAACCTATTATTATACTTAAAAGTATTTTTCTTTCATTTGCCAGTATTAGAATCATAATCGGGGTTAGTATCGATATAATTCCACTAATTTCATTGGCAGAATTAAAGAAACCTAATGTTCCTGCTTTGGTTATTTCATACGTTTTAAATCCTAAATTTAGACAATTTGGTACTAGAATACATACTAAATATGTTATTAATATTACTATTAAGGTCATTTTACTTATTTTTATTTCTTCTTTAATACTATATAAACTAATTAATAATACTGGAAAATAAAATACTCGACATAATCCTTGTATTTCTGAAAAAAGACCTACTCCATTTTTATAAATAAGCATTCCTACTATATAAAAAAATCCATAGATTGCTAAAATTCCATAAAATAATAAGTTTTTTTTTCGTTTGTAGACAAATAATACACTATACAAAATAAATAATAAGAAAATCATTCTTATGATGATTCCTACTGTTATATTTGTATGCCATAGATGAATTCCAATACCAGTAATTAAATCTAATATTGGTTGTAGTAATAGAAAAATAATTAAAATGATATTAAAATTCTTTTTTATCCAAGTATTCATAATTTCACCTTTAATTCATTTTAACATACTCTACTTTTTTTGTATACTTTACAGTCTAGTTTTTGTAATTTGTTTCTATTTTTTTCTTACTATTATATAATAAGTATATAAGATTATAAGGGTGGTAATATGGGACAGAATAATCATAAAAATAATAATTATAGAAGAAATAATAATACTAATTATCCTAGGAATGAATATCAAAATCGTTCTAAAAATAATTATCAAAAATATGATAAAAATAAGGATACCTCTTATCATAATAAAGAGTCTAGAAAAGAAGAACCTGGAGGTGTAAATTTGCGTAAAGAGAAAAAACATCCGTTTCTTAACTTCTTCTTGTTTTTGACACTACTTAGTAGTTTGGTATATTTTTTTATTACTTTAAGTTTTGGACAAAATCATAACTCTTTTTTTACTACATTAATTAGTAGTGTTGTATTAGTGTTTTTTTCTATTCTATTTGTATCTATATGTATTACAAACCCTAATAGAAAAAAAGGAACTATGTTTTTAGGAAGTTTTTTCTTATTAGTATTTAATATCTTTGGAAGTTTGACTTTAACAAATATTATTACTATTCCTTCTTTTGGCTATTTAGAAGATTTTACTGGGAAAAGTCTAACTGAAGTAGTTTCCTGGGCAGCAAAAAATAATGTTACTTTAGTACAAGATTATGAATATAGTGATATGGTCCCAGCTTATAGTATTATTTCTCAAAATTATGATAGTAATAGTAAGATTAAGGATATTGAAGAGTTGGAAATTGCGGTTAGTGAAGGTCCTAATCCTGATAAGGAAATTATTGTTCCAGATATGGATGGTTGGGATAGTGACCGTGTAATTCGTTATGTAGAAGATAATTATTTAACTAATGTAGATGTTGAATTTATTGAATCCGATAAAGCAAAAGATACCGTGATTGAACAAAGTGCAACTGGTAGTATGAAGCGTAGTGATGAGATGAGGCTTACTTTTTCTTTAGGTGAAGAATTAGATAATAGTGATGTTCAAGTTATTGACTTAACTGGTAAGAGTGAGTTTGAAGCAGTCTTCTATTTAAAACAGCATCGTATCTCTTATGATATTGAAAGAGATTTTTCTAAGAAAATAGAACGTGGTAAAGTCGCTGGTCAAAGTATAGAAGCTGGCGATACGGTTCCCGTTAATAGCGATAATCATTTAGTTCTTACTATTAGTAAAGGTAAAAGTATAAAGATTCCTAATTTGAAAAAAATGACTATGGTAGAAATTACAGAATGGGTCATTGAAAATAAGTTAAAATTAGAATTTACTGATCAATATGATGACTCTGTTAAAGAAAATCAGGTAATTGATGCGAACTATCATAAAGGTGATGAAGTAGAACAAGGTACAGTTATTAAAGTAGTTATTTCTAAAGGTAGTCTTGTTATGAGAGAGTTTAAGACTTTAGAAGAGTTTAGAAGCTGGGCTGATAAATATGGTATTTCTTATGAAGAAAAACATGAGTTTAGTAAAGATGTTTCTCAGGGAGAAGTTATTTCTTATTCTTATAAAAAAGGTGATGTTATTAAAAATGGAGATAGCATTATTGTTACTATTTCTGATGGTGAAGAAAGAAAAGTTCCAAATATCATTGGTATGAGTAAGAAAGAAGCAATTGATGCTTTAGAGGAAGTTGGATTGAATTATAATTTTGTTATGCAAAATAGTACTAAAGAAAAAAATACTGTTATTAAACAATCTATTAGTGCTGGTAGTACTGTAAGTGATGGGACTACGATTACTGTTACTTTAAGTAATGGTAAACAAACAGAATATCGTGAAGAAGATAATTCTAATAGTTCTAATTCTAATTCTGGTTCTGGCAATGGTTCTTCTAGTGATAATGATAATTCTGGTTCAAATGATACTCCTAGCCCTACACCTGATCCTACTCCTAGTTGTGATCGTAGTAAAACTACTATGGTGTATATTTACGATGAATTAATTTCTAGTAACCCTACTACTACTTGTGCTAATATAAAGGCAGCTTATCCTAATGTTCAATTCTCTTGTCAATATGTATCTAGTGGTCCTGGTGTTGGTCTTTTAGTAAATAGTGGCGAAATTGATGCTCATGCTCTTAATCATTGTGATACTTATACATTAAAAATACAACAAAATTAAAAAGTGATGTAATACTGTTATTTCAGTTTACATCACTCTTTTTTTATTTAAAGTTCTTTATTTTTACTTTTGATTTGTCATTTTCAATATCATATGTAACATTAATATTTTCTGGTTTTATAAACTTTTGTTTATTATTCATATTATATACTATATCATCACTATAAAACTTAATATATTTTCTTATCATTTCTTCTTGAGCTTTCCTCATTCTTTCTTCTCGTTCTTGTTGTTGTTTTTTCATTCTAGCTTGTGCTTCTTGATTTTTTCTCATAACTTCGTCCACAGCACTCCAAAAATCATTAGTGTTCTGTTTCTTACTACTATATCCTGTGCTATAAGATGTTGATGTTCGGTGCTGATGCTTCAAAGTAGCATCATATTGTCTTCTACTATTCACATTGCATAATGTGTTGTATGCTAGTGTTAATTCTTGCATTATATCTGTGGTATCTTGTCCTGGATTATTATCTGGATGGTATTTTCTTGCTTGCTTATGATAAGCTTCCCTTATTTCCTGTTTTGTTGCGTTTATACTTATACCTAGTAGTTCGTAGTAATTTCTCATAGTATCGTCCTTTCGTGATGTATATATTATATTATTTTTTTGTTGCTATGTAAAGAAAGAAGTCTCTTATGAGACTCCTTATTCTACATTCATTTCTATTCTATATCTTTCGTTTGTATCAATTGTAAAGCTGTAGGTTTTTCCATCTATATTTAATACTACATCATCTAAGTTTCTAGATAGAAGTTCTGTTAATTCACTATAATCACTAACATTACTTTTTGTTGCGATATAGATAGTATATGTTCCTTTTGGAATATTTGAAATATCTATTGTACTATCAAACCAAGCTCTAGTTTTATCTAATCCATCATTTAGTGTTGCTCCTACTTTGTACATACCATCTGTTATACTTCCTAAATCATAACTATATGTTTTATAGTTTTCTTGATTTTCAAAGATAATTTGTCTATTTACTTTTTCGGATTCTGCTAGATTCATTCCTATAGAATAAGCTGTACCTTTGATATGTAATTTATTATCTTCTACCGTGAAAGTACGATATTGAGTATATTGATTATAAACACTATCTGCTGTCTTATCAGCAATTTTTTTGCTTCTAATTACAAATTGTAGAGGCATTTCTGGATTACGATAGTCGTTTCTTGTCGTTACTGTTTTTTCACTTGTAAACTCTGCTACTTGGTCTTTTAAGACTTTATTATTGATTCTTGTTCTTGCATAATAATCGTGACTTTCTGTTACAATATAAAGTTCATAATCCCCATCAGGTAATTCATCAATATCAATATTTCCTTTGTACCATGAATAAGTATAATCTTTTCCATCATTACTGAATACTGGTCTTGTGATTTCCTCTTTGTCTGTGATTCTATTTAGTTCTTGCGTAAATTCTTCTTCTGTTGTTAAGTTTTTCAATACTAAATAGAATGATATTTCTTCCTCTAAGGTATGATCAATTCCTTTTATGGCATGATAACCTTTGATTTGTAATTTATTTTTTACTTCTTTTAGCGAGTCAAAGTAATATAGTCCTTCTCTTTCTTCTAATCTTTTCTCTTCTACTGTTACTGTGATTTCTTTTGTTACAACATTACCGAAAGAGTCTTCTACTTGATATATTACTTTGTACTCTCCTACTTCTTCTATTTTTACATTATTTTCAATTACTTCGATTTCTTTTATTTTTCCATCCTCTGGATCAATAGCTGTTACATCTTCTAATGGATCAAATTCTTCATTTAAGTAGATTGTCTTATTTTCGGCATTTATTACTGGTTTTTGGTTTTCTACTACGGTTACAGTAATTGTTTTTTTCGTTTCATTGTTAAAACTATCTACTACTTTATAAGTAACTTCATATTCTCCAGGTTTATTTTCTTTTACGTCATTTGTTACTACTTCAATCTCTTTAATTTCTCCATCTTCTTTATCTTCGGCGGTAATTCCTTCTAGAGGATTAAACTTTGTACCTTGTGTAATCGTTTTATCTTCGGCATTTATTATTGGAGCTTCATCTTTTATGACTGTTACTGTGATTGTTTTTTCTGCCCTTTGTTTATAAGAATCGGTTGCTTCATAAGTAATTGTATACCTACCAGGTTCTTCTAAGTTTACAGTACTTTCTTTTACTCTTACTTCTACTTGGCCATCTTCTTCATCTGTTGCACTTACACCTTCTAGTTCATCTAATTTTCTACCTTGAATTACTTCTTTATCTTCGGCAGTGATTACTGGTTTTTTATTTTCTGTTACGGTAACAGTAATTGTTTTGGTTGTTGTAATGTTATTTTTATCTGTTACTTTGTATGTTACTTCATAAGTACCTACTTCATCTACTTTTACGGTTTCTTCTACTATTTCAATTTCTTTTGTTAAGTCGCCATCTTCTGGATCTGTTGCGGATACATCTTTTCGATAGTCAAATTTTGTACCTTGTACGATTGTTTTATTTTCTGCAACGATTACTGGTGGCGTATTTACGCTTTCACTATGAAGTTTTTCTACATATACATTTGGAGCAGATGCTAAAGTCCAACCAAATTCATTTGCCGTTCCACTTAAGTTTACTGGTACTTTATACCAAGTATAACCATCTACTACGGTCTCTTCTAATATTGGTGCATAAGAATTATGATAATGTCCACTAATTAGTGTTGCCTTCGTATCTTCTGGTTTACTATTTACCCAGGTATATTGATTACCAGCAGCTGTTACTGAGAATTTACCGTAATCACTACTAATAAAGCTAATACTATCTGCTGGTACCCAGTGTTTTTGATCATACCAATAATCTGATGTTACTAAGTAAGATACTGGTACTCCATTTTTATCATAGGCTGCCGTATAAACCATAACATATCGATTATTTAATAATACTTGATCTCTTTTTACAGTTAATGCAGAATCATAATAATATTCTGTTTGTTTCACTGTCTTCGCTACTTTTGGTTTTAGAGTAGTCTCTTCTACATATAAGTCATATTCATAATCTTTATCTTGATATTCTGTTACTTCATTTGGAGAGATATATCCATTTTTACCTCGGTTAATCTTTTTTACATAGGCTGCTGGAATATATACATAACCATCCCAGTTATAATCTCCTGATGTTATTTCATTAAAATTACTATCTATATTTAAATCGCTTACTACTTTATACCAAGTAGTATTTCCTTCTACAGCTTCTCCTTGTTTTTCTCCAACAATGACTACTGCATCTTCTGCTTCTGGATAAGAATAAACAAACTTAGAACTATTGTTAGCATCACTCATAGCATTTACTTGTCTTGTTACTACTCCTAATTGATAGAAGTTATAGTCCTGTAATCCTTTGGCTTTATCTAAGGAATAATATTGGGCTGCCATTTTTTCGCTCCAATATGTATCTGATGCATATTTTACATTCATTCCAATCCACTTATCACCAAATTGTGGTCCGAAGTAACGCCAGTCTCTTGGATGGGCATATCCGTAAGTAATCCATTTAGATGCATACCCTAAAATACTACTTGCATACGATGCATACCAGTTTGCAGACTCTGTAGGTGAACTGTCTACTGCATTTAGTCCAAAACCGTTATTTTTATTAATCGCTAGATTACTTCGTCCATGAGAAGTTTCATTTCTACTTAGACTTAGAGAAAGAATGGCATTTACTCCATATTTTTCTTGGGCATAGTAATAAAAAATTCCTTTTCCATAAAGTCTAGAGTTTGAACCATTACTGGCATTTCCATAAACATCCTGTGATATTCCCATATTGTTTCTAATATATTCATCTATATTTTGACTCGAATAACTTGTTCTTGTGTGATTTGATAAATACATATAATAGTTATAATACTCATTATTTTTATTTACAGCATTGTTATAATTACCATTTTTATAATCTTTTATCATTGTTGTTCTATCTGTGTAGAAATACTTTCCATCGTAACTATAATATGTTCCTGGAGATAACATTTCTGGCTTTGGTCCTATGATACTACCTTTACTTCCTGTAAATGTTTCTTGAATTTTATTCACATAGTTATGTTTAATACTTTCATTTGTCACGGTATAGCTACTTGATGATTTTACCCAGGTAATTGGTACTACTTCATAAGCTTCTTGTGATATCCAGCCAGTAAAATTACCTATTTTTACTTTCGCTGTATAGACTCCTTTTACATTAGAGTAACTGGAATCTAGTAAAGCTCCATCTACTCCTCCGTATAGGGAACCTGTATCCATATAAGTATAAGATGAACCTGTTAAATTGCTATTTGTATAAAAATAAGTTAGTGCGGTTGGATTTACACTCAAATCTAGTAAAGCAACATTGGCATCTAATATTTTAGTCTTACCTGCTACTTTGCCAAAGACAACTAGGTCATCTGCACCATTACTTTTCATAAAATTCTTAGCTTCATCAAAGCTATTAAAACAAGCTACTGGATCTATTACTCCATCTGTATGCATTCCTGCTACTTCAAAATTCCCACATAAAGATTTATATTCATAGTTTGCAGAGGAAAAAGCGTATGTGTCTTTTGGATATAATAGTATTCCTAGTACTATTAGACTTAAGAACAATATTTTCCTTTTCATCTTTTACCCTCCTTATATTTTCTCAATTATATTATACAATATATCTACTGTCTTTCTTTTTAATTTTATCTTTTTTCGACATTTTTTACACTATTTTACATTACACTTTTATTACACTTTTTTATTACAATTCCCGTCTTTGGGTTGATAAAATAAGTATTTTTAGATATAATAATAAAAGCTAGATGAGTATTTTCATACGGGAGGTAATTATGGCTAAAAATGAACATGAAAATGAACCAAGAGAGAGAAAAGTAAAATTTAGATTTGTATTATATATTTTTTTAGTGCTGGCATTGCTTGCTAGTGCATTTGCTATTTATGAGATTTTTTTACTTAGCTCTATTGAAAATGTACTGCGTTATATCGTTATTGGTGTTTTAATACTTATTGATTTGATACTATTAATTAAAGTCCGGTCTGCTTGTAAAAAACGAAAAAAGAAGCACTCTAAACGTATTGGATTAATTTCTTTTATGGTTATTTATTCTATTATTTGTTTTGCTGTAGGACTTGTTATTGCTTATGTGTATGGACAATTAGATAATATCAATAAAGAGTTTGTTACTTATACTTCTGATTTAGTTGTTATGAGTTCTAATGAGGCAAATAGTATTGATGATATTAAGGATTACACTATTGGTATTTTAAATGATAAAAAATCTCCTGATGGATATATTATTCCACAAGAGATGATTAAAGAAAATAAACTACAAGATAGTAACGAAATTAAAAACTATGATGATTATTCTAGTATGTTAGTCGATTTATACGCAGGAGAAATTGATGCTATATTTATTACAAATAACTATGTAGACATGTATTCTGGTGTCACTGGATATGAAAGTATTGCAACAGATACTAAAGTTATTCTTTCCAAAGATAAAAAAATGAAAAAAGCTGAAACATCTAAATTTGAAACAAAATCTAGTGGTAACTCTATTACTGAACCATTTACTATCTTACTCATGGGAATTGATTCTACAGATGAAGTATTAAGTAAAAATGCTATAGCTAATGGGGATACTCTAATTTTAATTACTTTTAATCCAAAAACTTTAAATGCTACTATGATTTCTATTCCTCGTGATAGTTATGTTCCAATTGCTTGTTGGAGTGATAAAGCTGAGAATAAAATTACTCACGCTGCAGGATATGGAACAGATTGTATGATGCAAACTATTGAAGATTATTTTGATGTTAATATTGATTATTATGCTAAGATTAATTTTAAAGGATTAGTTAAATTAGTTGATGCTGTTGGTGGTGTCGATATTAATGTGGAACAAGAATTATGTACTGATGATTCTTCTCGTGGTAATACAATTTGTATTTATCCAGGACAACAGACTTTAAATGGTGAACAAGCATTAGTTTATGCAAGAAATAGAAAACAGCTTGTTAATGGTGATTTTGGACGTGGACAACATCAACAAGAGATTGTTATGGCTTTAATTAATAGGATGAAATCTATTACTGAAGTTACTACTTTTATGGATATTTTAAATATGGTTTCTAATAGTTTAGATACTAACTTAACTACAAAACAAATCTTATCATTCTATAATGTTGGTAAGGATATTGTTAAACGTAGTTTAGCAACTGATGACTCTAACTTAGTAAATATTCAACAATTATATTTACAAGGTAATGGTCAAATGATTTATGATGAAAGAATGAGAATGGTATTGTATAACTATGTACCTAATCAACAAAGTAGAAAAGATGTTATTCAAGCTATGAAAGAAAATCTTGAATTAGCAGAACATGAAGTTATTACTGAATTTAGTTTCTCTATCAATGAACCTTATGAAAAAGAAATTATAGGATATGGTCCTTATAAATCTGGTAATCTATATACTTTATTACCTGACTTTACTGGTGATAGCGAGGCACAAGCCAGAGCTACTGCTAGTCGTTTAGGTATTACAGTTAATTTTGTAGGTGGTAATGGATACGTTATCGATCAGGAGTATCCTGCCGGCAAAAGAATCGACAAAATTCGAGGAAGTGTGACATTAACGCTAGGTGGTAGTAGCAATTCTGATACCGAAGATGAAGAAGATGAGACAGATGAAAAAGATGATAATACAACTTTACCTCAGAGCTGTAAAGATGGATATGTATGGGATAGTTCTACTGGTACTTGTGTCAAGAAGCCAGAAACTACAGAACCAGAACCACCAGATCCAGATCCAGATCCGCCAGAGACAGACCTTCCAGATCCACCTATTGATCCTGAAGCACCTAGTGAATAAAGTTAAGCAAGTTTATACTTGCTTTTTTTTGCAAAAAAATAGAACATTACTGTTCTATTATAACTTTATAAATTTATCTTTCCCTACTCCACATAATGGACAGGTCCAATCCTCTGGTAAGTCTTCAAACTTTACTTCTTCTTTACTATCGTCATATATGTATCCACAAATACTGCATTGATAACGATTACTAGTTGTTTCTTCTTCATTTTCCTCTTGATATGTTGGTGCTTTTTCTGGAGCTTTTCCTTTTAGATTTTCATGATAATATTTATATGTCATTGGAGTTTCTTCTGATACTTTTTCTGCTTGTTTTAATCGAATTAGAAAAATATCATGTGTTTCTACATCTATTACTCGAATTACTTCACCAATGATATAACTACAAATATCTTCTAATACTACTGGTATACTATCCATATCTTTATATTTTATATTTTCAAATTTATCTATTTCTCTTGATGAAAAATAACCAAATTTAGAAATAATTTCTGGATTTGTTTTCTCTGATAAAATTGATAATGCACATTTTCTTGTTTCTTTTAATACTTCATTTGTATAATTTTCTTTATTTAAACTGATTGCAATGATTGGATTTTTAGAAGTAATCTGCATTGCAGTATTAATAAAGCAACCTACATTTTTATCTCCTTTTTTTGTTGTTATTACAAACATACCGTACGAAAGATCATTTAGTGTTTTCAAATTCATTATTCTACCACCGTTTTCCATAATCCATGTTTATTGCAGTACGCATAGATTAAAGCACCCTTTTCATATGGAACTGTCATTTCTGGAGCATCTCCTGGTTTTAATATTACTTCTCTATTTTCTCTTTCTGTTTTTACTAAAATCCATTCAATATAATGATCTTCCTCCATCACATGATTTACTTTGATATGAATATTTTCTCCTACTTTTTCATAAGTTGGTACATGTTTTTCAAATGCTGCATCTACGCTATTTGCTTTTACTTCTTCCATTACTTCTCCACAGCAAGTAATTTCATTTTCTCCTT
The DNA here is from genome assembly GCA_944332295.1 of uncultured Bacilli bacterium. GTDB lineage: Bacteria > Bacillota_I > Bacilli_A > RF39 > UBA660 > Faecimonas. Next base: position 74,342 of record CALVJR010000001.1, on the reverse strand, counting down.
CTAATACTTTTACGATTGTATGACATTTTTTACATTGTTTTAATACTAATTCTTTCATTTTCTTTCCTCCTCTAATACTTTTTTCCATTCTTGTTCTCTAAAACCTGTTAACATAGCTTTTTTAGTTATCAAGATTGGTCTTTTTATCAACATACCATCTGATGATAGTAATGTTAACTGTTCTTCCTCTGACATTTTTTGTCTTTTTTCTTTTAAGTTTAATTCTCTATATTTCATACCACTTGTATTATATAATTTATCTAGTTTTATATCATATTTTTTTATCCATGTTTCTAACTCTTCCTTAGAAGGTGTTTCCGTTATGATATTTCTATCTATAAAATCTTGATTATTATCTTCTAAAAACTTCTTTGCTTTTTTACAAGTGGAACATTTAGGATATTCAATGAATAACATTTCTTTTTTCTCCTCCTTTATAGTATTTTCTATATTCTCTGTCTATTATAGTTGTGTATTCATCTATTACTTGATTTTTATTTTTAGGTAGATTAAAGCTTTCTAATATACCATTTAAACTTAAATGATTTTTATTTGATAAATATTCATTTAGTTCTCTTCCTATTTCTTTATTTGATTTATTTTGAATGGCTAATGTTGATATGATATCTCCATAAATAAATCGTATTTGATTTTCTTTACGATTCACTGATTTTTGTGCTTCTTCTGGTGACAAATTAGAAATATCTAGACAATTTTTTGTTGCGTTATAAGCCTCGTTATGATTTACAGCAATCTGATTGACTTTTTCTCTTTCATTGATTATCCCATGATTAAATAAATATTGGGCTAGTGATTTTTCTACTAGTAGTGATTCTACTTCTGCAAACCTATCATTTCCTAATCCTCTTCTTATCCCTATTAAATGTGTCATTTCATGAGCAATATTAAATAGTGAATAAATAGTACTACCTAAAGCTATTTTTCCTGTGTAATCTGGAAAAACTACACTTTCTTCATTATTTTTATCTTCTGTGTTCAAAGCAATTCTATATTCTCCTGATTTTATTTTATCGCTAATATCTTTTACTTCTATCCCTAACTCTTCATTTAAGTCTAGAAAAAATCCTACAATGATATTTATTTGATCTTCTGGATGATTAGGAACTGGTGTTAAATCTTTTTTTGGAATTAATTCATAATGATATTGATTTAGTCTATTATATAAATGACTTATTATTTCTAATTCTTCGTCACTAATTATTGTTAACTCAGGTGAGTTTTTCCTTTTGATGTTATCTTTATTATCCATAGAATCACCACTTTTATTATAAACTAAAAAGAAAATAGAAGCAATGCTCCTATTTTAATTCTGCTAGAGATAATTTTGTATCTTCATGAATAAATGTTAGTGTTGCTTCATTTTGATATTTTGCAAAATCACTATCGGTATATGTCCATGATGCTTTTACTTCATAAGCAGCATCATCTGAAGTTTCTGCATAAGCATATTCTATCTTTTCTACACTATCGATTGTTATTTCATCTACTGTAGGTAGTTTTTGATTTCTTTGATCATAAATATCACTTTCTACATACTTATAATACGTATTTTCCGCATTTTCTAAGAAATTTGAAAGTGATGCTGTATATACAAAATCTGTTCCTCCTACATCTGTTTTTGCTGTCTTATCATTCAATGTATAGAAGTCATAGATAAACATCTCCGCAATTTTTTTAACATATTCTTCTTCGTTTACCGGATCTTTTTTTAATATTTTATCTAGCTCTTCAAACATTGTTTGATATCTTTTACTTTTATTATCTTTTAGAGTATATCCGTATTTTTTTATTGTCTTTAACACTTTTGCCTCTGCTACTTCTGGTTTTGAGAAAAATACGTTATAACCTACAAACCCTATTGCTGCGATTGCAATTATTAGAACAACAATTATTATTCTCTTTGCTTTCTTTTTTAATTTCATAGTTTAATTTCCTTTCTCTTGATTTTCTATTACTCTGTTTTCATCTGTTTGATCTTCTTTTAATAAGTCAAAGACAATAATGTCATTGGAAACATCTAATAATTCACTAGCATACTCATTGTTCTTTTTTATTTCTTCTTCTGTTACAGGTTCTTCTGTTAATGACAAATATTCACCCTTTTGACTATTATAGTATATTTTATTTGTTAACCAGTTACCATTAGGGAATACTACAATATTTTTATCTTTTATATCAAAAATATCGTGTCCTAGTGCATATTCATTAGAGTATCCAAACATATTACCAAGAGTAGGCTCTACATCATACATACTCATTACATTGGTATATTCTTTATTTAAATCGGTTCCTTTCATATCTTTAGTCCAAATAATAAATGGAACTTTTCTACCTAACTCATACTGATAAGAATCGTATTCCTTATAATTAGGGTCATCCTTATCTAGAATAGAGTCTGTTTCTTTATCATAATTATATAAACGATTATAGTCACTTCTTGGAAGTCTCGCATCGTGATCTCCATAAATTATTAATACTGTGTTATCTAGTAATCCTTCTTCCTCTAGACGACTTACTAATTCTCCGATTGCTCCATCGGCATAATGAGCAGATTTAAAGTAATTACCTAATTTAGTTCCTTCCATATATGGATAGCTTACTTCTTCTGTTGTACCATCTTCATTTGTTATAGTTTCTTTAATATCTACAGGAAAATCACCATATTTATCTACTTCTGAGAATGGTGTATGATTAGATAGCATCATCATCATACCATACCATTTATCATGTTTCTCAGCTATTTTAGTAAGTTTTTCTACAGATTGATCAAAAAATGCATAATCATTAATTCCTAATCCAACTGTATTTTCTTCGGTTACATTATAATCTTCTTTACTATAGAATCTATCATATCCTAGACTTTTATGCATAGAACGTCTATTCCAAAAATCTGCATTATTTCCATGCATACTAAAGGTATAATAACCTTTTTCTCTTAATAATCCTGGTGTTGCGTTGTATGTTCTATTGGAATAAGATACAAAGGCTGTACCATTTTTTGTTGGTAAAAGAGAGGTGTTAAACATTAATTCAGCGTCACTACTTGTTCCAACACTTACTGGAGAGTAGAAATTGGAGAAAAACATTCCTTCAGATGCTAATTTATTTAAGTTTGGTGTTACTTCTTCTCCATTGAATGACAACTCCATTAAGTTGGTTTGCAAACTTTCACCGTGTATTACTATTACATTTTTTCCTTCAAATATATTTGTATATTTGTTATCCTGATGTTCTTTTGTATCGGAAAAGTAATCTTTAAATTTCTTTTTAGCTTGATCGTAGCCAAATAGTGAATTTATTTTTGGTTGAATCGATGCAACGACATCGTTTGCTTGATAGATATAGATACCATATTTCATAACGATGTATTCTCTATTCCATTGCTTTATTAATCTAGACATATCGGTTGGTGTTAATGTAAATAAAAATATTATTGCAAAAACTACTCCAACGGCCACTGTCTTTAGTGCTTTTTTCTTTCTCTCTGATTTTAACTCTATTTTTTTTGGTGTAATTTTTTTCTTTTGTTTCGCATTTACTAGCGCTAATATAATCGGAGCTAAAATATATAATAAATCTTTAAATTGGATAGCTTGCTCTACTACAGCATCTCCTACATCACCAATATATTGTGTTAATGATAACATTGAAACTGATGCAAAAGAAGTATAATAAGTATAATAAATGGAATTAATTAAGCAAATTGCTGAGAAAAAAATACTAAATCCCATGTAATAAGCCAATCTATTTTTAGGTTTTAATAAATATCCAAGACCTCCAACAATTACCACTATGGATAAGTCTGCTAAAATGGGTGCAATTGCTAAATAATTTTCTACTGAGTTTATACAAAAAAATCTCAGCATCGTAGAATTAATAACACAGGTGATAACAAAAGTGAGAAATAAAATATTTTTCTTAAAGTATTCACGAATTAAGTGTTCTTCTTTTATACGTATTAAATCCTCTTTTATTGTGCCCATGGTTCTATTTAAACTATTTTTTATATTTTTCATCATTCGACCTCGCTTTTTGTTTCTTTTATCTCGAACTTTGCTTATTATATTATAGCATTATTATATCCTTTTTTCAATTATTTCAACTATCTTTCATAGAAAAAGAATGTTATTTTTTTGTTAGTAACATTCCTGTTCTTTCAATATCTTCTTCTGTAGTATTTCCAGCATTAATAGCCATTCCTAATACAAAGATGTATGATAAGATGTAAATCCATAAGAGTAATATTACAATATTTGAAATATTTCCGTAGAATACATCATATTTAGAAAATGTTCCAATATAGAATGTATATATTTCTGTTGCTAGAATCCAACTAATTGTTGTAAATAACGCTCCTTTTGTTGTTGTTTTACTTCTGATTTTTTTATCTGGCGCTATTACATATAATAATTTAATATTTAAATATACTACCAATATTGAGATTGGGTATTTTATGATTTGATAGATTCGATAAATAAAGTTGACAATAGTTTGGTTGGTAGATGTTTCTCTTATAATGCTAAATATGGTATCTCCATAGACTGGTACTAATATCAAGAATAAAAATATACCTACCATAATAAAAGTCATTCCTATTGCTTTTAATCTTCTTTTTATAACATTATCCGATTTTATTTTGTATATTTCATTAGAGGTAATAATCATGGAATGTGTACCGTTGGATGCTAACAAAAAAGCAGATAAAAAGAAGACAAAGATATTAAAATTTATATTATTTTGTACGGTAGTATTTAATAGCATTTCAGATATAGATCCAGGTATTGCAGATAATAAATATTCATCTAACGCTTCTACTGGTATTGAAAATCTAGATGTTATTGCTCCTATTAAAGCAATTAAGGGAATCAGTGATAATACAAAGAAAAAAGCAAGTTGTCCAGGAAGTACTCGCATTTCAGGTCGTGCAACGATTGAAATAACTTTTTTAATAAATCCTGTTACTCGCTCCATTTATCTTCATCCCTTTTTTACTTCATTTCTTCTTTTGCTGTAATCATTTCTAATGTTGCTTCATTAATGGCATCATCTAATGTTTTTATTTCATCAGTAATCATGCTATAACCAATAGCTGCTCCAAATTCATGTGGTAAGTTTTTCATTTCTTTTCCTAGTTTTTTGACATAGGTTGATACCTGTCTTTCACTATAACCTACTAAATAGATTAAGAATTCATTACCATCTGTACGTATTACTTCACTATTTTCTAATTGCGTATTTACTAAGATACTAGCAGCTTTGATAATTAGTTCGTCTCCTTCTTCGTGACCATAATTATCATTAATATATTTTACATTATTTAAATCAACCATTACGATAGATTGTGGAAATACTTTTGACTCTTCCCATTCAGGCATTTTAGCGTTTAAGTAATTCCTATTTTTTAGTGATGTTAACATATCTGTATATTTATGTCTATCACTGGCTTTTACTTTTTTAATTTGATGCTTTTTCTTAATAATTAGATAAATAATTAATAAAATGATTAATGGCACAAAGATAATTGTTAATACAATTGTATAAACTTGTTCAAATGTTGAGTTTTCTAAAATAGATGCATTTAAGTTTGTAATTCCACTATTTCTATAATTGTAGTATGAGTTTGTATTGATAATGTAGTTAAACAAATCATAGAATGCTTCATTATTATTTTTTACCATAAACTTATAATCATTCATCATTGTATCTGCATATAGTAATTTTAGATCTTTAAATTCTTCATTTTGATAGTGAGTATAGATTTCTCTATCCACTACTATTAATCTATCTCCACTATTCTTTACTAAATCCTCTATGTTGTCATAAGTTTTAATCTTTGCTCTGGCATTATTAGAAAAATAATTATATAATGAGTCTTTTGAAAGCATCGCTAGTTGTTTTCCTTTCATACTTTCAAAAGAAGTTACAATATGATTATCTTCTTCATTTCCTAAAACTACATATTTTTCTATAAATGTTGATAATGTTGATTTGTATTTTTCATTATTATAATTGTAATAATCGAAGTATAAGTCAACTTCTCCTTTATCAATAGCTTTTTCTAAGTCTTCTACAGTTTCGTATTCTTTGTATTTAAATGTAATTCCTGATAATCTTGCTACCCTGTCTACATATTCACCTGCAATACCAGCTACTTTTCCATTTACCATTTGTTCATATGGTGGATTTTCTACGTAGCCATATGTATAGTTTTTAGAAATCAATTCTGCTTTTGTTTTAGCATCTAATTCGTTTGCGCTTAAATAGTAGTCTAGATAGGCATCATTATATTCTTCTACATATTTTGTTTGTTTCCATTTATTGTAATATTTTGTTACTATCTCATTTAACTTGTCATTATTATTACTTAGTGTTAAAACGATTTGTTTTTGCATTTCTGTAAAGAAATAATTGATGGAATATTTATTTTTTTCAATCGTATAGTTTAAATACATGATGTTTGGAACAATAATCATATCTACATCATTATTATCTAATGCTGTATATAAGTCTTCAATTTTTTGATATGTTTTAAAAGATAGATTGCTACCACTTTTTAAATAATAGCTTATATCACTAGAGTCTTCTTCAAATACACCAAATGTTGTATTTTTAAAATCTTTAATACTATTTATTCTCTGATATGTTTTTCCTATAGCAACATAACTGTCATTAAACAATGGTAGGTCATTCTTTCCTAATTCTTTGTCATTATCTAATATTCTAATTCTGAAGCTTTTTGTTTGAGTTGTTGATTCTTTTAAATATGGTATTCTATTGAATTCTAATCCTATATTCTTTTCAAAATCATCTAAAAAACTAAAGATTACACCCTCTCCATTAACTCCATATAGTGGATAATCATTTACCACTTCAAAGTCATAAGTTTGATTGGCATGATCTTGAACCCAGCGTTTTTCTGTTACAGTTAAAGTTGTAGTTTCATCTTCTTTATTATAATAGCGATATACAAAAATAAATGTTACAATCGCTATTATAATAGGAATTATAATTAGTAATTTCTTTTTCATTATGCTGCCTCTCTATCCTTTGTCCATGAAAAGGCGTCTTTTGCATGATGTTTGTAACCAATAATTGGAAAGTCACTAGCATCTGTATCCTTTTTCACAAAAATTTGAATATCATAAAATGCTTTTTCATCTTCTTCTAGAGAATCTAATACTCTAGTTGCTAATGCTTTTGCTGCATCTTTCGTTGTGTCATCTTGTACCGTTACAATTACTTCAATTATTTTTCCAGCTACACTGACTTTTGCTTCTTTTGTGATAGCATCTTCTTTTAATGATGACTCTATTTGTCCTTTTTTGCTATCAGTAATTTCTACTGCTTCAATTCCATCTAAACGATTTCCATATAAAGCTTTTCCTTCTTCTGGAAAGAACATATTTACTACTTGAAACGCTAATATCACTAATATTAAAAATATTCCTATTGCTATAATTACAAATTTATTTTTTCTTATAAAACTCATTTATTATCACATCCTAGTATTTTAATTATACACTATGTATATTTCTTTTTCAATTATTTGTTTAACTCTTCTTTTAAAATATCCATAGCCATAGAAGGGTTTAAAGTTCCCTTACTTTCTTTCATTACTTGTCCCATTAAGTATTTAATTGCACGATCTTTTCCAGCTTTATAGTCTTCTACACTTTCTTTGTTTTCATCGATAATTTTTCTAATCATTTCTGTGATGGCAGAATTATCTGTAATATTTTGAATTCCAGCTTCTTTGATAATCTCTTCGATTGACTTTTCACTTTCCATAATAGTATTTATTATTTCTTTTAAGTTTTTGCTAGTAATAGTTCCATCACTTATATTATTTGTTAATTCAATAAACTTCTCTTTAGAAAGATTTGTTTTTGTAATTTCAGTTTCATTTTTGTTTAAATATGCTGAAATATCTCCTAATAATAAGTTAGATGCTGTTTTGAAGTTTATCTTTTCTTCTAAAAGTTCATTTAGATAATCACTTAATGCACGATTTCCGATTAATTTTTTAGCATTTACTTCACTGATACCAAGATTTATATATTTTTCTTTTCTTTCATCTGGTAACATTGGAATTGTACTTTTTACTTTTTCTATTTGTTCATCTGTTATATATACATAAGGAATATCTGGTTCTGGGAAATAACGATAGTCATTTCCTGTTTCTTTTATACGCATTAAGACTGTGTCATTTAATTTAGAATCAAAACGTCTTGTCTGTGGTTGAAAAGTTTCACCATTATCATATAATTTACTTTGACGTTCTATCTCTTTATCAATACTTAGTTTAACATTAGAAATAGAACCAATATTTTTAATTTCTGCCTTTGTTCCAAAAGAATCAGATACTTCTTTTCTAATAGATACATTAGCGTCTGCTCTCATTGATCCTTCTTCTATCTTACAGTCTGATACATCACTATAAAATAATAATTCTCTTAGTTTTTCTAAGTAAAGTTTTGCCTCTTCTCCACTTTCCATACATGGCTTTGTTACAATCTCGATTAATGGTACTCCTGCACGATTAAAGTCTAGTAGTGTCTTTGTTCCTCTATGCGTACTTTTACAAGTATCTTCTTCGATATGAATTTCTTCTATTTCTATTTTTTTCTTTTTACCATTTACTTCAATTTCTACATATCCATCATATCCAATTGGAGTTTCTGCTTGGGTAATTTGATAATTTTTTGGATTATCAGGATAAAAATAGTTTTTTCTATCGAAGTGCATTTGTCTTCTGATTTTACAATTTAGAATTAGTGCTGCTTTGATTGCTAGATTTAGTACTTCTTTATTTAATGTAGGAAGAGTTCCTGGGTAACCTAGGTCTACTACATTAGTTAAAGCATTTGCCATTTGTCCATAACCATTGATACTATTTGAAAATATCTTAGTATTTGTTTTTAATTCACAATGTACTTCGATACCGACGGTTGGAATATAGTTAGACATTTTCATCATCCTTTCTTGGATTTAAATCTAAATTTAATTTCTTTTCTAGAAAACTTGCTAGTTGATAGATTGTCGCTTCTTCGAAGCTATTACCAATAATATGAAGTCCTATTGGCATATTTTCTTTACCAAATCCGATTGGAAGAGAAAGTCCAGGAAGTCCTGCCATATTTACTGGTATAACTAATACATCGTCCATAAAACTCTTAGATGGATCATCCATAGGATCTGTTAAGTCATAAGCTGTTGTTGTTGTAGTTGGACCTATGATTAAATCGTAATCTTTAAAGATTCTATCAAATTCTTTTTTCATATCATCTCTAATAGATAGTGCTTTATTGTAATAAATCTTGGCATTTTCTCCACTTAGTAAATAAGAGCCTACCATAATTCTTCTTTTTACTTCTTTACCAAAACCATTTTTTCTAGTTTCTAAATATAAATCTTCAATATCTTTAGGATTTTCTGTTGTATATCCATAACGGATTCCATCAAATCTCGCTAAATTAGAAGATGCTTCTCCCATGGCAATAATTTGATATAGTGTGACTGCTTTGTCTAAATATTTCATGTCTACATAATCTACTATTGCACCATTTTCTTCTAATATTTTCTTTGCTTTTTCGACTTCATTTCTAATCTCTTCTGTTACAATATCACTCATAAAGTAGTTTGGAAGAGCTATTTTCATACCTTTAATATCTTTGCCAATGAATCTTGTAAAGTCCTCTTTACCTTTTTCTGCTGATGTTAAATCCTTATCATCTGCACCAGCAATAACATTTAAAAGTAAGGCATTTTCATAGACATTTTTGGTCATAGGACCGATTTGATCTAGACTTGATGCAAAAGCTACAAGTCCATAGCGAGATACTCTTCCGTAGGTTGGTTTCATTCCGACAATTCCTGTATAGCTTGCTGGTTGTCTGATTGAGCCACCAGTATCAGTACCTAAAGCAAATAATACATCTCTTGCTGCGATTGTTGTTGCGCTACCACCTGAGGAACCACCTGATATTTTTTCTTTGTTCCAAGGATTTTTTGGTGCACCAAAGTAGCTTGTTCTACTACTTGATCCCATGGCAAACTCATCCATATTTGTTTTACCAATGATAATCATATTATTTTCATTAATTTTATCTACCACTGTTGCATTATAGATTGGGATGAAGTTTTCTAGAATGTGTGATGCACAAGTTGTTTTTAAATCTTTCGTTATAATATTATCTTTTACAGCAATAGGTAACCCGAATAATAAATTGTCTCCTACTTCTTTTTCTTCAAGCTCTTGTGCTCTTTTTCTTGCTTCTTCTTTATTTAATGTAATATAAGCATTTAATTCTTTATTTTTCTCGATTCTTTCAAATGATTCTTCTACTAGGTCTATTGGTTTGATTTCTTTTTTCTTTAAGGCCTCGTGAATCTCCTCGATTGTTTTATCTAAATATTTCATCTTAGGCACCCTCACTCTCACTAATTACGATTGGTACTTCAATATAATTTCCACTATGTTTTGGAGCATTTTTTAATACTTCCTTAGGATTTAGCATTTCTCCTGGTTCATCTTCTCTTAATATCGTATCTTTTGGCCATGGAGCAATCATTCTTTCTTCATCGTATCCTTCTACATCTTTAATTTTATCTACATCATTTAAAAGTTGTTTTAACTCTACTTGATATTTTTCAATTTCGTCATCATCTACTTTAATTCTTGCTAGATGAGCAACATGTAATACTTCTTCTTTTGTTAATTTGTCGTTCATTTATAATCTCCTCTCTTTTATATAATAGAATAATTCTTTTACTTTTCCCTCTTTAAATGTTTTTCTTTCTTCTTCATAGTTAAAGAAATCTAAAAACAAATCATCTCTTCCTAATTCTTTATCTAATATCTTTGCTTTTAATACCGGGTCTATTTTATCTAATTGATAAGTAAAAGTTGCTTCTTCAGTTTTTCTTTCTTCAAACTCTTCCCATAAATTCACAAAATAGTCTCCGCTTTTTATATTTTCAAAAACATTTACTACTGCTTGTTCTTCCCGTAAATGTTTTGTTTGATGTTCTTTCGTTCCTTCTCTAATATCTCCTACCACTTGCTCCCCTATTTCATGAATCAAAATCATTTCATAGACTTTCTTTCTATCTAACTGTAAGTCAGGGTATCCTTTAAATATGGAAGTTGCTAGAGATGTCATTTGCATCGTATGTTCTGTATCAGTTTCTTGGTATTCTAATGGAACATTTCTCTTTATCCATCCAGCCCTTAAAATATTTTTTAATTGTGAAAATGAATCAATCACTTTTAGTAATTCATCATTCTCTTTTTGTGATAACAATAAACTGCTATCCTTTTTTTGTAACATGGTAATCATTTTTTCTATTTCCTGTATTTCCATGCTCTTTTGTCTCGAATTCTGGTTAGAATAACCTAAATTATGATATAGTATCATTTCATATATTTGCTCATTTAGTAGAGGTTCTTGTTCTAACTCTTTTTCTAATAGCATGTTAGTTATTGCCTGTTTTAAAAAGTCATTAGCAACATCTTCCCTACTCCATATTATTTTTACTACATTTTCATAAAAAGTCCAGACATTTTCTATTTTTCCCATAGTAACTCCTTTAACTTTAGTTATTATATCATAAATTTCTTCTCAAAAAAAGAACTACTATGAGTTCATCTTTATTTTGTTAGTTTCTATACATAAGCTCCATTATCTATTGCTTTGTTCTCTTTCATCTACATAATAGTACGCTTGACATTAAAGAAGCTGCAACCCTTTTCTTTTATTGCACCTTTTTATACTTTTCTCCATTAAAAACCTAATATTTTTAACCAGTATTTTTGAAGTTCTAGATTTTTTCTTTCTATTCTAATCTTTTGTACTTTGTTTTCTTGCTTTAATTTTTTTATTTCTTGTTCTAGATAGGCAATCTCTTGATTTAGTTGCTCAAAATTATTTTGGTTGTTTTGTGTATTGTTTAGGTTGTGCAAATATTTCACCTCTTATTTTATCTATTTTTTCATCTAATTCGCGTTCTTTTTTCATCAAGTTTTCTCTTTCCGTAACTAGTCTATCATATTCATCTAATAATTGTTGCTTTGTTTCTATTCTTTTTTTTATTTCTTCATTTTCTAGTTTTAGCATGGTATTTTTTGTTGGTTGACTTAGGTTTTCTTTTTGTGATATTGACTCTGGTTGATCTAAATATAATTGTAATATTTCTTTCTTTTTAGGGCCAAAGTATTTTACTCTTTCTATTGCATCTGGATCTTCTTTTAACGCCTTCATGGTATATATACCAGCTCGATATAATGGTAAACATACGCTTCTTGGAATTCCATAATCTTCTAATAGTGCTTGTCCTTGTTCTTTTTTTTCTTGGTAACTAAGAGTATCAGGTTCATTTTGTATTGTATATCCTAAAGTGTGAACAAAATTTAAAATTTCATTTTTTCCCTTAGATTCTATACCATGAATATATTTTAAATTACAATAATCTAATTTTAATAAATCTCTTAAATTCTTGACTCCAGCTCTTTTTAAATTACCACTTACTATACCTGATAATCCTAGTTCTTTTATATCTCTACTTAAGTCTATATTTATCATATCTTCTTTTGTTTTATCATCAATTTCAGTTTCTGTTTTGATATCTTCTGTCATCTTTTTGTTTTTTCTATCAGCGTTTCTTCTTATATTATTTATATTATGCATGCTACGCCTTCTTTCTTTTTACTTTTCTTTTATAAAACAGTTACTCATATTTACCATATTAGGATTATTGTCAGTTGCTAGGGTAAAGTTTTCTATAGTGCCAATTATTGTTACTTCTGTTTCTTCTTTTAATTCATCAAGATTTGTTTTTTCTGCCATAGGACAATTTATTCTTAATGTGTACATATTATCAGGGTCATCATATTGTAATATTAATTCATTATCTTCTATTTGTTTTATATTTCCTGTGATTTCTACAAATTGTCCTGTAAACTTTTCGGCTGTTTTTTCTGGTTTGTTTCTAAATTCAATTGCTAGATCTAGTGCAGATATTTCTGTTTTTTCTACTGAATATGGCATAGACCAAAGCCCTAATTCTGTATCTCTTCTACCTTGTCCTTGATGATATTTTATTACTTTATATCCTAGTCCATAAAATACCTGAGTACCTCCATCATCATAAATTTGAGTACGAATAGCAAAGTATGGTCCCTTATCGTATTTTGTTACTGCTATCATATCTGTTGCGACCATAATAGCTAGCGCTAATATGATGACACTAATTGTATTAATAATTTTTTTTGATTTTGGTTCTTCTTCAATTGCATCTTCAAAATCTAAGTCATTTATTCCATAATTACCATAATCTACATCATCATATTCTTCTGTGATAATTTTATTTTTCTTTTTTTTATTTGAAAACATATTTCTCTCTCCTTTACTAATACCCGTACCTTTTAAAAGGAATGGTTTCTTTTTTTATGTATTGATAGGCAGGCTGCATTTTTCTTTGATAGTTTTCTATTAAGTCTTCATTTTCTTTGCATATATTTATACCTTCTTGCCTTAGTAAATACCTAGCTTCTAAGCTCATTTCCTCTAACCTTCTATCTGATAGTTTTTTCTCCAAATAATCACTATGTGTTACTAAGTCTTTGGCATATGATTCTTCTATGTCATAATTTAATATTAGTTCTATTCCTAAATCAATCATCTTTTTTCTATCTGTATTTTCTGGTTGATTTGTTATTTTTTGAATGGAGAAATTACTAGGATCATATAATATTCCTTGTTTCGTATCCAATATTTCTACGTGATTAGGGAAGTTATTGTCTATTGATTTCTTATCTTTTTTCTTTAATCTTATATTTCTTTCTATTTCTGGTGCTTTTTTTAAATTCTTTCTCTCATAGTCGTATTTTGTTCCTGCTAATACTAGAGATTCTTTTTTATTTATCATCTCTAATATTTTTTTTAAATGTGCACACAAATTCCTACAGACACCATTACCACAAGCAATTGCAATTGATGGCTCTACTAAAAGATCTGTAGTATTGTTATCAAAAACGAATTGATGATTTGCAGAAAAATAACCGTTCCAAACTAAATAGTAATAAATTGACATATATACTTTATTATCAGAATTTGGTTGTAATCGTTTGATTAACGCAGCTTCTTCTTGAACCACTTCATCAAATATTTCTTTTAGTGGATAACTTTTATAAATTTTGTAACTTGTTAAGTGTTCTTTATAAAAATCAAAATAGGCTTGCCCTCTTTTCATTTTTATCCCCCTTTTATTAAGGCATATTATACCATAAACTCTATTTCTTGTAAAGAAAAACAGTAGCTAGTGCTACTGTAGTTTGTCTTTAAATTCTTCTTCTGTCCAGATTGGAATTCCTAACTTTAGAGCTTTTTCATATTTACTACCTGGTTTTTCTCCTACGATTACTACAGATGTCTTTTTGGATACTGAATCTACGGTTTTTCCACCAAGAGATTCTATTTTTTCTTTCGCTTCCTCTCTTGTAAATATTGTTAAGCTTCCTGTTAATACAAAGCTTTTTCCACTGAACTCTTCATTTTCTATAATCTCTTGTCCTAAATATGTAGTGTTAATTCCTAACTCTATTAACTCTTCTACTATGGCTCTATGGTGAGGGTCGTTAAAGTAGTCTACTACACTTTTCGCAATAATTGCTCCTATATCAGGTACTTTTGTTAGCTCTTCTTCTGTTTGTTCCATTAAATTTTGTAGAGTTTTATATTTTTGTGCTAATAGTTTTGCTGTTTTTGCGCCAACATGTGGAATACCTAGTCCAAATATTAATTTTTCTAGAGAGTTTTTCTTACTTTCTTCTATAGCGTTTAATAAATTGGTTACTGACTTATCACCATATCCTTCTAATCTTGTTAAATCTTTTTCATGTTCTTTTAAAGCATAGATATCTGGTATACTTGCAATAAAATGAAAGTTATAGAAGTCTTCCATAATTCTATCCCCTAGACCATCAATATTCATAGCATCACGAGATACAAAATGAATTAGACTTTCTATGTTTCTAGCAGGACATTTTTTATTTGGACAATAATAGTCTACTTGACCTTCCTTTTTCACAAGAGGTGTGTTACACATAGGGCAATTTGTAATCATTACGAAATCTTTTTCTTGTCCTGTACGTCGTTCTTTTTTTACTTCTACTACTTCTGGTATTACGTCTCCCGCTTTACGAATTGATACAATATCTCCAATTTTTAAGTCTTTTTCTTTTACATAATCTTCATTATGTAGTGTTGCTCTTGAGATTGTAGATCCTGCTACAATTACTGGTTCTAGTACAGCATTTGGAGTAATTTGTCCTGTCCTACCTACAGTAAAAATAATATCTGTTAGTTTTGTTAACACTTCTTTGGCTGGAAATTTATAGGCTGTTGCCCATTTTGGATATTTAGCAGTAGATCCTAATTTTTGCTGGTCATCAATATTATTTACTTTAATTACAATTCCATCAATATCATAGGGAAGAGAGTCTCTTTCTTTTCCTTTTTCTTCAATAAATTCTAATACTTCCTTAATATCTTTTACTACTCTGTTGTTAGTATTAATTTTAAATCCCAGTTTTTTCATATATTCTAATGCACCACTATGAGTATGAATTCCATAATCTAGGGGATTTGGTAAATGATAAATAAAATTATCTAGTTTTCTTTGTGCTGCGACTTTAGAATCTAGCTGTCTAATTGATCCAGCTGCTGCATTACGACAATTTTGAAGAAGCGGTTGGCCATTTTTCTTTCTCTCTTCATTTAATTTTTCTAGAGTCTTTTTGTTCATGAATATTTCTCCACGAACTTCAATATCTACTTCTTCTTTTAGTTTTAATGGAATTACTTTAATCGTTTTCGCATTATGTGTAATATCTTCTCCGATAGTTCCATCTCCACGTGTTGCGGCACGTACTAATTTTCCTTTTTCATATAATAAAGATACAGATAATCCATCTATTTTTAATTCACAAACATATTCTGGATGAAATCCTTCCTTTTTAATTCTTTCATCAAATGCAATTACTTCACTTTCTGAGAAAACATCACTTAGTGACATCATTGGGATTTTATGGGTTACTTTTTCAAATCCTTCAATTATTTTTCCACCAGCATGTTGTGTAGGAGAGTCTTCTCGTATCCATTCTGGATGAGCTTCTTCTATTTCAATTAATTCTCGTAAATATTTATCATATTCTTGATCCGTTATTGTTGGATTATCTAGTGTATGATAGTTATAATCTGCTTCATTTACTATTTGTATTAATTCTTCCATTCTCTCTTTCATATAATCACCATTATTAGTATATCATTTTTACTCTATTAGAACAAAGAATTATCTTCCTTTCAATAAAAAATAGTTTTCTTTATGAAACTATTCTTTTAATTTATTTATTATACTTATAGAATTTTCTTCATACGTATCGGCAATTGTCGTACCTGTTTTTTTAGCAGATATGATAATAGGGATAAACTCTGTTAATATTTTTCTTCCTCTTGTTGTGCTACTTGATACTGTTTGCAACCACAAAACATCACTATCTTCAGCCTTTTTTAATGCAACAGCTCCTTTATAGTCTCCAATATCATAATCTGCTATTACATATTCTGTATTTTCATACTTTTCTGTTTCTAAATCAGAAATGGCGTTACCGGCATCTGCCAATGCTTTCATTTCAGATACTAATTCGTCGTAGCCATCTGAATAAATTTTAATTCCTATTGCTTCTTGATCTTGAAAATTCTCTGAAATTATCGTCAAAGTATCATCATTTATTATAGCTTGATATGGTGATGGTATTTTAAAGGTATAGCCTGAAAATGTAACATTTTCTGTTTCTTGAATTATTAATTGTTCTGGTATTTGTCTACCAATATAAAGTATTGTAATTAATATAATAATGCCCAGTACTACGAATATTGGATTATTTTTCTTTTTTGCCACTTTTTCAAATTCGGATTCTTTCTTATTTTGTATATTTTCTAATGGAGTGCCACAATTTTTACAAAAGTTATCTGTTGTTTCATTTTTTGTTCCACAATTTTTACAAAACATATACTCACCACTATCTTTTATTTTAGAATATCACTTTTTTTATTATGTGTGTGTTCTTTTATTTTATAATTTACAGTTTTTTACAGAACAAAAGAACTAAGTAACCTTACTTCGTGATTGCTTAACAGAGGGTAGTCTCTACCGTAGTTTTTCTGTTGCTTCTTTCTTCTACTTTCATTCTATCATATATTTCTTTCCATATTTTTGCTTTATACTCTAAGTTTCTATATAACTTTCCTAGACTTATATTTGTTAGTTGTTTAGAATTTCTTTCTTCTATCTTGTCCTTTAATTTTAGACTCTCCATTACTATGATATCATTTCCTATTATCAGTTTTTTAGTTATTGATGGATTAAATATCTTCTTACACTTTTTAGGTTTGATATAGTACTGCTAGTTTCTTTTTCGTTTTATGATAATTATACACAAACCTAGTACAACTAAATGTTTTCTTTCTGATGAGTACGCTATATGATATGATTGTTCGTGTGTCAACTGTTTTTTTAAGTTTTAAATTATCATTTTAGAGAAGCAAATTCTTATAAATAAAAAAGAACCCTTCGGTTCTAATCATCTCTTTTTCCAAATAATTGTAATAGTCTTATGAATAAGTTAATAAAATCTAAATATAATTGAAAGGCTCCATATACTGCAGCTTTTTCTTCTCCAATATAGCCTACCATGTATTTTATTCTATTTACATCATAAACAATATATCCTACAAATATTAATACTCCAATAATTGTTATTCCTAAGTCTAAAGTTGCGTTTTTAAATATTAACAAATTTAAAAGCTCTCCTATTACAATACCTATTAATCCTATAAAGATAATGGTTCCTAACTTTGTTAAATCTTTTTTAGTTACATATCCATAAAATGCTAATAACCCAAAGATTACGGCTGTAATAATAAAGACACTTATTAATGATTCCATTTCAAAATAAATGAATATAGATGAAAATGTTAACCCTGTTAATATTGCATAACCTATATAGAGTATTTTAGTTGTGATAGGATTCATCTTTTGCAGCCTTACTCCTAATATGATAGCAATTACCATCTCTGCAATTGCGATTGGTAATACTCCAATAGATAATACGTTTATCATCATGTCTATATTAGTAGTTAGTGCATATCCTGTTGTGAAAGTTACTAATAATCCTATAAACAACCATGTAAACATTTTTGGATATAAATCCGTATTTACAATATTGACATTATTTTCGTTCATTTTATCTCCTTTTATTCTTTGATATAGTAACATATGTTACTTGTTAGTACTATATCATATTTTTTTTAATAAATAAACAGATTTTTATATATTACTTTTCTTGCCAAAGATTGTATGGATATTTATTTTCCTCTATTAATTTAGAAATTGCTTGTACTACACTTTCTTTATCTTCCTTATAGGTTACTCCATACCATGTAGCATTTGTTTCTATCATATCTATCTGTTTTTCTTTAGACTTAATACAGTAGTCTAAAACCGTTGGAATTTGGTATTCTGCCGTTTCTAAGTTGTTCTTATTTCTTTCTAAAAAGTCAATAAATCTTGTTGCTAAAACTTGGAATACATCTGGAGTAAATAACAATAAATTCATAGATACTAGTGTGTTTTCTGCTACTTCTATTTGTTCTTTTGTCGCTTCTATGGTTGCGATAATTTTACCATCAATGCATTCCACACTAGATTCTTTAATATTATCTAGTCTTCCATCTTTCAATTTACATATTCCTCGTTTTGCAGAGCCGTTTGGACTTAATGTATTTACTACATGATACCCTACCATAGCATAGTGATTTTTTTCTATATTATCTAAATAATTACTTGCTTTTTTTAAGGCATCTCTTCCATAGAAATCATCCGCATTTATTACTGCGAATGGTTCTTTTACTTTATCTTTGGCACAAAGAATCGCATGTGCTGTTCCTAATGGTTTTTTTCTTTTTTCTATTTCTTTTCGATATTTTTCTGGTATATTACTACTATCTTGAAATACATATTCTGTTTTTATATGTTTTTCTATTCTTTTTCCGATAGTTTCTTTAAATATTTCATAGTTTTCTTCTTTAATGATAAATACTACTTTTGTAAAGCCTACCATTTTGGCATCATAGATTGAATAATCAATAATAAATTCTTTATTTGGTCCTATCGGTTCTATTTGTTTTAATCCTCCAAAACGACTACCCATACCGGCGGCCATTATTAATAAAGTTTTATCTTTCATTTTTTACTCCCATAATTTTTTATTATATTGTCCTTCTTCTATTAATCTTGAAATTGCATTTACTACCATTTCTTTATCTTCTTTATAAGTTACTCCATACCATGTAGCATTTGTTTCTAATACATGTACTTTTACTTGTTTATCTTCTAGAAGCTCGTTTAGTACAATTGGAATTAAGAATTCACAATCATTTAAGTTATCTTTGTTCTTTTCTAAAAAGATTAATATTTTTTCTTCTAATATTTTAAAAAGGCTGGTTGAAAATAGCAAAAAGTTCATAGATGCAATCGTGTCTTTACTTACCTTGAATTTTTCTTTTGTCTCTAGAGATTGCCCTTCTACTATTTCTCCTTTTAATGTTACATTGCTTTCTGTTAACATAATTAGTTCATTATTTTCTGTTACTTCACACACGCCTCTTTTAGCTGAACCATTTGGTGTTAATGTATTTCCAAGGCGATATGCTACTAGTCCATATTCTTTATCTTTTATAATATCTAAATATTTACTTGCTTTTTGATAAGCATCTCTTCCATAAAAATCATCAGCATTAATGATTGCGAATGGTTCCTTTATTTTATCTTTGGCACAAAGAATTGCATGTGCTGTTCCTAAAGGTCTAATCCTTTCTTTTAGTAGTTCTTGATATTCTTTTGGAAGATTATCATTTTTTTGGAATGCATATTCTGTTTCTATATGCTTTTCGACTCTTTTTCCAATTGTCTCTTTAAATATTTCATAATTTTCTTCTTTAATTAAGAATACTACTTTTGTAAATCCGGCTTGTTTAGCATCATAGATTGAATAATCAATAATGAACTCTCCATTGGGTCCTACTGGTTCTATCTGTTTTAATCCTCCAAAACGACTTCCCATACCAGCTGCTAAAATTAGCAATGTTTTTTTCATGTTTTTCCTTCTTTCTATCTTATGTTAACCTTTTTATTCTCTGTTCCTAATTTTTCTTCTAAGTCTACCAATGTATTAAAAAAGTAATCACTTGATACTAGCCATTTAGGATTATTAATTTCTTTTGTTAGTGTTGCTTGATATTGTTTTCCTTTCTTACCTATTTCTAATATATAACCTTTTTCTATTTCATCTTTTATTGATGGTAATATTTTGAAAAAGTCTAGTTCTTGTTTTCCCGTTCTTACTTTGGTTGTTGCTCCATTTGTTTCTTTAATGTAGACTCCTACTAATTCTTGTTTTTCTGTATTATTTTCTACAAATAAACGATACCCGATATTTATTTTATCTTCCATACTGCCTCCTAAACTTTTGATAATTTTTTATGATTTTTCATTAACTTTTTAATTCCATGTGGATGCTTAAAAGCTACACTTACTAGTGTATTGGTCACTTCTACTACACGACCTGTACCAAAGGTTTCGTGATAGACATAATCCCCTACTTGATAATCTATCTCCTCTTCTCTAAACATATCTTCTACTTCTATTTTTTCTTCTTGTTTAGGAAGTTCATCTTGAACATTCGTCTCGATTAAGTCTTTACTAATTTCTCCTATAAAACGACTTACTGGATTTACTTGTTCTTTTCCGAATAAAGTTCTTCTTCTTGCGTTTACTAAGTGTAGATCATCTTTTGCTCTTGTGATTGCAACATAGCAAAGTCTTCTTTCTTCTTCTACTTCGCTTGTTTCCATTAAAGAGTTCATGTGAGGAAATATTCCTTCTTCCATTCCTACTACAAAGACATGATCAAATTCTAGTCCTTTTACTGAATGTACGGTCATTAAGCTAACTCTATTAGGATCATCTTTATATTCTTCGACATCACTAATTAAACTAATTTCTAGTAAGAAATCTTCTAGAGATATTAACCCTTCTCTTTCTTCAAAAGACTTGGTAATTGATTTAAATTCTTCTAGGTTTTCTAGACGAACTTCTGCTTCTAGTGTTTTTTCGCTTTCTAGTTCTTGCCTTAGCCCTGATGCGTCTAATACCTTATCAATTAATTCTGTTAATGTCAACTCTTCTGATAATGACTTTAACTGTTCTATAGTCTTTTTAAACTCTAATTCTTTTCCTGATGAAATAGCTTCATAGATACTAGTTCCTTCTTCGTCTGCTTTGGCAGTTAGATTTTCTATTGTTTTTAGACCAATTCCTCTTTTTGGTGTATTTATTACACGTAATAGGCTAACATTATCTTTGGAATTATGAATTAAACGTAAGTAAGCAATAAGATCTTTAATTTCTTTTCTGGAATAGAAATAAAAACTACCTATAACACGATATGGCATATTTTCTTTTAACATTTCTTCTTCTAACACACGTGACTGGGCATTTGTTCTATAAAGTACTGCAATGTCTTTATATTCTACTTCTTTGTTTCTTAATTCTTTTATTTTTCTTATTACATACTGGGCTTCATCTTTTTCATTATATGCTCTATAGTACTTTATTTTTTCACCTTTTCCACGAGAAGTCCAAAGATTTTTATCTTTTCTTTGTTTGTTATTTTTAATTACTTGGTTTGCTGCATCTAGAATGGTACTTGTAGAGCGATAATTTTCTTCTAGTAGTATCGTTTTTGCATCTTTATAGTCTTTTTCAAAGTTTAAGATATTTTTATAGTTTGCTCCACGGAAACTATAGATACTTTGTGAATCATCTCCTACACAGGTTATTTTTCTGTTTTTGGCACTAATTAATTTTGATAAAATATATTGTGCTTCATTTGTATCTTGATACTCATCTATTAAAATATATTGATATAGATCTTGGTATTTTTGTAGTGTAGAGGGATTTTCTTTAAATAATTTGATTGGTAATAATAGTAGATCATCAAAATCTACAGAATTATTCTTTTTTAATTTATCCTCATATTTTTCATATACCTGATGCATTACTTTTTCATAATCACTTACTGCATAGCGTTCATAGATTTCTGGTGTCATCATTTCATTTTTGCAACTACTTATTTTATTTCTGATTGCTCTAGGATTATAAATTTTAGGATCATATCCTAAATCTTTTACTATTTTTTTTACTACGGTTAGAGAATCGTCACTATCCATAATTACAAAGTTAGATTCATATCCTAATTTTTCATAGTTTTCTCTTAATAGTTTTAATCCGAAACTATGAAATGTTGATACTTGTACTTTTTTAGCTAAGTCTCCGATTAATGCATATAATCTATCTTTCATTTCCTTTGCTGCTTTATTCGTAAATGTGATTGCTAAAACATTATAGGGATGGGCTAGACCTTCTTCTATTAAGTAGGCAATCTTTGTTGTTAGAGTTTTTGTTTTTCCTGCTCCTGCTCCAGCAATGATCAATAATGGTCCGTCATTGTATAGGACTGCTTCTTTTTGTTGTTCATTTAAACTCTCTATCATTTTATACCCTCTTTCTAGAAATATTATACCTTATTTTCTATCGTTAGAAAAGAAAAAAACACCGGTTGTTAATGTGGTGCTTTATCTTCTATGATATAGTTCCGATAGACTTTCTACTTTCTTTTGTTGTTCTTCTGCTAGACTTTGATTTTGGCCTTGATGTTGTTTGGTTTGATAAGTTTTCAAGATAGATAACACTCTTTTATAATCATCCAAAGTAAGTAGGCCATCTAATATATCTAATTCCTTGCTTTGTTTTTTGGCAGGAGATTTTTTCTTTTCTTCCCTTAGTGGAACTTGTTTTATTTCTTCTTTTTGTTGCTCTTTTAACATGACATCTAAAAATTGTGGTTCGGGAGTTAGTATTGGATCAGGTATATCGAATAGATAACTGTTATCATTTGCTGGTACTGTTTTTTGTATATTTTCTTGTTTGATGAAGTTATCTATCATCCCATAATTTTCTTGTTTCTTTTTGATATTTCCTAGAATTATATTAGGACTATCTATCATTTTTATACTGTCTGGTATTTGTCTTTTAAATACTGTTTCAGTTTTTCCGATTGGTGGAGCAGGTTCTTTAATGATAATTTTTTCTGGTTGTCCCATGACTAATTCTTCTTGTCGTTTTTGATAATTTCTAATTATTTTATAAACAATTAAGAACAAAATCCAAATTATAAATATATTACTAGATAATTCTATCAATGCTTGTGCTTCTTGATTTTCATAAATAGATGTTTGTTCAAAGATATTCAGTTTATTTGTTGTTATGACGTTGATTATTAATACTAATAGATAATGAATCATACAAAAGACTAATGTGTTTATTGTCCTAATCCATTTTGTTACTTTTCTATTAAAAATACTAACCCAAAGAATCACATTGGTTGCTATTACGGCCGCAAAATAGATAGCTAAGTTAGGAAAATAAATGGCAATAAAGAAATTGTTCATCATATAGTCAAATAATGACAATAATTGTTCTCTATAAAATACTAATGTTACAATTATAATTGATCCATATATTGCAATACAACTAATTTTACTCACTTTTTTTGTTTTTGTATTTGTTGTAATCATGAGATAGAAAAATACAATAAAGAATAAAATAGCTACTGCAAATAATCCTGAAGATGATGTTACATCACTCAAGACTTTTAATTTATCTAATAGCGATAACTTCGACATCATCTTCACCCCCCTACTTCACTCTTTTTATTCTGCTTCTACACTTTGTAGTTCAGCAATATATACTGTCTGTGTTGTATCATCATTGTTGGTACAAGTTACTAGTGTTAATGTTGTCTTATCATAATTACGATAAATTGCAATTTTACCAGTTTTTTGTTGTTTATATATATTGGTAATCGTATAAGTATACTTTTTACCTTTGTATGTTACATAAGCAGCATCTCCGATTGTTAATTGATATAAGTCATTAAAAAATGCTTTCCAACCAGTTCCAGAGTGTCCTGCAATAATAAAGTTACCTTTTTCTACATCAGGATAGTTTGATCCTTCTACTATCATAATATTTTTCTCTACATCAT
Source organism: uncultured Bacilli bacterium (assembly GCA_944332295.1). GTDB lineage: Bacteria > Bacillota_I > Bacilli_A > RF39 > UBA660 > Faecimonas. Next base: position 50,095 of record CALVJR010000001.1, on the reverse strand, counting down.
TTTCTGTAGATCTTTTATCTACAAAACCTTTTTGCAAGTTTATTTTAGGAATAATTAAATATCCAATATATTCATCTGTATAAGTATCACTTTCTTCTTCTACTGGAGTTTCTTCCCTAGTTTCTGTTGTCTCTGATATCTGTTCTGCAATATCTTTGTTTTCTTTATTAGATTCATAGAATATATTGGCCATATAATCATAAGCGACGACTTTTTTTGATTGTATGTAATTATATGAAATAAAGAATCCCCCTGTTAGTGTCAGGATGGCCCCTATTATGGCTACAACACTTGGAGAGATTCTTTTTTTATTATATTCTTTCTTTCTTTGCATTCTTTTGTACAAATTTCATGCCGCCAATGATAATTCCAAGGCCTAAAACCACTAATAATATAGAACTTGCTGCATTTGTATCTGGAACTATTACTTCTGGATAGTTTTCAATTGTTATTTGATGAGATACGTGATCCGCATCAAGAGTAAATGAAATTACTTCTTCATTTCTCATATATCCAGCTGGTGCTTGTACTTCTTCTACTGTATATGTTCCATCTTCTAATCCAGTTAATACATAAGGATCTGTTGTTGATGTAAATCTTGCTACTTCTTTTCCAGAAGCATCGCGTATAACAATTACAGCTCCTGCTAATGGATTTCCTGTAGATTTATCAATTTTTATAATATTTACTACACGTTCTTTTGCTTCGTTATAAAACTTAACTTTTTGTTCTCTACTATTATCATCAATTGTAAATTTTACTACTTCCTTGCTTAAATCATATCCATCTGGTGCACTTTTTTCTTCTACTGTATATGTTCCATTTGGTAAGTTTTTAATTACATGTCCTGAAGTAGTTGATGTCCATGAGGTGATTTCTTTACCCTTTGAATCTTTTAATACTAATTTTGCACCGGCAATTGCATTACCTGTTGCTTTATCAACTTTTACAATTGTAACCTTTGAAGTAGAGATATTTAATGTAATTGATGTGTTTGCCTTTTCTTCTATTGGAGTAATAATTGAAGGTGTAACATTTTGTTGTGATTGAACAGTTGGTTGATACTCATAGGCTTTATATACCTTTCCTGTACCACTAATTGTTACTTTGATATCTGCTTTACTCGTATTTACTTTTGAAACAGGAACTTTAATTCTGAATTTTTCGTTTGAATTAAATGTTGTTTTTGACTTTCCTGAGCTATCTACTGCAACGGCACCATCTGCTCCTGATACAGAAACATTATAAGTGCTCATGTTTGTAGAACTTACTGATATTTCATTAGATACATAATATTTTCCATCACTAGAGATTGCTAATGTTTTATCAGCAATGCTAGCACTGATAGTCGTTTTTTGATATCCTTGATTTTTGGCATTTTTTGCTTTAGCTACTAAATCTTTAATATATGGTCTTAGATTATGAGGATCTGATCCATTTGTTTTAAATGTATTTCCTAAGTTGTTTCCACCTGCTGTATCATCTAAATACCACCATAATGCTGTTTGGGTAATATAATAATCTTTTTGATTGTCACCGGTAAAGCTTTTATGTGGATATCCATTCATCATGATGTACGCTACTCCAGCATCCAATTCACCTACTAGTTTTGCAGTTGAATTTCTTGCTGTAGACTTATGGATATTTAAACAATACATTAATTCTCCACTAGTTGTTGTCTTTGTTGTAAAATGTACTCCAGCAACGTATCCTGGAACAGCTGTAGTGTCTCCCAATTGGATTGTTTCTGGTACTGCGTTTACTGTTGTTGTTAGACTGCAATAACTAATAACAGCAACGAATAATGCTACCAATACTTTTTTGAATTTCTTCATCATTTAAATTCCCCCTCCAATGTGGCTATATTATACCACATGATATTTGATTTTTCAAGAGAAAAAAACTTACTCTTTATTAAAGAATATTCCTTTTTCTCCTTCTACTTGCTATTATATTCTTTTTTTGTGTGTTTGGAAAGGGATTTTAGAATAATTATTATTCTTTTCTTCTTTTTAGCTAAAATTACTACTTACTGAATTTCCGCTAGTTCTTACTGTGTTTTGATAATTATCAGAAGTATTATGTTTTTCTAATAATATATTAGTTGGAATTACAATTATTAATGTTAATAGTACTGTGAATAAAATGGTCTCTAAGGCAAAAAAAATACTTTTCTCCTCATTTTCTAGTAATTTTTCTGGTTTTATTTTTCCACCATGACTATATGCCATAAATACAATTGATCCTACTAAACCTATTCCTAGTAAAATAATTACTAATATCTGTAGGAAACTTAGACTAGGATTAACACTAATTACTTGGTTTATTCCATAACTTTGGTATACTACTTCTCCATTATGTTCAAATGCATAATAAATTGTATAACCAATTCCTATCACTGCTATTGCTATAACTAATATGCAAACTCTCATATATTCATTTATTTTTAATTTCATTTTATCATCTCCTTCTAAAATAAAATACACGTCTTTTGTGAAAAGAACGTGTATTTTAAATTTTTTTATAATCTTTTTTTAGTGCTTTTTCAATATATTCTATATTTATTGGCAAAATATTCATATTTTCTTTATTTAAATCTTTTAAAGTAACCTTCCTTATTTCATAATAATTGTCTTCGTTATTATTTTCTTTTTCTTCTCCACCTAATTTGGGAACTCCCGAAATAATTTTGGCATGATAATGATAATCTATCCCTTGCTTTGTTTTATTTTTTCCTAAATAACCTTGTAATTTAACCTCTACGGAAAACTCTTCCTTGATTTCTCTTTTTACTGCTTCTTCTACAGTTTCATTTTTTTCTATCATTCCACCTGGTATTGCATAATATGAAATAAGTTTATTATTTTCTTTTTTCTTACGATACAGAAGATAGATAGATTTTTCATCTTCTGTTAGAATGATTGCTCTTGCGGTATCTCTTTTCATTTTAATTCTTCTTCCATTATTATATTATCTTCTATATTATATATTGTTACTTTATTTTCATCATAAATCATATAACTTGGTAAATAGCCTTCTTTAGGTAGAGAAATAGAACCTGGATTTACATAGTAGTTTGTTTCTATTTTCTTTATAAATGGAATATGAAGATGTCCATAAATTAAAATAGAATGGTCTTTCCTCCAGTTACTTTCATTATATATATGTCCATGTGTTATATATAAATCATTATTTTCAGTCATAATCACACTTAGTTCATTTACGATTGGAAAATTTGAAACCATAATATCCACCTCTGAATCACAGTTTCCTCTTACACAGATCAATTTATCTTTCATTGATTCTAAAAATGTTTGTACTTCTTTGATATCATACCCTTCTATCATTTTATTTCTTGGTCCAATATAATATAAGTCACCTAGTACTACTAATTTATCACAATGTAGTTCTTCAAATTTTTCTTTTACCTTTACTAGATTTGTTTTAATACCATGAATATCCGATATAAACATTAATTTCATTTGTTAATCTCCTTCCTTCTCTTTATATTTTTGTTGATATTCTTCTAGGTTTATTAGAGACACTTCGTTAATAAATTCTATTAATTTATCTATCTCTAAAATATTATTTTTTTCTTTTGTAATAATGCCTCTTACCTTTTTCATTTTATTTATATTCTCTTCTATTCTTTTTTCGTACTTTTCCATGGGTAATTTATAGTTCTCTATTATTATTGGATTTATACATTCATAGCTATAATATAAATCGTTGATGTATTCTGAATAAGTTACTGATTTAAGGTATTTTTTATCTAAAAATTTAGTAAAAAATAATTTATCTGTTATTAGATGTAAAAAAATACCTTTATTATACTCCGTTTTAATATTTTTTGTTTGTAAAAACGGATATAAATGTACTTTATTATTTAAATAGTTGATTAAATCTTTATTGGAAGTTTCTTTTGTATAATGTGATTTTTTCTTATCTTCACAAAAATCTGGAGCTATATTTCCTTCAAAAAATGCTTCTTGGTTCTTAATCTCTGGATGATGTTTTACGTATTCTTTCGCAATGGCTAGATGAATGTGAATTCCTGGCATATTATTCTCCCTATTCTTCTATAATTTGCTTTACGTTTAGAAATTTATTATCTCATTTTGTACTTTTTCTTACGTAAGTGATTTACTAAAAATAGTGCAATTCCCATTGTAATTTACATTGGTTTGATTATTCTACATTTCTTTTATATTTCTATATTTATCATATAATGATAATACTTATAAATAGATTTCCCCTGAGAATATCTCTTGTTGATTTTGTAGCGAAGTCTATATTATCTTTGGGAATTTGAATATATTTTAGTTTTATCATTTCTCCTTTCTATAAAAATAATATATACTTTTACTTTTCTATTATATAATATAACATTCTTTATATCAAATTAGTTTTAAAATAAAAGATGACATTTAGCCATCTATATTTTGTCATCTTATTTCGAAAGATTCTTTTCGAGAAATCTTGATAATTTTATTTTTAAATTCCTTGTTTTTTCTTACTATATATTTCTAAAAGATCTATTATAAAATACATGATATAAGAAATAATACCAAGTATTACTACTCCTGTAATTACTAGATTAATGTTAAATACTTGGGAACCATACATAATTAAATAACCTAAACCACTTTTTGATACTAGTAATTCTCCCATGATGACACCGCTATTACCCCCACAGGGAGAAAATAGATAAGGGTTATAAGATTCCAAGAAAGGTAGTAATAAATATGGGAGCAAAAATGACTTGTCCTTATTGTAATAGTAAGGAAACTATAAGTATTATTTATCTATATAGATATAATGATAATAATACATTTAATAAAAAAAGTAATGAAGAAGTTAAATATTCAGAGAATATTAGAAAACCTAAAAGAAAAAATTATGATGGAACACTTATAACCGACCATAATTATAATAAGTATTGTAAAATATGTCATAAATCATTTAATTCTGGTAGAAACTTATATGCAGTAGATATAAGTAAAATAACTTTAGTATTTATATTAAGTAAATTAAGATATAAATTTGAGTTTATATTTGATGAAAGAGCAACTTTTATAATTAAAAGAAATTATGAATTAATAAATCAAGAAATATTATCTAATCAAGAAAAAATTAAAATATTAGATAGTATTACTAAATCTAAAATAAATTTTTGGAATAAAGAATATATTAATAAAGATTATGATAATTATAAATGGATATTAAAGTTAGAATATTATAACGGGTTATCAGAATGTTTTAATGGACATGATATGATTCCAAATAATTGGGATGTATTTATAAGTGGATTTAAAAACTTAATAAATAAATATGACCAAGATAATATATTAAAAATTATTAAGTAAAAATACTCTAAAACTTGCATATAAAGTAATGATAAATGTAGGGTTTTGTGGTATAATATTTATATCAAATTAGAAAAGAAAGAAAGTGATTTCAATGAATAAAAACATCAATTTAACTGAAAAAGAAATACAAGAAAAAATAAGAAAAGTTGATGGTGCTATGGCACAAGAAGGTATGCCTTTAACAAAGGAAATTAAAAAGAAATTATATGATTGTATAACTGGTAAATCTACTTATGAAAAGGAAAGACAAAAAATAATTGAAAAATATAGGAGAATATATGGATAGTAAGTATAAATATACTTATGAGAAAACAGCTGATTACTGTTATAAAGATACTGATGTTTTAATAAATAAATTAAATATTACTAATGATGAAGATTTATATAATGCGGAAAGAGAATTAGTATCTTTAAGAGTATCAGCATTTAATGATAATCCTTTAAAAGGTAATTTTGATTTCAATTATTTAAAAGCCATACATAAATATTTATTTCAAGATATTTATAGATGGGCTGGAGATATTAGAAATTGTAATATAGCAAAACAAGATTTATTTTGTTTAACTGAACATATTGAATCATTTGCAAATGATATATTTAATAAATTGAAAAAAGAAAATTATTATATGGATTATGATTATGAAACTACAATTTTGAAATTAGTAGAATTATTTGCAGATATAAATGCATTACACCCTTTTCGTGAAGGTAATGGTAGAAGTCAAAGAATGTTTATAGAATCACTTGCTAAAATAAATGGTATTAATTTAGATTTAACTAATGTATCAAATATGGATATGATTGTTGCTAGTCATGAAAGCATAAATGGACATTATGATAAATTAAATAAAATGTTTAAAGAAAACAGTTATAAAATAACTGAAGAAGAAAGATTAAAATATATAGAACTTTATTGTTTAAATAAAATAAGTTAAAAATAATAAATAAGCAAAGATACTTAGAAATAGGTATCTTTTTTTTTGCATTAAATTTAAGAATGGAGGTATGATAATATGAATTTAAATTATGCAATATTTAGAAGCGAACCAATTATGACTATATATGATTTAGCACAAATTGGATCCCATAATAAAAGAGAAAAAAAGGCATATCAATCTAACCCAGATATAAAGTTAGAATTAACTAAAAATAATATAGAACTTGTTCCACTTGATGTTAAATATGTTAAAGGTTTTGATGAATTAACAAAAGAATATAAAAAAGAACATGATGAGAGAATGAAAACGGAAAGAAAATCTAGACAAAAGAAATTTCATGAAATGCTGAATAGTTCAAAAAATTGTGTGGCAGATGAACTAATATTTACTGCAACTCATACATTTTTTAAAGATGTGACAAGGGAACAAATAAAAGAATGGGCAGATACTTGTATGGAATTTGTTTATAAAGATTTAGGTTATAAAAAAGAACAAGTTTTACATGCAACAGTTCATTTAGATGAATTAACACCTCATGTTCATTGTGTTGTTGTTCCACTTGTTAAAAAACTAGATAATAGAACTAAAACGGAAAGATACACAATATCTAAAAAACAATATATTAAAGATAAAGTTCAATTATCACAACTGCAAGATATGTATCATAAAAGACTAACTGATGCAGGTTATGACTTAGAACGTGGTATTAAAGGTAGTGATAATAAAAATATTAAAATAAAGGAATATAAACGACTTACTAAAAAACTGAATCATGAACTAAATGTTAAAAACGATAGATTTGTTGAATCTTTGAATGATTTTGAAGAAAAAATGAAAACTACCAAACAAACATTCATTGTGGATAAAGATTATGTTAAGGTTAAAAAAGATACTTTTGATAGTATGAATAATGTAATCAATGAATCTAAAAAAGTAATGGAATTACAACCTAAACTACAAGCAATATTTAATGAGGTTGATAGTTATGCTAATAGTTATAAATCTCTTGAAAAAGAAAACCAAAAATATAAGAAAGAAGTAAATAAATTAGAATATGAGAATAAAAACTTAGAACAAGAAAATAGAAGTTTGATTTATAGATTAAATGAACTATTTCAATTATTAAAGAAATTTTTAAGAAAACTATTACAACGAGGTAATGATTATACAAAGGATGAAGCAACTGATACTATTAAAGATTGTTATGATAATGAAGAATTTGATATGAAAGATGTTGTAGGAATATCTAAAGGAACTACTAAACAAGATGAATTATTTGATTATGTTGATGCACCTTATTATTTAAAAGAACGAGTTAGAGATTATGATGACTATGATTACGATAAAGATGATTTTGATATGAGTAGATAAAAATTTAAAAATACTCTTGATTTTTTTTATTTTAGAGTGATAAATAGTAAGACAGAATTTGAGATTATAGCCTATTTAAACGCTTATATTTAAATTTTAAGTAAGGTTTTAATCTCTTATCTGGTCTATAAAATAACGAGCCTTAAATGGCGTATTTGAAAGGAGAATATTTATGTTATTAGATAATAATACAGAAAAAGTTATACATTTAGCCCAAATGGTAGATGATTTAAATGGTATTGATAAAATAAGATTAGCAATCCACATATTTGAAAGTTTAGGTTTTACTACTAATTATGATATTCAAAGAATCTTAAAATTATTAAAAGAACTATTAGAAATAATTGAACCTAATTCAAAAAATAAAATAATCAATTTTTCTAAATATAAAAATCTATTATCTATATCAGCAAAATATATGGAATTATCAATTGAAGAAAAGCAAAAATTTTCGGTTGAATTGTTATTTAATATTTTTCAATATGATTTTAAAAATGAAGAAATCAATACTATAATTAATCAAGAATTAAATGTATATTAATATTATTACTCTTTAAATTCATTATAAAAGTGAGAACATGTTATATTAGCATACTCTCACTTTTTTGCTATCTTAAAAATGAATCCATTGATATTTTATGATTTTTACATATTGTATATAAAGTTAGAGTATTTATTAGATTAATGCCTAGTTCATAATTACTATATGTAGTTTGAGATATACCACATTCATCTGCAATTTGTTGTTGTGTTAAATTAAGTTTTTTTCTAATAATTTTTAATTTACTACCTATTTTCTTTTTATCTAATTTAATCTGTGTATTGTATTGTTTATTTTTTCTATCAAATCCCACAATAAAATCTAATGAATAATTATATAAATTACAAAATCTAACTAATTTTGTTAAAGGAATATTATCCTTACCAGTTTCCCAACCTGAAACAGTTGTTTCATGAACACCAAAAACATATCCAAGTTCTTTTTGTGTCATTTCTAAATTTTCTCTAGCTTCTTTCAAATTATTATTAAACATATAACTATCACCTAATAATAATTTTCCCATTAAAAAAACTTTTATCACTAAAACTAGGGGCTATATGGTATAATGATATATAGGAGGTACAGTTAAATGAGCACTAAAAAGGATGATAATACAGAACTAGCAGTATCTTTATTAAAATTTACTACATATTATTTTATCGAAAATTCTAATTTAAATTTAAAATTAATAGAGAAAAGAATACAATTCTATCAAACTTTAATAAATGATTTAAAAGATGATAAACCATTATTTTTTCAAAAGAAAAAGCTTATTGACTATAATAATAAACTAGAAGAATATAATAAAAAGATTAATGATTTATATATTGAATTTAATGAAGAAATAATGTTGTTAGAAAAATTAAATGAATATATTTAAAATACATGTATGATTAATAAAAAAACGATAATCTGTGATATAATATGTTTGACATCAAATAGTCTTTTGTTGAGGAGTTAAAATATGAGAATAGGTGCATTTGATATATATGTTATTATAATAAATATTATGGGTTTTATTCTTTATTGCATAAATATGTTGTTATATAGATTTACTCGTAATGGACAAGTTGACACATTGCTTACAATAACATCATTTATGGGAGGTTCACTAGGAATAATAATAGCAATATTATTATTTGATAGGGAAAATGTTAAAGATAATATGATGTCTAGAGTTTTTGTTATTTGTATGTTTGTTATTCAATTAGTTTTATTTATAATGATTAAAGGTAATTTTGGGAAAAATTTTACATTAGCAATTTGGGAATTCTTTGGAAAATACAAAATATTACTCATATATCTATTAATAATAAATATTGTTACTCTTATAGTATTTGCATTAGACAAAATGAATGCAATATCAAAAAAATGGCGATATAAAATAGTAACTCTATTAGGATTGTGTTTTATAGGTGGATCTTTAGGTGGTTTACTTGCAATGTATGTATTTAGACATAAAACACAACAAGATTATTTTACTATAGGCGTACCATTAATAATAATAACTCAAATAATTGTACTGATATTTTTAACAAATGTTTTTTGAAAGGAGGAAATTGTATGTCTGTTGAATTAATTGAATGGGTATGTGACAAATGTTATAGTGTAATGACAGCAAAGAAAGTTGGAAAAAATAAATGGGAAATATCATGTCCAGAGTGTGGCGAAACATGGTATGTCGATAACAATGGCGATTATATTAATGAATAAATTTATTAATAACGCAAATAAAAAAAATATATAAAATACTTACAAAGGAAAGTATTAATTCTGTAAAAACGGAGGTGAACTAATGGGATGGTTTGCAGATAAATACGGCAAGAATACTCGACCTAAAATGTCAATAGATACTTATGACACACTATTAACTAAATTTGGTGAAAAAGCAGCTAATGAAACACTTTGCGATGTGCAAGATGGAAAAATTAAAGAATCTACTTTAATTAAATATCTTGGAGAAGATAAAGGTAAAAAAAAGAAACCTAAAAAATAGCAAAAGTAAACAAGTTTACTTTTAAGTGATATAATCGAAGTAAGGAGAAAAATTATGAAAAAGAAAATCTTAAATGTATTTATTTTATTTTTAGCTGTTCTATGTTTGACAGCATGTGGTAAAGATAGTAATGGAGAGAAAAACTCATTATTTAGCAAAGCATTAAAGGCAAGTGATTTGTCTATTGAAGACTTTAGTATTGAAACAGGAATATCAAAAAAATATGGTGAAGATTATTATTATGCAACATTTACTAATAATTCTAAATATCCTGTTGTAGCATTTCAAATTGATTATGAACCTAAAGATAGTGTTACAGAATCTGAACTTAGTGTTTTTGATAATTTTATGAAGGAACATTATGATTGGATAGAAAGTGACGATGTAACTGGTGTAATTTTAAGAGCAAGTGGAGAAAAATTAGTAGAAAAAGAAAACTCAATTGAAAAAGCAGTAATAAATATTGGGTATGAAAAATATTCGTGGTACAATACACCAAGCAAAGAACAATTTGAATTAATGGAACCAAAAGAATTACAAATTGGTGTAATAGGAGAAAACGATGTATTATATATTGCATATTATGACTACAATGAAAAAAAGTGGTTGATAGATGAAGAATCAAATCAACTTAACGAATGGCCAAAAACAGAAATTGCAAAAAAGGTAATAAAACCAGAATGTAAATATACATTATTAGATTCAGATATAGATGATGAGGAAGAAATAGATTTTGACTGCTATGGAGTAACTAAAGAAAAATTTAAAGTGTATGTCAAAACACTTCAAGATGCAGGTTATGAAGTTAAAGATATAGAAGAATCTTATAGTTCTTATTATGACAGCATTGAAACAAGCGATGGTTATGAACTAACCCTAGATTGTGATTATGAAGAAGAAATATTAAGTATAGATTTATCTAAAAAATAAACTATTAAAATCATACTTTGGTCTGCTTTTTTGAAGAAATTTTGAATATAGAATTAATAATAATAAAAAAGATTCAAAAGAAATTTTATGACTGATGTATTTTTATAGAAAACTTATTTGAAATCCAAATAAGTAACACACTACCAAGTCGGCTTTTAGCCAACTAGGAATAGTGTGCAAAGGGATACCCTTTTGAAACCCAATAAGCAACATATCACAAACTTTCGTAAGTGAATGTTGCCTTTTTTATTTTGTCTTACGACTTCATAAAAAAGAAAGAATACTATCGCCACTTTCACGAGTAAACTCGCAAAACGTGCCCCGTATTCTTTAAATAAAAATAACCTAATACCTAATCTAATGAAAAGGTAAAAGGTTATTTTTTATTTGAATTATTTATTATTTTTTAATAAATTTGCAGTATCTTTTTTAGCATTCCATACAGATAGATACATAAATAATTCAAATTCTATTGTCATAATAAATGTACCTATTATGACAAAATTATTTTTCATAACATCATGATTAAATGTATCAAAGAATACAACTAAACATAATAATGTTCCAAAAAATACAACCAATAATGTTGTGCTATCATCAAAACTTCTTTTAATAGTTTTAGATTTATTCTTATCTAAATCTAGTCCTAATTTGCTCCAATCATTTAACTCTAATATAAGACCAACTGTTAGAAGTGCAGTTGAAACCCAAAACATATTTTTAAAATAATCATTTGCAATTATTTGTGATAATCCAAAACTTACTACAAAGAATATTGATAATAATATTACTGCTATTTTTAATATTTTACTATTTCGCATTTTTATTTCTCTCCTTTACTTTTAAACTTTGAATTAAATTAATAATTTCATTTTGTGTATTTATTTGATATTTTGTATCTTCAATAGTATTTTGTAATAACTCTCTTTCACTTTCTATTATGCTTTTATCATTTAATTTTTCTTCACAAGATAAAACTAATTTTTCAAGATTTTGTTTATTTCCTAAAACATTAACTTCTGCCTCATTAAGTTCTTCTCCTTTTAGTTTTGAATAATAATCTTTTATAAAAGGATTTAATGGACTTACTTCAATACCTAATCCAATCATATACATTAGATCACTATAATTAACATCTAATACATTACTTATTTTGCGAAGTATTTTAGGACTAGGTTCTTTTCTAACTCCTGATTCTATTTTAGAAAGTTCTGAGTTATTAATATTTGCTAATTTTGCAAGTTGTCTTTGCGAAAGATTAGCTTTTTCTCTTGCCTCGGTAATTACTTCACCGATATTTTTTTCTAGCATAGAAATTCACCTCACATCATAATAATACACCTATTGGGTAAAAATGTCAACAATATTTCAAAAAATGGGTAAAAAGATATTTACAAGCTAGTAATTAGCATGATATATTATAGATGTTTCCAAATGAACCCACTTTTAAATTAAATGGGTAAGTTAGAAAAAGAAAGGAGGAAATCAAATGTATGAGTAAAGAAAAACAACTAGAGTTAATTGACCCAAGAGTATGGAAAGATAAAAATATCAAGTTTGAAACAAAACTGATATACAAACTACTCTGTGCTGAACAATCAGGAAGATGTGATTATACAAGTATAAGCATTGGGAAAGTTCAAAAAACATTAAGTATAACAAATGTTGGATTTAAAAAGAATCTTAAAATATTAGAAGATAATAATTATATAAGATTTAATGAATACAGCAACGGATTATACACATACGAATTTTGTTAGAAAGGATTGAATCGCTAACAAATAAAGGTTCAGTAAATGTTCGTAGATTTATATTAGAACCTATCTTATAGAAATATAAGATAAACGAGTTTGAAGTAAAACATATTTCAAAGAACAAACAAAAATAGATTGAAATATTTTATATATGTTTTACTTCAAGCATTTAGTGAGTATTATCTCACGTGGGAGTTTTATTGTCATTATTAGTATGGCTTGTAAATAGATTACAAGTTTTTTTATTGTCTAAATTTAAAGAAAGGAGATTGATATTATGAGTAATGATATTACTAATTTAAAATATGTAGAAGTACCAGTAATAGTTTTATTAGATGAAGATTTATCTACTACTACAAAATTATTAATGGGTTTAATAACTACTCTATCTATGCAAGAGGGATTTTGTTATGCAAGTAATAAGTATTTAAGTAATCTTATGAAAGTATCCAAAAGAACAATCACTAGTTGTATTTCTTCGTTAAGAAAAAAGAAATATATTAAAGTTGAATGTGAACCTAATATTAGAAGAATATATTTAGCAAATATTTTCTAGAGTTTATAGCAAGATATTTCTATTAAGTATAGCAAGTATCTTCTAACAAAATAAATAATATAATAAATAATATTAATAGATAATATAAGTTTAAATTTATTTAAATAATTTAAATCTTAAAATAATTAAAAAGAAAGGAAGTAATAAAATTGGAAATTGATTTAAATGAAATAATAATATCTGGAACTATTAATAATGTAACAGATAATAATAATGATTATATTAAATTTGGGTTAACTACCCTTAAATATGATAAAAGAAAAGTATATGCTAGTTTTAATATTAACCGAAATCTTTATGAAATATATAAAGATTTTTTTGTTAAAGGAACAAAAGTGTTTATAAAAGGTTATCTAAATTCTTATATTACTGATAATAAAATACAAAGTTTTGTTACAGTAACAGATATTTCAGATATTCAAAATGAAATAATAAGTGGCAAAAAAGGACCTCATATAAGATATGATCCAGATGGTGTAGAAGTTTGGGATGGAAAAAGATGTGAATCCAATATTCTTGAAGAAGATGACCCTGAGTATTTAAAAATGGTAGAAATGTTAAAGGAGTTTGAATAATAATTTTTAGTTATCATAAAAATTATTAGAGGTGTGAAAGTGATAATTGTTAATAACTATGATAAAGATGGGAAAAAAATAGATCCAAGTGAAATTAAAATAACAGACTTGGTTATATATGAAATTGTTAAAAAATATGCTCATATATAATAAAAGAGATGTAATAGATTCTAGTTATGTGGTAAAATGTAATTGGAATCTTATAATCCTGTCTTAAAAAAGGAGGTAACAATATAAAAGCAGGATTATACGCAAGAGTTTCTACTGACAGTCAACTTGAGGGATATTCAATAGATGCCCAAAAAGAATTTTTGATAAGTTATGCAAAAAGCAAAGACTATACTGAATTTGAATACTATATAGATGGTGGATATTCTGGAAAAGATTTAAATAGACCTGCAATCCAAAGACTTATAGAAGATTGCAAAAATCATAAAATTGATGCAGTGTTTGTATTTAAATTAGATAGAATTTCAAGAAGTCAAAGAGACACTTTATATTTAATTGAAGAAGTATTTAATAAATATGATGTAAGTTTTATTTCAATGAGAGAAAACTTTGATACATCATCTCCATTTGGGAAAGCAATGATTGGTGTATTATCAGTATTTGCCCAATTAGAAAGGGAAACTATATTAGAAAGAACTCGTATAGGGCTTAAAAAACGTGCAGAAGCAGGACTTTGGCGAGGTGGAGGTAAAATACCTTTTCCTTATAGATATGACCGAAATACAGGTACATTAGTACCAATACCAGAACAAGTAGAATTGCTTCATAAAATGATTTCATTATATATTAGTGGAAAAAGTTTTAATGCTATTGGAGATATTGTTGGAATGGATGAATCACTTGTTGAAACAAGAATTTTATCTATTACAAATACTGGTAAAGTACCATATAGAGATGAAGTGTTTGATGGACAACATGAAGCAGTAGTATCTGATGAACTATATGAAGAAATTTTAAGAGTAAATAAAGTAAGAAGTCGTGAAAAATATGAAAGACATTATTTATTATCTGGTAAAGTTTATTGTGGACATTGTGGAGCAAAGTATAGGTATCAAAAATGGGGTAAAAGATTAATTATGTATTGTTATTCACAACAAAAAAGTAAACCCAAATATATAAAAGACCCTAATTGCAAAAACAAAAGATGGGACACTTTTGAAGTTGAAGATGCTGTATTAGAAGAATTATTTAAAATGAGTTTAGATATAGATTTATTTAAAAAGACTTTTAATATAGCAAGTGTTAATGTTAAAAACGAGTTAAAAGCAAGGCTAGAAGAAATAAAAAAACAAATTAATAATCTATTAAATTTTATAGCAAGTGGTATTGCAGTAGATGAAACTAATAAAAAAATAACTGAATTAGAAAAAGAAAAAGAACAAATAGAAGAAAAACTATTATCATCAGACAAAAAAGAAAAAGATAACAAAGTATCTTTAAATATGATAACTAATTTAAAAGCAACTTGGTTTGATATGGATTTTGATGAACAAAGAAGAATTATTGAACATTTAATTGATAAAGTTGTAGTTAACGATAACGAAATCAATATTTACTACAATATTTATTAGATAATAAAATTTTCTCCCACTGGGGGTAATAGTCCGATTAAACTCATAGAAATATTTATTTTTAGAGCACTAATTAATGTTGGAATATTACTTGGAAATATTGCTTTCATAAAAATCTGTCTTTTATTAGCACCAAAAGATTTTAATAATGTAATATAACTTTGATTTGTTTCAGCAAATCCTTGATAGATTGTAATTATTGTCACAAAAGTACTAATCAGTAGAGCCATAAAAATAATTGAATTGGTGCTTGCTCCTACCCAGATAATAATTAATGGTCCTAAGGCTACTTTTGGTAATGAATTTAGAACTGTTAAATAAGGGTCGATTACTTTAGCAATAATTTTATTACTCCAAAGAACAATTGCTACTATGGAAGCTATTAGTGTGGCAACAGAGAAGCTTATTAATACTTCATATAGCGTAACTCCAATATGTGTGAATAATGTTTTATCTTGCAATAATTGATAAGTTGTTTCTATGACTTCTGTTGGTGATGATGATAAAAATGTGTTAATTAGTTCAAACCTAGAAAGTAGTTCCCAGGCTATTAAAAAGCAAATGATAATTAGTAATCGAAAAAAGCAAATAATTCTTTTTTCTTTTTTTTGCTTTTTTAAATATTTAATATGTTCTTCACTATATGTGGACATCTAAATCCCTCCATATTTCATCATAGTAACTAGCAAACTCTTTACATTTTCTATTATGAATTGGAGTTGATTTGTTTTGCATATTAATTTCATATACTTTTTTTACTGTTGCTGGGCGTTTTGATAATACAATAATTCTATCTGACATACTGATTGCTTCGGCAATAAGTCTAATTAGTATGACTATTGAAAGTCTTATTATATAAGGGTTTCATTAAAATAATAGTTGTTAATTGTGGTTAGATTTGTCAAAAAATATCTTATAGTAGTGTTATATGTCTAAAGCTAATTATATCGTTTAATGGGCGATTAATTGGCTTATTTTTTGTGCTTATATAAATATAAAACGTCTAATAAAATTAATTTGTTATTATTTGGTAATTATATCTTCCATTATCAAAAATAAAGTGTTTACATAGTACCCACTTAGGTTGGGAGGTGAAAAATGGCTTGTATAAAAAAGATAAAGGCATTACTTATATGCCCTAATGAGTTACCAAAAGTAGTAGAAATACCTAATACTTTAAAATCATTTCAAGCACAAGTAAATGGTAAAATAGCAGTATCCTATTTACTTAAAGATGATGATGTATGCTTAATTTGTAATGATGAGGGAAAGTTTAATTTATCTAAACCTAATAGAAGTATTGAACATGATATTATTTATGATAACTTTTTAATTGTAGGAGATGATTATGTTAAGGGTGACTTTAAATCACTAACGAAAGAACAAATACTAAAATATCAAAAACTCTTTGATAAAGATAGTATTACAAGAACTCAAAGTAAAATCAATGCTAGAAAACTAGTAAATGCTATATTTAGTAGAAGATAATAGAAAGATGAGGTAAATATGGAAAATAAACATAATAGTAAAAAGAATAAAAGAAAAGATAAAAAGTCTAAAGAAAAGAAGAAAGTGTCATCAGTTGATTTATTGGAGAAACGAGTTATCTACTTAACTGGAGAAATTGATGAAAGATTATCTAAAGAAGTAATTGATAAACTTATGAAGCTTGATATGTGTAATCATAGGGATATAACATTATATATAAACTCTCCTGGTGGTGAAGTACGAGAAGGACTTGCTATTTATGATGTTATGAATATGATTAAAAGTGATATAAAAACTATTTGTATAGGTAGATGTGCAAGTATGGCAAGCATCCTTTTAATTAATGGAACTAAGGGAAAAAGATATATACTACCAAATGCAGAAATAATGATACACGAAGTATCATCTATGTGTTTTGGAAAACTTGGAGAAATGCAAGATAAAGTTAAGCACACAGAAAGACTCAATAATAAACTTTATAGAATTATTTCCAAAAATACTAAACAGTCATTTCAGGAAGTAAAGAAAATGACTCATAAAAAAGATAATTGGATGAATGCTTATGAAGCTATAAAATATGGCTTTGTTGATAGTATTTTAAAATAAGTAGAAAGTGAGTTGTAATATGAGAAGTTCATTAGATAATATTATAAAAATGATAGAGAACTATTTTAAAGATGAAGTATGGCAAAGCAGCCCTCCTCTTAAAGAACACGATTTCCAATTAATTATATTAACTTTTAAAATTATTAATCTCCGAGATACTGTAGAAAGAATAAATGATATAAATGCTACTATTAATGAATTACTTATGTATATGATAGTTACTTTTAAAATCCCCTCTTTAAAAGAAGATGATAATATAATTTGGTTACAAGATAGTAAAGTAACTAGAAAGCTTATCATTAAAGTATATAAAGAACTATCTAAATTACTAAAGTAATATTAAATTGCACCAAATTGTTCTATATTGGTTGTTATATGTTTACTTAAAAGAAAATCGTTTACACGTTGTTTAAAAGTGTAATATCTCATCTAAACCCATAGGCGACATACTTTTCAATAATTATTTGCAATAATAAAGATTAGAAAAGTGGTGATAAATCTATGAGAAGTTATGACAAGCATACTTTATCTATTTTAGTTCGTAAAAATATAAGAAAGTATCGTAAGATGAGAAATTACACATTACAAGAATTAGCAGATAAAACAGATTTTACCCATCAATACGTACGGGATCTCGAGTGTCCTTCGGTAGATAAAACACCAACATTAGAAGCTTTAGGTAGATTTGCAACAGCTTTAGAAATTGATATAAGACAATTATTTGATGATATTAATGAAGACAGCAAGTAGTTGTCTTTTTTATTTTTTGTAAAAGATTATATAAATGTCGCCTGGCAGTTGTAAAAATATCTTCTATGTGTTAATCTATTATTATAGAGAGGTGATTTTATAAGTGTATGAAAAAAAACGTTCAAGAGGATTTTAACGGTGAAGTAACAGAAGCTGATGAAGCAAAGAAAAAGGTTAGCGAAAATGATAATCAAAAGGAAGTAACAGTTATTAGCAGTGAGAGAGAAAGTTCAAGTTCTGGTACAATAATGATTTTTATTGGAGTATTTCTTTTGGTAGTAGGTTTTGGCGTTATTTTTAATGTTGTATCTATATATGATAACTTTCCATTTTTATCTAATTTCTACCCTATTATTGCAACGATATGTCCAATTTTAGGATCTACTTTGCTGGGATTGGGAATTAATTTAAATAAAGCTCATAATCTTAGCGAAATAATGAAAGATATAGAACTTGTTGGAAAAAAAATAAACGAAATAGAAAGTTTAATCGGTGAACATACATCAATAGACATTACAAGTAATGGGCAAAGACTTTATCGTTGGGAAGATTATTTAGAATTATTATGTGATAAAGATAACGTGTGTTTAGAAGTTTTAAAGAACAGTATAATAGAGCAAAAAAATAATCAAGAGAAATAAGGGAGGTATAATTAATATGATTTTAAAAATAAAAGCTGATGTACAACCATTAGAGGCTTATAATATTTTTATTGATGAGGAAAAGATTACTAAAGTAAGAGGAAACAAGATAACGACATTAAAAGTATCTGATGATGACCATGAGGTTCAATTAAAGAGTATGAATGGAAAATCAGAAATAATAAAAATATCTAAAGTTAAAAACAAAGACGATATTGTGACCTTAAGTTTTACTACCGATTGGAGTAAGACTTTAAAGGAAGGATATTTCCAACAAATATGAGGAGTGAAATAATATGAAAAGTAAATCAAACTTAAATAATAATTGTAAAAAAATAACAACCATTAAAATATTTGGTATCTTTGTACCTCTATTACTATTCATTATTACAGGATGTTCTAGCAATACAACTATACCATCGGATTTTTACGGAGTATATTGCACATCTGATCATCTTTCAACTGAAAATTGTTTTAAGTTTGAAGATGACTTTAGCTATTGTTTTTATCAATGTTCAGCTATGTCTTTATATAATGATTATTCATTACAAGCATTAAATTCTTGCATAGATAGAATTGAAAGTGGAGATAAATCGGGGTCTTGTGGGGATTATAGTTATTCAGATGACGTTATAACTTTATCTAATGGTAAATCATACAATATTAATTATGATAACCCTTCTGGTGATGTAAGATCTATTTCTAATAGTTCTGCAGTTTATTATAAAAAATAATTTTATAGAATGGAGTAAAAAATGAGTAAAAGAAGTAAAAAAATAATATATGTAATACTTGCTATTGTAATCATTGTAGGTATACTTGCTATTAACATTCTTATACCTGCACCTAATCCTACAAATAGCAATAATGATGTTAATGATACAACAGACGAAAATGATACAAATCAAGAGGAAACTAAAGATATTTTATACAAATATAATATTAATGATTTTGACTATAGTAATTTGGATACAAAAATATTTTCAATAACTGTAACTACTACAAATGGTGGTAAAGGTCAAGCTTTAATAAATTTGTATTCTAAAGATAACAGTTGTTACTATCAAATATCCATAAATGATGACAGAGGTGCTAGTGTATCTAATTCAACAAATTGTTCTTATAATATTAGTGATAACACATTAACTATAACAGCAGATTTTCAAAATATTTATAATCCATCACAATATTATTCAAGTATGGGTTATACTTCTAATACATCATATGAATATGGTAAAATCACTACAGCTGAAATAGAAGAAAATTGGAAAGGCATAATAATAGATACACAGACTTATAGAAATGCTGCCTATAGGTGTGCACTACAAAGAGGTTTAGAAAAAATTTTGTTTGATCCTAAAAGTAAAAATGTCTACCAATTAAATGGAAATGATATATGTCATACAGATGGAGTTAGCGAAGATTTGGCTATAGATGTATCAGATTATAGAATTGTAGATAAGACAAAAACTAATGAATAGCTTTAATTAATTATTAGCATTGCAAAACGAGTTTAATCAACTCGTTTTTTTGTTGGTAGTTCATTGTTTAACTAATTAACGAACGGTTACACGTTGTAATTTTGTATTTTTTTCTAACATATCTTGTAATTAATTTAATTTTTGGTAACATCTACTCTACCGTAAAAGGTAATTTGAAAGGAGGTATATAAATGCTTAATATGCTTATAATAGTAGGAAGATACAAAGGATTAATTGAAGAAGATAATCAAGTAATATTAAAAATAGAAATACCAAAAAATGAAAAAAATAAAGACGGTATATATGAAATAGACAGACTAAAGTTTATTGTATCAGAAGAAAAAGCAAAACTAATATCTGAGCATTGTGAACTTGGTTCTATACTTGGAATAAAAGGACAATTAAGTTCTATAAACGATGAAATGATTGCATTTGCTAATAAAATCACATTTCTTAGTTCTAAAGAAATAAGTAAATAATTCTAAATATATAATATTACATAAGAAACACAGAAAAACTGTGTTTTCTTTTTGTAAAAAACTTGCACTATTATTGATTATGTGGTCACATATTAGTTGCAACGAAATCATTTGTTTTCGTTTAATTAATTAACCATTGAATTATAGGAGAAGACTTTAAGATTATATTGTATTTTCTCTGTATTAGTTGCAGCGAAATGTAAAAGAGGATTTCGTTTCATAAAGAGAAAGGAGTTAGCTATGACTATATGGGGTTATGCTCGTTGTAGCACTAATGAGTTAAAACAAAATATTGACTCACAGATTAGAGAATTAAAAGAATTAGGATGTAAGGATGAAACTATCTATATTGAATGGGAAAGTGGGATCAAAGAAGATAGAAAAGAGTTAGATAAGTTGTTTAATGTAATACAAGATTATGACACTATTGTAGTAGTTAGTCTTGATAGACTTAGTAGGTCACTTTTGCATTTCTGCAAACTGATTAATATTATAGAACAAAGACATTTAAAACTTATTGTTGGAAAATCATTTGTAGTTGACTGTACTAATAAGAAAATGGATATAATGACAGAAACTTTACTCAAAGTTATTTCAATTTTTAATGAACTTGAAAGAAATATGATATGCTCTAGGGTACAACGTGGCGTTAACAATGCTAGAGCAAAGGGGGTTAAGTTAGGACGACCAAAAACTACATATGATGATATACCTACTATATTCTTTCATTTTTTACCAATGTATAATAATAAAACAATAAACTTAACTCAATTTTCAGATGTTACTCACCTATCTATACCAACTATTTATAAATATTGTGAAATTGTAAAAAACAAAAGAGTTTAATAAACAATAAGTATATGCTATAATAAAGCCGTGATGATTATGTTAAAGTTATTAAAAGAAATGCAAAAAAATGAAATATTTAAATTAATCCCCTCTGACATTGATTTAGACAGAGCTTATACAGAGCAAGATGTAAAGATACATCTTCAAGAAATACAAGACTATATTAAGAGATTAGATATGGAATTAACATTGAAGTATAATGTCCCTATTGCTAACTATTTAAGTGATTTTTATGATAAGTTTCATTATGAATTGTTTGATATAGCATTTACTAGAGAAGAAATAGAAAAAGGTACTGTTTATCAAAAACAAATAACATTTGGTAGTGCTGGAATAGGTAGATTAGGTTTAAGTAGCGATGAAAGTATCAAGTTTCAATTAGATGAAAGAAAATTACTAAAACTTGCTAACCACTATTATATTAAGTTAAAAGAAAATCCAAGATATGATAATAAATACTTTTATATTCCATTTGAACACTTAAAAACTATTTTTACTACTGATAATAATAAAATCTTAAAAGATAGTGTTGTAGATTTATGCAAACGAATAAGTGCTAAACAAGTTTATTGGGCTTTGAACGATACTAAGTACAAGAAGTTAAAAAGAGAAAAATTAGATATTGGTAAGAATATTCCACTACTCGATTTAACTATTATATATCTACCAAGGGAACATCAAAAAGGTATTAATGGAACCAGTTATGCAATAAAAGGAATATTATGCAAGGTTACTAACTTTATGAAAATGAGATATGAAATCAAACAAATAGCTAATTTCTTTCCTGTTTCTTGTTTAAAACGTAATTATTTAGAGTTTGTTATAGCTGAAAAAATTATCTATCAATTAAACATTTTAAATACAAACAATATTAGAAATGAAAAGATAATAACAAATCACAAACGATTAAGCGTTAATGCAAGAAAAACTGTTGAGCAAAGAATAAAAAGTTCTTATGAAAAAAGTTTGGGTGATCTAGCAAATGAAATATATGTTTATAAGAACAATGAACAACAGTCTAGCAACTATCTTTATGAAATACTAAATAAATCTAATTCTAAAAGACAAATACTAGAATTTTTAACAGCGGTAAGGAATGTATTAGAAACAATTAGTAATAGTCCTAATTCTCCTTATGGAACATCATTTATTATTAGAAATAAAATAATTATGTTTGATGATGATAATGCTAATGTTAAAACGATAGAAGATATTTACCAAGAGGTACTTAAAATAGTAGATAAGTTTGAAACTAGAGGAAGATTTAAAAGCATATTACGAGATGGAGAATTAAAATTAAGAGTTAATA
The DNA here is from genome assembly GCA_944332295.1 of uncultured Bacilli bacterium. Lineage (GTDB taxonomy): Bacteria > Bacillota_I > Bacilli_A > RF39 > UBA660 > Faecimonas. The sequence continues at coordinate 26,882 of CALVJR010000001.1, read as the reverse complement.
TAGTAGTTTAAAACGAAATGTAACATAATGTTCTAATTATAGAATATTATGTTTTTTTTATGTAAAAATATGTTTTTAGAATATTTTAAAGTCCAAGTACAACTTGGATTTTTTTACTTATATATTTATATATACAACTTCCAAATAGAAGTTCGAAAACTATCAGTTTTCTCTCTCATTATTAGTGTCAGATGAAGTTCTATTTGGAAGTTGTTACTGACCTTGTAGAAGGACATCTGGCGCCGAATTTTTTTGGAGAGGAGGTGCGAAGATGTATCTAAATAAAAAGACTTCTGAACCTGAACTAGAAATATGTGACCGAGATTATAATCCTACTGTTAGGAAGAATGTTCAAAAACAGCAAGTGTTGCTAGAATATTGCAGTTCATTACAAAATGAGAAGTCTAAAGCAGAAGTAATTCCCACTAATATTTCTGAACTGGATAAAATACTTGGTGGTGGTTTACGACCAGGAATATTTGTTTTCGGGGCTAATCCAGGTTTGGGAAAAACCAGTTTAATGCTACATCTTATGATAGAACTAGCATTACAAGAACAATATACCTTGCTTTTCAACCTAGAAATGTCTGTACAACAAGTTCAAACTAGGTTATTATCTAACTTTTCATATAGAAAAAGTTTAATAGATAATAGTAAACATAAGTTTAGTATTAATGAATTATCATCTTTAAAAGATATTCTAAACTTTAAAGATGACTATAACGAACTTGTTCATGCTTATGCTGATGAAATTGATAAATACATCAATATAATTAGCAAAAGCGAAGATTTACATATGGAAGGTGTATATGGCAATAATTCTTCTAGCTATGTAGAGAGAATTGAAAGTGCATTAATTAATTATTATAACTATTATAAAATTAAGCCGGTTATAATAGTTGATTTTCTACAACTATTAGAAACTGAAATACCAGAAGAAGATAATGGTAAAGTCTATGATAAGAGATTAGAAACAAATCTTATCATAGATAAATTAAAAAAATATAGCAATGTCTATCAAGCTACTATTATCTTAATCAGTTCTCTATCAAGAAATTCTTATACAAAAACAGAAGATGAGGATGATGACTTTGTATATGATTTATCAATCTTTAAAGAATCTGGACATATTGAATATACAGGTGATTTTCTTGCCCTACTTACTCAAGGTAAATCCAAAGTAAGCTTTACAGGTGAAGAACCTAAAATTATTAACATCAATGTGTTAAAAACAAGATATAGTCAGTACGCTGGCGAAAGAACATCTTTAGTATTTTTACCAGAATATTCTTATTTCGAAATACCTGATAACAACTAAAGCGGATGATTATGTGGGTTGTATTAATACTTGACCTGTGGTAATCAGTAGTTAGCATTAAGTGTTATCAATAAACTAAATAGCATATATTAAAAAGGAGGAATATTATATGAACGAGAAAAAAATTGCTCTATCAAAAGATATTCAAGTAAAGATGATAGAATTCTTTATGAGAACATCTATTCCCAGAATGACAAGTAAATAATATAAGTTGGTGATATTTTGAAAGATAATAATCCAACAAGAGCAGCATTATATATAAGAGTATCCACTGAACGACAAGTACAGGAAGGATACTCCATCTCTGCTCAAAAAACAAACTTAACTAAATTTGCAAATGATCAAGGATGGTCAATCTGTGGAGTATATGCCGATAAAGGTATTTCTGGAAAGAATATCGAAGATAGACCAAATGTAAAAAGACTAATTAAAGATATTAAAGACAAGAAAATAGATGTAGTTGTTTTATACAAGTTCGATAGATTAACTCGTGATATGTCCGATACAGAAGATATTATAAAGCTTATTCAACAATATGAAATAGGCGTATATACTATATCAGGCGGAACAGTAGATGTGACGACAGCATCAGGACGATTTATGGTAAGAATGAATGGTGCTATCGCTCAATTAGAAAGAGAACAAACTATTGAACGTGTAAAAATGGGTTTTATAGAAAAAGTACGTCAAGGAAAATCGTTGTGTGGCAATACTGCTTCTTATGGTTACGATAGACCTAAACATCAAGAAATACAATCTATTAATAAAAAAGAAGCAAAAGTTGTTAAAAGAGTATTTAAAATGTACACACTTGAAAATAAGACATTTACTGAAATAGCAAATATTCTTAATGCTGAAGGAATACCCACTAAGTTAAAAGGTAGAGTTAGAAAGAAACCAAATAGTGATGAAGTCTATACAATTAACTCTGTATGGCAACCTAAGACAATTAGACTAATGTTATCTAATATAACCTATATAGGTGGTGTACGATACGGCATTAATAAAGAAAATGGCTTTGAAGTATTAAATGGCTTACACGAGCCAATCATATCACAAGACTTATGGGATAAAACACAAGAAAAACTAGGTAAAATTAAGAAGATACATAGAACTAATCATCCCAAAGATGATGTGTATTATTGTGGTATTCTAGTATGTGGTTATTGTGGTCGAAAATTAACTACTCAAAGAACAGTTAAAACCCATAAAGATGGCTCAACTATAACCCATTTTGGTTATCGTTGCCTGTATCGTGAAAGAGGTCAATGCATAGCATTAGGAATGAGTCACAAAAAGGTAGAAGAAGCTTTTTTGACATATATAGACAGCATAGAAGACTTATCTGAAATAGATAATGTTAATCCTGAATTAGAGAAAGATGAAACATTGGAAGATATTAATGATTTAAAGAAAAGAATATCACAAATTGAAAGTAAAAAGAAAGAAATAATGAATCTTTTTATGGAAGATGAGATTGCCTATAATGATATGAAATATATGACCAGTGAATTAGACAAAAAATTAGCAATACTAAAAGATGAATTAACTCAACTGGAAAAGAAATATCAGCCAGTTAAGCAATTAGATAAGAGTAAAATTGCTAAAACAATAAAAGAGCATTGGCAATTCTTAACTAATAGAGAACGCCTAGAATTTCTTAATCAATTTGTGAAAGAGATTGATATCATTAATAGAGATAAAGATAAAGTCAATGGAAAAGCTGAAATAATAGAAGTTAAATGGTACGATGAATAGGAAGCTTAATAACTTCCTATTTTTTATAGTATTTGATATAATGAAAACATCTTATAAAGTAAGAGGTGTTAATAGTCATACTAATTAGACTTATTGCTTCGGCAATATCATGCGTAACCATAATAGCTGTTTTTCCTTCTTTTTTTATAATTTTATATATGTCATCACTAATTGCTAGTCTTGATTGATAATCTAAGGCAGACATTGCTTCGTCTAATAATAAAATATCTGGTTTCGTTGCTAGAGTTCTAATTAATGCTACTCTTTGACGCATTCCACCTGATAGTCTTGAAGGATAAGAATCCATAAACTCTCCTAGACCATATGTTTTTAATAAATAGATTACATAATCTTTGTTTTCTTTCGTTAACTTATTAGTTATTTCTAGTCCTAATAGACAATTTTCTAGTACGGTTCTCCATTCGAATAAAGAGTCATTTTGTAACATATATCCAATCGTATAATCTTTGGGAAAATTAATTTCTCCATTCGACTTTTCTTCTAGACCAGCAAGAATGGAAAGTATTGTTGACTTTCCACATCCGCTTGGTCCTACGATTGATATAAACTCTTTTTCTTTTACGTCAAATGAGACAGATTCTAAGGCCTTAATTTCTCCATCCCTTGTATGAAATGATTTCTCTAAGTTAGTAATTGTTAGTATTTTATCCACGATACATTAATTTATCATATGGAACTTTTTTATCAATTGCTCCATTATCAATCATGATATCTTGTAAATGATTGAAAGAATCTTCCGAAAAATCTGTTGTTTTTGGCCATGCATCTATATCACGATATCTTTTTACTACTTTGGCGATATCTTCTAGAGATGTATCTGGAAATTGATCAATAATAGCTTTTGCTACTTCTTCATCTGTATGATTATGTACATAGTCGATTCCTTTTTGGATTGCTTTTGTAAAATTGGCAATCAATTCTTCATTTTCTTCTATGAAACTAATTCTTGCTGAATAAGAAGTATATGGTACTATTCCACCTAATTCTCCAATACTTGCTACTACATATCCATATCCTTCTTTTTCTATTTCTAAAGCATTGGGTTCAAATAATGTAACAAAATCTCCTTGTCCTCCAATAAATGCTCCTCCCATGGCTGCAAAATCTACTGAAGTATCGATTTCTACATCTTTTTTAGGATCTATTCCATTTTGCTTTAAGGCATATTCTAGCGTCATTTCAGGCATTCCACCGGGTCGTCTCTAAAGAGATAATATTTTAGTTTTATATTAGTTTTATTTTATATTTTATTTCTATATCATTATTTTCTGATACAAATATTTTATCTATTATGCTTCCTAATAATCTTCTATCTACTTTTTTTAATTTTAAACATTTGTTAATCATTTTCATATAATCAATATTGTTTATCCGTTCGTTGTTATTTAATTCCGATAGTTTTATCTTTAAACTTTCTTTTTCTTTTTCATTATTTTTTAATTCTATAGTTAATTTATTAGATACACTTTGATATCTATCTAAATCAATAATTCCTTTTGCCATATCAATATAAGATTTATCTATTGCATCTGACAATATTTGCATATTCTTTTCTATTTTTTCAATTTCATGCATAATTGTTACTTTTTTTTCATTAAGTTTGTTACTGTTTCTTAATTTGTTTTCTATTTTTTCTTTATCTATTTGAGTTTTGCATAATTCTTTTATTTGATTTAGCACTGCATCCTCTAATTTTTGATAATTTAAAGTATGGGGTGAACATAACTTATGTTTGCTATATTTTCTATAATATGAACAGCCACAATAAAATCTTTTTTTGTCTTTACTTCTGGTAATAGTTAGTGCATGACCACACTCTTTGCAATATATAAAACCTTTTAATAACTTGATAGGCATTGTTGAATTTTGTTTTTTATTTTTACCAATTAAATTTTGTACTGTTTCGAAAATTTCTTTATCAATAATTGCTTCATGAGTATTTTCTACTATTATCCAATCTTCTTTTTTTGTCCTTATTTCTTTCTTTACTTTATAGGCTACTTTCTTTCTACGTCCTTGAGTTAAATTTCCAATATATGTTTGGTTCGTTAACATTTCTGATATTGTTCTAGCACACCAAACATTTGATGATGGAGTTTTTTTCTTGCTTAATAAAGCATAGGAACTAGGTGTTGCAATATTATCAAGAGTCAATATGTCTGCTATTTGGCTGGTTCCTTTTCCTTCATAGGCTAGGTTAAAGATTCTCTTTACCACATCACAGACGTTAGTATCTACTATTAATTTATGATAATCTTCTGGGTCTCTTTTATATCCATATGGTGCTTTCCACCCTGTAAACAACCCACTCTTTTTTGCTTGATATAATCCATTTCTTACTTTTTTAGATGTTTCTCTACAGTAATTTTCATTCATTCCATTTTTTACCCAAGCAAGTTCTTTACTAGAATTGTCTACATCACTGTCATAATTATCTAAAACTGCAATATATCGTATACCATGAAGTGGAAAATATTCATCTAAATAATAGCTCGTCATTGTACTTCTTGCTAATCTAGATAAATCTTTTGTTACTATCATGCTGATTTCTCCACTTTCTACATCTTCAAGCATTTTTTGAAATCCTGGTCTGTTAAAAGTAGTTCCACTATACCCATCATCTACATATTCATGGATGAAATTATATCCGTTATCTTTTAAAAACTGTAATAAGTAGTTCCTTTGATTAGTAATGCTATTACTTTCAACTTTATCATTGTCTTCATCATCTCTAGAAAGTCTAAGATAAATACCGGCATTATAAATTTTACTTGTATTCATTTATACTCCTTTCTTTATACAAGCAAAACATATATTACCTATATATATTTTACCATAAAAATACTTTTTCTATTTCACTAATAATATAATGTAATATTTTCTAGTAAATAGGATTCTAATACTTCTTGTAAGGTCTTCCCTTTTTCATTATAAATGTTAATTACATTCATACTAAAACCTCCTAATTTAACTTATGTAAATATTAATATAAAATGATTTTTATGCTATAATAATCTTGCCATTTATTAATTTGTATTGGCTGAAACTATATAAGTCCCTTACACTTATATAGTTTTTTTATGCCAATTTTTAATATTCTAACTTCGTAACTTCGCAGGTGTTTTTACTCCAATACCATTCATTATCTTTTCTATATGTTATTATCTTTCCTTCCTTTCTTAGTTCTGCTCTGGCATTTTCTATTGTTTTTTGAGCTCCTACATCAGTGGTTAACTCAAATAACTCCTTGCCAGTCTTTTCACCACCTTCCAATATTTCTAATATTTTTTCTTTTGCTTTAGAAGTTTTTGATATAAATGAGTCATTTAATACTTGAGAATTGCTTTTATCTATCCATTCAAGCTCTCCATTTTGATTTATCAAGAAAGCCAATTCATCTCCAGTTTCAGCAAGACTCGATTTTATATGAGTAATTTTCCTTTCATTACTCTTTTCATCAACAGTTATCATAATAGCAGAACGAGCAATCGCCATAAAATCCACGCTTCCTAACCCCTTATATAGAGCCTTCTTATCACTTTTATTTAAATGCATAACTAGTATTAAAGTTACTCCAAACTCTTCACACAGCCTCGAAATTGGGCTCAAAATAGTTCTAATTTCATTTGATGAATTTACATCAACTTTTCTTCCAACATATAGAGTCAATGGGTCAAAAATTGCCACTTGTGGTTTTACGATTTCAAAAATTTCTTTTATCTTTTCAAATTGTTGTAAAGATAAATAATCTTCTTCTTCGCTAACCATTGTTATATTTTCTAATTTGGCACCCATTTTCTCTAACCTAATCTTTATTGTATCCCCGGCTCCATCTTCTCCATTTTGTAGCCATACTACTCCTTCTTCTGAAGGAAATCCATTAACAAAGTCACCACCCTTTGAAATGATACTTGCTATATAAGTTGTTAAGTAGGTTTTACCACATCCTGGGTCTCCCATTAATAAAACAAGTTTCCCTTTTGGCAAATATGGATACCAAACCCACTCTATTTCTTTAGATGTTATATCTTTATAGCAGATAATTTTATGTTCTGTTTTTTCTTTCATATACAATTCTCCTTATTATTTTCCTAAAAAAATCACGTCCGGACAATTTGCATTTTAGCAGAATAATCTTAGAAAGAAAATACATGTTTTATTTGTAAAAAAAATTATCTTGTGACATAATAAAATTGTTTTATGGAGGCGTTAAAATATGGAATCTTGGTACTTGAATGATTATCTTTTTGATTTTTCTTCTTATTATCTTTTGGTAAATATTGGCGAAATTTTAGATAATGTAATTAGTGATTATTTTGAGTGTGAGAAAAAAAAGAAGAAGGAAAATGAGAATGAGGAAAAAATGGAGGAATATCAAAAAGGTGAAGAAGATAATTATTCTATAAATAAAAAAAGAAGAAAAACTGAGTTTGTAGAAAAAACATATTTTGAAGATTCTATATATAAAACTAATCAGCAATTGTTCTTTGAAAGGCATGAAAAAAAGTTAATTGACGCAATAGCAAAAAAGCTAGATTATTTTCAAGATGATGTTTTTCAAACAATTCCTTTCACTAAAATACCAACTCAATTGCCATTGCAAGAAGATAATTATACCATTTATCAATATTGCCATATTTTATATGTTCTAGAATCTATTTTTTCAGCAATTAGCATGCATAAATTTCCTAAACTAGGCTCTTATAATTTTTATTACTATGAAGAATCAGATTATTCTAATTTTACTAAATTAATGTTATCATCTATAAAAGAGATTGTAGACTTTATTTTCATATCTCCTAAAATCAGTATTAAATTGTCTGATACATTTGAATTTAATTATTTTACTCACGAAAGATGGGATTTTATTATCTTTGTTTTATATTATAAACTTCATAATTTATATATAGATACACCATCAGATAATAAATTTTCTATATGTAAGGGATGTGGAAATTTTTTCTGGAAGAAAAGAAAAAATCAAATGTATTGTCAAAGTCCTTTTTGTCAAAAAGAACGAGCAAAAAATAGGAAAAGAAAACAAAGAGGAAAAAATAGAATAGTAAATTCACAAAGTTGTGACAAAACTTAATTTTTTCACCTGATAACAGGTTAATACTTTTTTGCGATTTTTGACTATTTAAATATAAAAAAGGTGTGTAAGTAACTTACTTTACACACTTTTTTCAAATAAATTGCATATTATTGTTTAATTATCCGGTATTCTAATATAAACAATATTTAAAATAGTTTTAATTTTTGTATTTTTAACTATTCTATAACAGTATTTCAAAAAATGAAGAGGAACTTACTAACTTACTATTTTGATTTTACTATTCATCAATATATAAGTCTAATAATATTCTATATTCTTCCGGAATATTTACTAAAGGATATTCATCATTTATTTTTTCTTGATAGTCTAATAAATTTGTTAAATTTTCACTTGCAGATGAAAAAGGATTTGTTTCATTATTTCTTAATTTGCTTTCTATGTTGCTACAAGAACCACTTAATGATTCTATATAATTAAAGGCAGAATTGTAGTAATCTTTTGCAGAGGATGGAAGCATATCAATTGTAATCTTATCTTTTAAATCTATATATGGTTTTAGTTCATTATTATCTATATCATCTATTTTCCTTTGGTCTTCCTCATCTATTGATAAATTTCCAAAAATCATTACATAGTAACTATTACTTATTAAATCTGTACACGCATCTATATATTCTGACCCAACGTCTACTGCTTCATCTATTTTCTTCTCAAATTCATAAAGAAACACTGTGTCAATTATTTTTCTTTCGTTTGAATCAGTAATTTTATCTACTTCTTCATTAGCTTCCTCATATTTTTCTTCTTTTATATAACTTATTGTATTATAAAATGATTTACTATATCTTTGAGATTCTGTTTTGTTGCATCCTGTTGTTAACATTAATAACATAATAACTAATACTATTGAAAATTTTTTCATATTGCACCTACTTATATCTTCCTTGTAATTTTTTATTTATTTTATTGACACTTTTATTTGACAAAATCACTAATTCATCTGAATTGTTTTTTTCTAGTTTGAAACAAGCTTCTACTATTTCTATTGTTTCATGCTTTGAATCTGATAATTGATATAAATTATTATCATGTAAATAATATGTTTCCGTATTAATAGCACCAAAACTATTTTCTCCTCCTATATTTAGAATAGCATATTCATTTCCACAAAGCTTTACTTCAGAAACTTCTATAGAAGATGGCACCTTAAATTTTGGTTGAATTTTGGAAACTGCATTATAAATTATTTTTTCATTTTCATTTAAAATACTTGTTGAAAAGAATAATATTACAGAAATTACAATTATCACTCCAAAAAAAACAGTTCCTAATATTAATATTTTTTTATTGATAGATTTTATTTTTTTTCTCTTCTTTTTTATTTTATATCCACAATTTAAACATATTTTGGTTTCTGAACTTATCTCTTTACCACATTCTGGACATTTAATTATTGACATATTATTCACCTCTTCCTTTATTTTTATTAAGGGTAAGTTTCCTTATATCGTGTAATATTTGTACTATTTCAGCCACTGTATATCCTCCTAAAATCCACCATGCATATATTAGAAATATATCAACTATTGTTGCTAATGACATTCCTATATCACCATAATCAATTACTAAAACTACAATACTGATTATTACTGAAATTATAGTTAACCTTTTTATCATTTTACTTATACTATTATCTTTTTCATTTATTTCTATTAGTTTATCTTCATTCACTTGTTAGCACACCTCTTCCTTTATTCCTCAACTGTAAATGGATATTGTACAGTTACATTTTCACATCCTGAAAAAACTACAAAGATAGTTACTTTTCCAGGTTTAGTAAATCTTACAAAATTATTTCCACCAATAATTACTATATCTGGATTATCGGTTTGTAAGCTAAAGCTTATATCTGTTCCAAAGGTACCTTTTAAACTTATATAATCATTTACTTTCACTACCCCTCCCTCAACTTGCTCTACATCATTTTTTACAAAATAATGAAAATGATAACACGCTGATGGAAGTGATGACTCATTATTTGTACTAGGTATTTGATTAGAATTGCTATGGTTATCTTTCTCTTGACTACTTATATTATTTGATGAATTATTTTGTTGTTGAATTTCTTTTTCTTTCCACTTTGCCACTAATTTAATATTAGATTTTACTTTTTTATTAAAATCATATACGTTTTCATCTACATACCAGTTAATAAATTCAAAACCTTCCCTTTTTGGATTAGTCGGTTTTATTACTTTTTCTCCTTTTAGGACTTCTTGGTTTTTAACTTCAGTTCCACCACTACTGTCAAATGTCACAGTATATTTTTTTATCCATTTAGCTTTTAATGTTAAATTTGACGTAACCTTTTTATTAAAATTATATTTTTTATTGTCCAAATACCATCCATCAAATTTATATCCTTCTCTAGTTATTTTTATTTGCTCAACTTTTTCGTTATTTTTTACTTTAACTATTGTTATCTTATTACCATTTTCAAATGTCACTTGATAAGTTTTATGTAAATTATATTGTTGTATTATAATTAATAAACCTAATGTGATTAAGCAAATTGTTATAATTATTATCCCAATTTTAATAAATTGCTTATTATTTTTGTTTTTCGTTTTGTTTTTAGAAATTCTATTTTTCTTCTGTTTAAATTCTTGTTGTTTCTTTTTAATTACCTTTTTTTTAGCTATTTTAGAACCACAGTGAATACATTTCTTAGTAGTATCACTAATCTCTTTTCCACAATTTAAACATCTTATTAATGCCATACATACACTCCACACTCTAATACTTTTCTTTTTAATTATATTCACATTATACCACAAATGTGGCTATTGGCCTATATATAATTTTTGATTTTATTGGAATACTATTTATAGGTCGGTGATGTATATGCAAAAAAAGAAATATATACATAATGATGAATATTATTATTCTATTATTAGGAAAAATATTAAAAAATATAGATTAGAGAAAAATTATACTCAGCAAGACTTAGTAGATATGACAGATTTATCTCGAGAATATATTTGCGATATAGAAAATGAAAAAAGAAATAAACATTTAACTATTGCTGTTTTAGGTAGAGTTGCCGAAGCATTGGATATAGATATACAAAAAATGTTTGAAAAAAAATAACCAGATACTAAATATATCTGGTTTTTCTATCTTATGTATTGAGATTATTGTATAATGAATAAGGTGATTATATGAATATTATTGAACAATTCAAAGAAAGGAAAGTCATTGCTACTATATATTACTATGGTAGTAATGATATTGGTACAGCTATATCTGCACAAGCATATTTTGATAATCAGGATATTATTTGGAATACATATTCAACTAATACAATTAGCACTTTGGATGATTATATTAATTATATTTTTCTAGATGCTCTAACGAAATATAAGGAATATATTCCTTATGTTATAAAAGAAAAAAGAACAGATTTTGAATCTTTTATTTCTAAAGTAAATACTCTTTATCAAGGCTATCATAAACCTCAAATTGTTAAGTATATACGAAATAAATATTTAGATATTTATCAATATCATGATAATGAGGGAATTTATATTGAACCCGACTTAAAACAATTTACTACTAATTATATAGGTAATAATTCTAATTGTTTTGACGAAAATATTATGGAATATATTATGAAAGAACATCCATATGATATTATTGATAATTTTGAATATTGGATTACATACTTTCTAAAAAACCCATCTAAAATTTCTTCTTTATTCAACAAGGGCAGTATAGAAAAAATATTTAATATTAGAAGTGAAGAAATATACAGCATTTTAGAGCAGTTATACACGAAAAAAAATTTGAAAAAAAAGGTTAATGAAATTATTGATATTTTATATTCTTTGGTACACAATAGATGTACTCAAGATAGTTCTGGTGACTCAAAACTGATATATATGAACTATTATATATTAGGTGATTTTTTAAAATTTCTAATGCGAGTAAAATCAAAATATGTTTATGATATTGAAAAGTTATTTAATCAGAGCGATGATACTTTATATCAATATATATTAGATAATGGCGAAAGTATTTCTTTTAAAATTGATATAAGTAAATTTATGAATTTTTTCAAAAATGAAAATATTCCTTTTATTAACCGTATTTTATCTCTAACTCATACTCGAAACCATAATAATAAATTGATTAGCTTTTTAGAATTAGCAGTTAGTAGCTCTAAAAATCAACATCCAATTGCAGATTCTTTGGCACGGCCTGGTTTTCAAGAAAATGATTATTTTACAAATTACACTTTAAATGTTATTTCAAGTTATCTTTTTGAAATCAAAGCCAGAATTGGAATGATTTTTGAATCTTCTCAAGATACTAGTAATTATTTATCTTATATATATAGCGAGTTAAAATATATTTGTAAAAACAATAATACTACTGTTCAAATTGAAGGTTTTGATAAGTATGTTGAGATGTTAACTCAATATATTTCTGACTACACCCAATTATTATCAGTTACCAATACTAAAAATGAAACTTCTTTTGAAACGACAACTTATAGCTTTGCAATGTTCTTATGTGGATTTATAGAACAAATTTTAAAACTAATTTATTTTTTTCAGGTTAAAACAATGGATAATATTGGTTATATATCAAAACAATCTATTACATTAGGTCGTTTATTATCATTAAAAAACTGTAATCAACCGCCTACTATTATTAAAGATATTCTTGGTATTGACCAAATGCGTTGCTTAGAATACTTTCTTTTGCAAACATCTGACACTAATGATAAAATTGGAGCAAATATAAGAAATGATTTAGCACATCTTTCAGGGAAAACAATGAAACACCTTAATGAAAATCTCATTATGGAATTGCTTGCCTATTTTAGTTCTATTATTAATAGTTGTGTTATTTATTATTTGGAACAAGGCAAAGAAAAATAGCAAAGAGCTATTTTTTTTATTAGGTGCTAATATTGATACCATGGACATTATAACTTTATACTTGTAAAACACTCCCATAAAAAAAACAACTTTCGTTGTTTGGATAATATATGTTTTCTTGTTTTGTATCATCTCTTTTGTGACGAACCCCAGCACGACCTCCAAGTACCGTTTTTCCTTCTAAGTCTTCTAGTTTAAAATCTTTTATTTTTTCACGTGAGACTAGGAATGAACCATCCTTTTGAGTTAGTTGAGCAAAAGTTTTTAAATAATCTTTTTCTCCTCCATTATATACATAGATTGTTCCTTCACTTCCACAGAAACCAATATCCGCATCTTTTGATAGTACTGCTGCTGTTACTTTGTCTGCTCCACTTGTTAAAATTAATTCTACATCAATTCCTACTTCTTCAAAATAACCTTGCTCGATTGCAACATATTGTGGTGCATAAAAAATAGAATGAGTTACTTCTGCTAAAGTTATTTTTTGCCTTTTTTCTTCTTTTGAATCCCCTTTATTTAAATCAAATAATACTAAGGCAGCAATTATAAATATTAATATACCACCTAGTATAAAAATCACAATTTTTCTTTTCATAATTCTCCTTTCTACTAAAGTATTATATGATTAAAAAGAAAAAATGTTAGTTCACAAAAAAAGAAATTCAATTTAGAATTTCTTATCGTATAATCTTTTTCAATCCTTATTCTATTTCTGTTATTTTTCTAATAAACATATTTTATATTTCTAAGTTAAATTTTTTTAATTTGTCTTTTCGTCTAAACTTTTGTCTTCTACAATAGTTCCGCAATAACTACACCAAGTCTTTCCTCCTCTATTTACTTGATTTGGTGCTCCGCAATTTTGACAATTTACTGTAATTTTGTCCTTTTTGTTTGACTTTCGTTTGTTATTATAGTAAGTAATAGTTCCATCTACTTTATTTAGAATGAGTCCATCAATCAAATTCTTTTCGTCTAAATACACTAAATCTTTTAATACTTGATTTTGCATTTCTTGATAAGTTTTTCCTGGCATATGAGGAATTCTTGCAGCAATTTCTGGAATTTGTAAATGATTTCTATAAATATACGGCCTATATTTTTTTAGCAGTTCTTGTTCTTCTTTACTACAACGATTTACTAGGCCATTTACTTCATCAATGAAATAATCTTCTGGAATTTTTTTTATTTGTTTTAAATATCGAATTTTTAAGATGCATTCTGGATAAGTACATCCAGCTAGTTCAGCAATTTGTCTTATTTCTTTTTCTTTATCTTTCATTATTTGTGAATATATTATTTTCATTTTTTTGATAAATTCTTTATCTGATAGTGATTCTGTACCAAAGAATTTAGTATAATCCATATAAGAGTTTTCTTTTATCCTATTTATATTAGTATTATTTAATTCTTGATGCATCACTCCTAACATCTCATCAATCCCCATATTTTTTGTCGTTTTATATATTGCTACAGCAATCATGATTACCATTAATATTGCAGAAAAAATAACTTCCATAACATTACCCTACTTTCTATTTTTATTATATAGTAAGCAGATGAATTTTGCAAAAGAAAAAGGAGATTATTCTCCTTCTTGTAAATTAATTAATTCATATTCTCTAGTTCCGAAACCTAATTCGGCTGCTGCTTCTATCGTATGTACTCCGTGTAAAGATTCAATTCTCTTAATTAATTTATCTTTTCCAGGGTCTGTAGAATTATATACTAAATCTAGGCAGGCTTGATCTATTGCGATAGGATCTAGACTTGCTAGTATTCCGATATCTTTCATACATGGTGCAGAAGCATTTCCATCACAGTCACAGTCTATAGAAATATTTTTCATAATATTAATATAGGCAGCATTTCCTTTAAAATATTTTACAACACTATCTGCTGCATCAGCCATAGCTTCTAAGAATCTATCTTGTTCTGGTAGATTGTTGAACAATTCATTTTGGTCAGCTACTTTCCCAGCTGTATGAATTAAAGTTTTCCCAGCTGATGATGCGCAACCAATAGATAATTGTTTTAGAGCACCACCATATCCTCCCATGGCATGTCCTTTAAAATGAGATAGTACTAATAGGGAATCATAGTTCGCTAAGTCTTTTCCAACATAGTTTTTCTTTAATACTTTTCCCTCTGGTATCTCAAGTTCCATATCAGGGCCTTCTTCATCTAATAGGTCAAATGGAAAATATTTGTCCCATTCATGTTCTTTGATTAATTCTTTATGTTTTTCTGTAGAATTTCTAGCTCCTGCATAAGCAGTATTACATTCTACTACTGTACCATTTACATGGTTTACCATATCACGTACAAATTCTGGCCTTAAATAATTTTGATTTCCTTTTTCTCCTGAATGCATTTTTACAGCTACTTTTCCAGGTAGTTCTTTGCCTAATGCTTCATAGGCTTTAATAATGTTTTCTGGTGTAATATCTTTTATAAAATATACTTTTGCTTTTTCCATAATTTATCTCCTTTCGATTTTATTTTATCACTTAAAGTTTGCTTTAAGTCAAGGATAATTCTTGGATTTTTTCTATTAAATCCTTTTTATCGTTCTCATCAGGATGAGGTTTTGCTTGCTCAAAATTTTCTAGGCTTACTTTTAAGTTTTTATCTTCTGGATGTTCTTGAATTAACTTGATATAGTGCTCTTTTACAGCATCTTGCATTTTTCCTTGGCATAAGAAAATACCTAATATCTGGTTACTTTTTGGAATGATTTCTAGTATTCTTCTGGTTAGTGATTCGTAGTAGTCTTCTCCTTTATATCCTGTTGTGATAAATAGAAATATTTTTTTGTTTTCTATTTTTTGTAGTAAACGTTTTATTTTATCAGTGCACATACCCTTGATTATTGGACTACCTATATAATATATATCATACTCTGGTAGTTCTTCTATTAGTTTGTCATATATTTTTTCATAATATGCATTTTTCTTTATACTTTTAATTTCTTTGGCTAAGTACTCTGTATTTCCTGATAAAGAGTCGTAAATAATTGCTTCTGTCATTATATTCCTCCCTTTTACTTAAAATTTACATCGATAATTGCTACTTCAGCAATAGTTCCTACTCGCATGTTTGGTCCAAATAAACCTACTCCACTGGTTACTATATTGTGCATATTTCCTTTTTTTAAATAACCATAGGAATTTTCCCACATTAATGCGGTTGTAATATTACCAGGGAACATTTGGCCATCATGGGTGTGACCAGAAAGATCCATATCTACGCCAGCATCCGCTAGTTCTTGTAATTCGTTTGGTTCATGGTCGACTACTATGATTGGTTTTGATTTATCTAGGTCGGCTGTGATTTCTTCTGGAGTTTTTCGTACAGTTATTCCTCTTCCTGGTCTACGATAGTCTGGTCTTCCATATAAATAGAAGCTATCATCAATTAATACACTTTCGTCTCGAAGTAATGTAATATTAGCATCATCTAATAATTGATCCATACGAATATCACTTACTTTTTTTTCACCTTTTTTGCTGAAAGTAAATCCGGCTAAAATTTTTTCTTTAATATCATGATTTCCATAGGTCGCATATACGCCATATTTGCTTTTAATCTTTTTTAGTGTTTTTACAATGGCATCTGGATTATCAAGTGCTTCATACTCGTTATCGAAAATATCTCCAGCCATGACTACTAAATCTGGATTTTGTTCATTTATTTTTTGTACCATTCGTTGGATATGTGGTGTTCCGATATTATATCCCATGTGTAAATCTGCGACCAAGGCGATTCTTAATTGCTTTATTTTTTTTACTTTTTTATTGATTGTTACTTCGTATTTTGTCGTGTGTATTACTCTAGCATTGATTGCACCAAAAATACTAAGAGAAGAAATAATTACGATACAGATTGTTCCTGCTATTACAAAGACTTTTTTAGAGTGAATATATTCTTCTGGTAATTTCTTACTCTTTTTTACTACTAGTCGGATGGCATCAGCAATTAGTACTGTTAAAATTACATATAATAATACTCCTAACCAGTAATTACCTATTAATTTCATAATTCTTTCTAAGGGACTAGGTGGTAATAAAAAGCCTATTAATAGTGCACTGGCAAAAAAAGTATAAATCGTAATGATTAATACTCTGATTGCTCGTTTATTGAAATGTTTACTACATGCTTGCATCCAACTTAGTAACCATCTAGCAATGTAGAAATTGATTAATATGTATAGTGGTGATAAGAAAATTGCTATCATGTTTTTTTCCTTTCTGTTTTCTTTTATAGTATGTTCAAGGGTCGTTTTTCTGCTACTTGATAATCTGTAATTCCTTTTCCTGTATTTGGTGTTTTTCTAGAGTAAATATTATCCGTTACAAATAGTATCACTAAAATACAACAAATTGTTACTAGTTTTTTATGATCTATTTTTTTTATAATATTATCTAATAAAGGTGCCACAATATATACTATTGCAATTCCTCCAAGGCCAAATACCAGTAATCCTTCGGCACATATTCTACCGTGTAAGTTTAAGAAATAGCCACTATAGTCCCACCATCTTTGACCATCATATACTATTTCTAAATAAACAGAGGTAAAGTATTCGATTGTTCCACAAAGAACTATGGTTGCTATAAACTGTCTTAATGGTTTAGCTCTGAATTTATTTAACACTGTCAATATTAATATTCCTCCATAGCCATAGATTGGCAACCATGGTCCTTGTAGTACTCCTCTATTTACAAATTCTCCATCCAGTATAATATGTAGTACTACTTCCCAAATCCAGCCGATGATAGCGAAAAGAAAAAATAGTGCTATCAATGACCAAATAGAATATCTTCTCATATAGTTAATGGTATCCATTTTTTGACGTTGGTGCTTTTCTGGAATTGTGAATAATCGCATTGGATATTCTTTTCCACGAATGGCATTTTTAAATATTTCTAGTTTCTGAACTTTTCTTTCTTCTTGCTCTATTTGTTCTGCTTCTTTTGTATCTGATAGTGAAATTCCTAAGAACTCGGCTACTACCTTTTTTATCCCTTTTGGTTTTTTAATTTTTTCTTGTGATTTTTTTATTACTTCTATGACATCTGAATATCCTTCGTCTAGTTCTTCTGCTGATGCCTTTTCATATAAGTATTTGTCATTTAATTTTTCTATTCCTTGTATCTTTTTTTCTTTGGCTATTTTTCTTAAGCTTACAAAATATTCTGTCATAGCAGCCACTTTATATGGATTTGAGTATAGTACTTCCGTAATTCCTAAGGTTACTGTTCCTAAAACCATCCATCCAAAATATGATAATTCTAATTTACAACATTCCCATTTATGACCATACATCATTCGTCTTGATAGATTGATAGCATCTAATGTTTTGATATTAGGATTTTCTGCTACTATATAAGGTACTAGCATATAAGAGTATCTTTTTACTATGGCACCTATGATTGTTAGACTCCATAAGCTATAAAATGCTGTCGTCACAAACATGGTCCATGCAGTTTTAGTCCATTTTTTTATTCTTAGCAAAAATAAGAAACGTTGCATTGGTACTTTTTGGTATACTCTACCCTCTAGAAAAATTCTTCTTGAAATTACTTGATATAAATTTCCAAGGAAGAACCATAGAATAAAACTTAATAATAAACTACATACAATTAATATAATTGATGTAATGTTCGGATGTCCAATAATGGAATTCATTCCAACAATAAATGTAACATAGATAGATCCTGTAGAAAAAGCGTTTACTATGGACGCAAAAACCCCGCGACTTCTTCCTAATACTTTTGAAGTATCTTCTTTATCTTTTTCTATAATTTCTTGTTTTAGTTTATCGGTTCTTTCTTTGCTATGTTGTCCATTTTCATTTAGTGCATCGTCTACTGCTTTATCTATATTTTTCGAATCATTAATTACTGTTTCTGGAAGCGTTTGCACTTTAGTGATGCTTAGTGAACCAATAAACTCTGTTCCTATGAATGCAGCGATTACACAGGCTACCATAAAGATAGAATAATGCTTTTTTAAGTTTTTTCTTGCTCTTTTTTTCAGTTCACTTCTCGTTTCCATACTTACTCCTTTGGAATATTGATTCTTCTTTATTATACACTATATTCGTTAGATATGAAAGTTTTTACCATAATAAAACCATTATCCGTATTTTGGATAATGATTATTTTTTAATGTTAAATTTTCTTTAATAATATTTTTGATGCTTCGTAGTGTGGCTCTATTAACTCTTTTCCTTGTGGTGTCAATTTCTTATAACTTCTTTCTAGTTTGTTTGCTACAAACTCTGCACCTTCATCAATTGACATATTTCTTTCTACATATACCATTCTAAGTAATGAGGGAACACTATAGAAATGTGCCATAGCATCTGCATCGGCAATACAAATTTCTTCTTGGGTATTTTTTTCTTTTACTATGCTTCCTCGATGATTTAATATGCATTTTTGAATATGTTCTATTTGGTCTTTGCTTACATCTAAAGGCTCTAATATTTGTTTTGCTATCTCTGCTCCTATAATATGATGGTTTTCATAAAATTCTTTGTTTGTGATTGATGCTACATCGTGTAATAAAGCAGCAAGAGCAACTATATCATGGTCTGCTTGATACTCTTTATGAATTTTTAGTGCGATTTTATAGACTAATTCAATATGATGATCCCAGGCTCCAATTCCGTATTCATTAGATGGTAGTAAACATCTTCTTTTTACTTCTTCATATACTTCTTTAATTACTTTTTCCATTTTTTACCTTCTTTGTACTTATTTTTTTGTGATAACTTATTATTTTGCTTATTTATATATCCTGTATTTCCCTATTATTCTTTTTTAGTATTGTTTCTATTACGCATATTATCTAATTTCATCTACTTATAATGGTAATAATTGTTTTTAACCAGAAAAAAACTAATTTCCTGATTAGAAATTAGTTTTATGTTAACATATATGTTTTTTTATTTCAATACGTTTTTTAGTACGATTGTTTTTATTCTAGACATTTCTTGAAGCGTTGTTGCAATACCTTCATTACCAATTCCAGAATGTTTCCAACCTCCGAATGGCATTTCTGCTGAACGGAAGAAGCTTGCTCCATTGATTATTGCTCCACCTACTTCTAGTTTTTCTGCTACTTTGAAAGCATTTTTCATATCTTTTGTAATAATATTTCCACATAATCCAAAGCTAGATTGGTTGGCAATATCAATTGCTTCATCTATAGTATCAAATCCGCAAATAGGAATTACTGGACCAAATACTTCCATATCTTTCATAATATCCATGTCTCTTGTTACATTTGTAAGTACTGCAGGTTCGTAGTATGCTCCATTTCTACGACCACCAAATACTAGTTTTGCACCTTGTGCTACTGTTGTGTTTACTTGTTCCTCTACACGACGTGCTGCTCTTTCATTGATTAGGCAACCTATTTCTGTTGACTCATCCATTGGATTTCCAATGCGCATTGTACTTATTTTTTCAATTACTCGACGAGTAAATTCTTCTTTAATGTCGTTATGTACTAAGAAACGTTTACTAGCACAACAAACTTGCCCAGTATTATATAGTCTTCCCCAAACCATTTCTTCAATTGCTAAATCTAAGTCTCCGTCTTTGTCTAAAATAAAGGCATCGTTTCCACCTAGTTCTAGCATTACATGGGTTAAGTTTTTACTAGCAGTAGCCATAGTTTCCATACCAACTGCAGTAGATCCAGTTACACTTACTAGATGCACTCCTTTATGTCTCGCTAAAGCTTGTCCTGTTGTTGGACCATCTCCTGATAAACAACTGATTACTCCATCTGGTACTCCTGCTTCTTTTAATAATAAGCAATATCTATGAAGTGTTAAAGGGTTATAAGTTGATGGTTTTACAATCACTGCATTTCCCATGATTAAAGCACTTGGTACTTTTTGACCAAACAAGTCACATGGAAAGTTAAATGGAATAATACAAGCAACAACTCCAAGTGGTTGTCTGATTGTAAATTGTACATCATTTTCGTGACCTGCTTCATTTCCAGCAGGAATATTTATTCCGTATAAATGTTTTGCTCTTTCCACATAAGCATATACGAATGTTCTTGTATTAGCAATTTCTCCTCTTGCTTCTTTAATTGGTTTTCCTGTTTCTTTACAAAGAAGTGTTGCTAATTCTTCTTTATCTCTTTCAACTAAGTCTACAAATTTTTCTAGGATACGTCCACGTTCATGTAATGGCACTTCTGCCCAAGCTTTTTGTGCAACTACTGCAGCTTGTACTGCCATATCTACGTCTTCTTCTGTAGAGTTTGGTACAGTGTCGATTAATTCTCCTGTTGCTGGATTTGTTACTTCAATAACTTGATGGTTACTAGCATCCATTTCCATTCCTTTTACTAAATTCTTCATATTACCTCCTAATTTTTACCAAATGCAGTAAATGATAACATTAATCCACCGCAAATATTTGCTGAATGTTCATCATAACCATATTCACCAAAGGTAAAGATAGTGATAAATGGTACATCTTTTGCTTCTTTTAATAATTGTTTATGTACCTCTCCGATACGATCTCCAATTCCTAATTTTCTTCCACCGCAATGTACTAAGAAATAAGCAGCAGGGTCTGTATAAAGTTGTTTTTTAACATCCTTCATTGTGTTTCCAGTAGAGTCAATTAATTCATCTACAGTTGCTTCTAATTGAATGATTGCTGTTCCTGGAACGGCTTTATTTCCTAATGTAATGGTATCGTCTGCTGTTGTTTTAGTTCCCTCATCATTACCAAACATAGGGTGACGAATTACAGTTAAGTTTCCTAATGGATCTTTTACACCTAAAGGTCTTGTAATTGATGCTACTAAAAGATTTTGCCCTTTTAATTGTGCTGGTGTTGTATTAATCCAACTTGCATATTTCTTTAATGCTGATACTCCATCGATAGATACTAAGGTACGGTTATCTTTTACTTCTGTAATTAGACCGATATTATTTGTTTCTCTGTATGCTCCTGTATATGAAGTTACGATTTCATTATCTGTATAGAAGAATGCAACAGCAACACCATCATTAAATACTTTATCATTACAAATAATTTGCCATTTTCCTTCTACTGTATCGTCAGCTGCACTACCTCCAAACATTGGAACTCTTCCGATAACATCTTGAATTCCCATTAGATAGTCTTCTTCTTCTTTTGGACTTGCTACCATATAGAAATATGCTGGTGCACGTGTAGTTTTCGCATTTTCTACTGCTTCAATTGCTACTTTTCTACCGATAGCTCTTGCATCACGCCCTGCTTCGTGACAAGCAACACCTACTGTCATATCTTTGTCATCTAACATCATCATTCCTGAAAATCCATGGTCTGATGAGATGACTCCTTCTGGAACTATGATTGCTCCACTACTTGTACATCCAATAATTGGTGCATTTGTTACACTTCTTGCTCCTTTTACTACTTCTTTTACATTAGAAAGTACAGAAGTGTATAACATTCCTAATTTTGCATTTTTCATATCCATGGATGCTTTTCTTGCAGTTTCTTCTCCTGATTTGAAACTGTCAATATCTGTGCTGAATCCTACTTTTGATTTTAACATTTTTCTACCTCTTTTCTATTTTTTTATTCATAAGCTTCTTTATATAAAGCTAAGATGTCTTCTTTTGTTACTTCTCTTGGATTTCCTGGAGTACATGCATCATGCAATGCTTGTTCTGCTAATGTAGGTAACATTTCTTTTGGAATTCCAATTTCTTTTAATGTTTGTGGAATATGCAACTTGATTGATAATTCCTTTACAGCGTCTACTACTTTTTGAACAGCTTCTTCATCTGTTGTGTTTGTCATATCAAGTC
This sequence comes from uncultured Bacilli bacterium, assembly GCA_944332295.1. Classification (GTDB taxonomy): domain Bacteria; phylum Bacillota_I; class Bacilli_A; order RF39; family UBA660; genus Faecimonas. The sequence continues at coordinate 3,936 of CALVJR010000001.1, read as the reverse complement.
CAAAAGCATTACCCATGTTTCTAAATAATTCAGGACAAACTTGACCGTTGAATTTTAATACATGTGGTAATAATAATGCATTTGCTACTCCATGTGGAGTATCAAAGTATGCACCTAGTGAATGAGCCATTGAATGTACAATTCCTAGTCCTACATTTGAAAATCCCATACCAGCAATATATTGTGCATAACCAATTTTTTCCACTGCTTTTTCATCTTTTTCATTAGCTGCACGCTCTAGATTTTTATAGATTAATGACATGGCATTAATATGGAACATATCTGGAATTAACCATCCAGCTTTTGTGATATATCCTTCCATAGCGTGTGTTAATGCATCCATTCCTGTAGATGCTGCAAGAGATTGTGGCATACCTTGCATTAGGTCTGGATCAATAATTGCTACTACTGGAATGTCATGTGGATCTACACATACCATTTTCTTTGTTCTTACTTCATCTGTAATTACATAGTTGATAGTTACTTCTGCAGCAGTTCCTGCTGTTGTTGGCAAAGCAATTAATGGTAGTGCTTTGTTTTTTGTTGCAGCAGTTCCATCTAGACTTACTACATCACTAAATTCTTCATTTGTGCAAATAATTGCAATAGCTTTTGCAGTGTCGATTGGACTACCTCCGCCTACTGCTACAATACAATCCACATTGTTATCTTTGGCAACCTTTAATCCATCTTGTACATTTTGTACTGTTGGATTTGGTTTCACTCCATCATAGATAACATAGTTTATATTTTTCTTTTTTAGTACATCTGTTACTAAATCGACAGTTCCTGTTTCTAGTAAGGATTTATCTGTGACTACTAGAATCTTTTGAAAATGTCTTGCTTCAATTTCTTCTGATAATTTTTCTCTGGCACCTCTGCCAAAATATGATGTTTCATTTAATATGATTCTATTTATCATTTTACTAGCCTCCCTATCATATAAAATTATACCATATTTTCTTTTTTTGAAAAAAAATTTTTATTATTCAAAAGAAAAAAACATCAAATTTGATGTTTTTTATGTCAACTTTTATCTTAATACAGCGCTAGATGTACTATTTAATGTTAGATCTGCTGTTCTTCCGTCTAAATATGCATAATATCCTGCTGCGGCAATCATGGTTGCATTATCAGTGCAATATTTCATAGGTGGAATAGCTACTTCTATGTTCATTTCTTCACCTAATTTTTCTATTTCGTGCCTTAATACTTGATTTGCTGCTACTCCTCCAGCGACAATTAGATATTTTATATTTTTATCTTGTATGGCTTTTTTTGTTTTACTAATAACGGAACCTACTGCTACACTTTGGAATGATGCGGCTAAATCTTCCTTATTTAGTTTGTTTCCTCTTTGTTCTTCGTTATGTGCTAAGTTAATAACTGCACTTTTTAGACCACTGAAGGAGAAATTGTAACTATCATCATTTAATGGTGTAGGAAGTTTGTAGGTTTTTTTTCCTAATTTAGCAAGCTTATCTAGTTTTGGCCCTCCAGGATATTCTAGTCCTATTACTCTTGCTACTTTGTCATAACATTCACCAATGGCATCATCTAAAGTGCCACCTAGTTTTTGAAATTTATAATGGTCTGTCATTTCGATTAATTCTGTATGGCCACCGCTTACCACTAAAGCTAACAATGGAAACTTAAACGGTCTTATTAGGCTATTGGCATAGATATGTCCTGCAATATGATGAACAGGAATTAAGGGCTTTTTATATAGGAAAGCAAGTGTTTTTGCTGCTTCTAGTCCTATTAGTAGAGAACCTATTAATCCTGGACCATATGTTATTGCGATTGCGTCAACATCATCCATAGTCATTTTCGCTTTTTCTAAGCATTCTTCAAGTACAATTGTAATATTTTTTACATGATGTCTGCTGGCAATTTCAGGTACTACACCTCCATAGTCTTTATGAATATCAATTTGGGATGAAATTACTGTTGCGATTTCTTCTGTTCCATTTTTTACAATGGATGCACTCGTTTCATCACAGCTACTTTCAATTCCTAAAATATACATGTCTTTTTTTTCCTTCATTTTACCACTCTTTTCACTTCTTTCTTATTTTAACATAAAAGACTCTTTTTTTCTACTAAGAGTCTTTGTTTTTTCTTTCCATTAATATTCCATCTATTCCTTGATAATAACCTTTTCTGATTGCTTTTGCTTCAAATCCAAATTTTTTATATAGATGAATTGCTATTTCGTTATCTTTTTTTACTTCTAATGTAATATCTTTTTCCACAGCTTTTATCATTTCTTCTAATAATTTTGATGCTTTTCCACAATTTCTGTGGAAAACATCTACTTCTATTTGATTTATTTCTGCTCTATCATATATATCACTGTAATATAAGTAAGCAATTATTTTACTATTTTCTATTTCTAATAAATATTTTGCAAAAGGATTAATATCTAGTTCTTTTGCTATTTCCTCTGTCTTTATTATACCAGTTGTTGAGTTAATTTTTTTTATATCTTCTTTTTGATTTATTTTTGTTAGCATGACTGTTTACTTTCTTCTGCTTCGGTTAATTTTAAATAATTTGGATTTATTGCGTGCGGATTCACTTCTTTTTTATTTTTGAATTTTGCTACGATTTCTGCAATATCTGGATTGTATGACTCCCATTTGCTTGCACTTATTGGTACCTTTTCTTTATCATTTGTAATAATTTTATATTCTCCAATATCTTTTAATTTTTCTTTTAGTTCTTCATACTTTATATATACTGGCTTTAAAATAAAATTGTCTTTTTGGTCTATAATTGATGCATAACAGTATTCTCTTCTTGCATCAATTATTGCTACTCTTATCATATCATTTATACTACTCATGGCCATTGCTTCTAGAGAAGTTATTGTTGTAATTGGAACTTTTAGACTCCATGCGTATACTTTCGCAATGGTTATCCCAATTCTAATCCCTGTAAATGAACCTGGTCCGTTTACTACAATTATTTTATTTATTTCTTTTGGCTCTATTGCATTGTCTTCAAACATAGAAACAATTTCAGGTAGTGCAGTTTTTGATAGTTCATGGTTGTATTCCTTTTTTATTTCAACTACTATTTTTCCATTTTCTACTATTCCTGTATATAAATAACTAGAGGAAGTATCTATATATAATATCATACAACAACCTCACATACTTCTTCGTACTTACTTCCATATGGTATTAATGTGATTGTTCTTTTATCTTCATCTTCGCTAGAGTTTTTAATTTTTATATCTAATCTTTCCTCAGGAAGATAGTCTGGTATCATATCTGCCCATTCAATGATAGTAATACCACCTTTTGTATAGTATTCTTCTATTCCTAAATCCTCTACTTTTCCATCTAGGCGATATACATCCATATGATACAATGGTAACTCACCTGATGTATATTCTTTAATAATATTAAAAGTTGGAGAAGTAATTTCTTCTTCTACTTGCATTGCTTTGGCAAATCCTTTGGTAAAAATTGTTTTTCCACTACCTAAATCACCTTGTAAACAAATTACCATATTTGGAAATTTTTCTGATTCAATATTTTGTGCCAATTCAATTGTTTCCTCTTCTGAGTATGTTGTTACTTTATAATCCATATTTCTTCACCCTTTTTTATTATATCAAAAAAAAAGAGTTATACAACTCTTATTGATTATATTTTACTCTTGTTGTCACTCTTTTTGTTACTTGCTATAGAAATATTATGTATATTAGTTGATAATTAAAAAATTATAATGTTCAAATATGTTTGAAAACAAAAAAGAACCATTTCAGTGATGTGAACCCCATCTAGGAGACATCATAAAAAGGACTATTCTTTTAATAAAAAATCAAGGGCGAACGAAGTGAGTTCATCCCGAGTTTTGTACTTGATCGATTAAAAAAAGCTTGATTTTTCCCGAAATTAAGCTTTTCTTTTAACATTATTTGTA